>JAPLOD010000545.1 GCA_026692735.1 Planctomycetota bacterium | reverse complement strand
AAGAGACGGCGGGTTCAGGGTTCAGGGTTCAGGGTTCAGGCGCAGAGGGGAAGTCAGAGGCCGAGGAAGTCTATGAGGCGCTGCAGAGAAGCCGGAGGGCGCCGCGGTTTCATCGGACCACGTGGGCGATGAGCTACGGGTTTTCGAGTTACCCGAAATTCTTCAGGTCGTGTCTGCTGTGCTATGGGAAGACACCGCATCAGCTCGAACTGGAGATCATCGAGGAAATCCTCAACGAGATGAAACCACAGATAAACACGGATGAACACAGATACGAACTGGGTGGGAACGGCAGGGAGGCGGGCGGCGCTGGGGTAGAGGTGGTGCGGAGGGAGTGACGGCGATTTTCGATTTTGGATTTGCGATTTGCGATTGAACGACGAGCCACGACGACGTGGGCCTGGGGGGCATTGTCATTTGTCATTGGGCGGGGGCCAGTGGCACTGGGGGATTGGCTCTTGGCTCTTGGCTGTTGGCGGCTATTGGCCGGTGGTCATTTGGCATTTTCCTTGGCCGGGCACGAAGGGCGGGGGCGGCAACAACACCGAACTGGCAACGGACAACTGACAACTGACAACGGACGGGTTGTGCACAATGGTGCAGTTTTGGACAGCGAAGCGCGTCTCCGGCTATAGGCAGGAACCGCACCCTTCGGGTAGACTTGAAACGAGGCACTCGGCACCAGAGACTTAGGCTATGTTGTACCAGACTCGTATTCGTCTGAGGCGCATCCTGCGCAAGATACTGGGCACAGGCGATCCGCCCGAGCGCGTCGCTCGCGGGCTGGCGGCGGGATTCTTCGCCACGGCCTTCCCGTTGCCGGGCTTCCAGATCCCGCTGAGCGTGCTCTTCGCCTGGATCGTGCGCGGCAACAAGGTCGTCTCGATTTTCCCTCAGTTCCTCTCGAACGCCGCCACGATGCTGCCGCTCGCCTATCTCCAGTACGAGGTCGGGAGCATCTTCTGGCCGGGGACCGTCGCCCACGTGGATCAGGCTCTGGCCGCCGTGCGCACTGCGGGCGCGAGCTGGCAGTGGAGCGCCCCGTTGGAGTCGCTGCGAGTTGTGGCCGTCGCAATTGCGGGACTGGGCACGGATGTCCTTGGCCCCCTGGCGTTGGGCGTGCTGCTCACGGGCCTGGCGGCGGCGATCGTCTCCTATCCGATCAGCCTGGTGGCCATCACGCTGCTGCACAGACGCCGCCTGCGCAAGCGCCTGGAGCGGGGTATTGCGCAGCCGCCGCGCGAGCTGGTTGTGCCCGAGGCCCCCGTGCGGGAAGCCGCGGACACGGCCGCGCTCATGCGCTACGCCGTTGACCCCGAAACGTTCGTGCGCGCCGACAGCGTGAAGCTGCTGGTAGACGGCCGCGCGGCGTACCCCGAGATGCTGGCGTGCATCCAGGCGGCGCGGCAGTCCGTGGATATGGAGACCTATATCCTGCGAGCGGACAAGACGGGGCAGCGCTTCGCCGAGGCGTTGAGTGCGGCGGCAAAGCGCGGGGCCCAAGTCCGGCTGCTCTACGACGGCATCGGCAGCATGGGGCTGAGTCACGACTACGTTCAGGGGCTCCTGCAAGCGGGCGTGCGGGTGGCGGTCTACCGTCCGCTCATTGATCTGTGGCGCATCGGCCTGGAACGCATGAACCGCCGCGACCACCGCAAGATCCTGGTGGTTGACGGCATGGTCGCGTTCACGGGCGGGCTCAACATCGGCGACGAATTCGTGGCCAAGGAGGAGGGCGGGGAAGGGTGGCGAGACACGCATCTGCGGCTGGAAGGCGCCACTCCCGCCGCCCAGCTCCGCGACCTGACCGAGGCAGTCTGGGCGCGCGCGACGCTATTCCCCGTGCCGGCGCACGCAGCCCCCGCGCCGGCCGCGGATGGGCGTTGCGCGTCCACGGGCGAGACGCCCGTGGTACGAGCTGGCACGGACTCGCGGCGTGTCGTCAACGTGCCGGTGCAGGTTGTCAGCAACAAGGAGTTCCTGCAGCGCGTGCGCGTCCGGCGGGCGTACCTGCACGCCATCAAGCACGCCCGGCGCTACATACTCATTGAGAACGCGTACTTCATCCCCGACGGACGGATACGGCGGGCCTTGCGGCATGCGGTTCGGCGGGGCGTAACCGTGGCGGTCGTGGTGGCCCAACACAGCGACATCCGCATCGTGGGCCTGGCCTCGCACGCGCTCTACAACGAACTGCTGGCGAGCGGGGTGCGCATCTACGAGTACCCGATCAGCATGCTGCACTGCAAGGCGGCGGTGATTGACGACATGTGGTCAGTGGTCAGTTCGTATAACCTGGACCATCGCAGTCTTCGGCACAATCTCGAAGCTGGCGTGCTGGTGCTTGACCGGCCGTTCGCCACGAGACTGCGGAAGCAGATACTGGCCGATGTCGCACAGTGCCGCGAAGTGACCACGGATACGCAGGCCGCGCGTCCGTGGGAGCAGGTCCTGCTGGAATCGCTGGCGTACCAGGTACGGTATTGGCTATGAGGACGGACAGGTTACAAGTTACAAGACACAGGATACTGGATACCAGATACCGGATGCCGGATACCGGATACCGGATGCCGGATACCAGATACCGGATGCCGGACACCAGATACCGGATGCCGGATACCAGATACCGGATGCCGGATACCAGATACCGGATGCCGGATACCAGATACCGGATGCCGGAGGTGGGCGCGGAGGCGCGCGGAGGACGGAAGGACTGAACGGTTACGTTGCGGCAATAAGGACTAGATGCAGTATGTATGGCACGGCTATTGCTACAGAGAAAAGTGCCTACCGGCACAGTCAGACTGTATTCTGCAGTTTGGCATCGTGCCAACAGTCCTACCTACACATCCCGCCTTGCGCTCGGGGACCCACAATCTTCGGGCGCAGTCTTATTTTCGGGCATATGTGTTACAAAATGGCGCACATAGGTTACCTAACGGTAACTTTCGAGTGCGATGAAGACGTTACAGTGTCCTATTATATCACTGCAGATTCACGTGAACGGCCTGCGGTGTCAAGCTCCCAGATACGGCAGGCTGCCGCAAAGTGTCAACTCTTTGCCAGTGCTCCGTGCCGAGATATTGGCAAGCCCGTGGGAGTTCTGGAAAACCGGAGTCGAACTCTTGCCTTGGTGCAAAATGCTCGTGCATTCCCATGTACGGTAATCGGACGATATGCACGGCGTGTCACACAGGGGCGGGGCGGTCCGGCGACCTCGCGCCAACATGACCGCGCGGAACGTGCCGGTTGCGTGTCGAGGAACCGCCGAGAGGTGCCACGATTTTTCTTTGCTTCTCATCTCACGCAACTGTACACAGACTCATGTACGCCACTCGAAGAGAGGTAGTGTGATGAGCGATTCCGTTCCGGACGCCGCGGTGGATCAGCGTGCCTGGTGGCGCCAGTTGAACGGCTACCACTGGTTCGTTTTCATTATGGCGATTCTCGGCTGGCTGTTCGACACGATGGATGGCCAGATCTTCCTGGCCTCCCGTTCCATCGCCATCAAGGACCTGCTCGGCGAATCCGGTGGCGACGTCAACCAATGCGGCACCATAGTCACGAGCATGTTCATCCTCGGCTGGGCGATTGGCGGTCTTCTTTTCGGGTCGCTGGGCGACAAGTGGGGCCGCGCCAAGACCATGGCCGTGACCATCCTCGTGTACGCCGGCTTCACGGGCCTAAGCTACATCGCCCAGACGTGGCAGGAGTTTGGCATCTACCGCTTCCTGACCGGCATGGGCGTTGGCGGCGAGTTTGCCGCGGGCGCATCGCTGGTGGCGGAAGCCATGCCCGAGAAAGCTCGCGCCAAGTGCCTGGGCCTGGTGCAGTCGCTTTCGGCCGTCGGGAACATCATCGGCGCATCGCTGTTCTGGTACATCGAGGGAACCTACGGCTGGCGTGTGCTGTACCTCGTTGGCGCTTTTCCCGCGCTCATCGCAGTGTTCGTTTTCCTGAACCTGCGCGAGCCGGAACGCTGGGTCAAGGCCAAGGCAGCCGCGAACGCCGCGACCGCGGCCGGCCTCGACGCCAGCAAGCATCTGGGCAGCATCGCCGATCTGTTCCGCACGCCCCGTTGGCGCCGCAACACGCTGGTCGGCCTGGCGCTCGGTATCTCCGGCGTGCTCGGCCTGTGGGGCGTCGGTTTCTTCAGCCCGGAGCTGATTGATGCCTCGATCCCGATGCTCTCCGACGAGACGAAGGCCAAGATCGCCGCGGTCGTGGCAGCCAATGGCGCCGGCGAACACCAGAGTGCTGTTGCCGCCTTCAAGCAGGACGACGCCGCGTACGTCACGCTGGTATCCACGCGCCTCAACCCGCCCGTGCCGGCGGACAAAGCTCTCGAAACGCCGCTCAACGAGCAGCAGCGCGAGCAGCTCGCGCAACTGCTGGCACAGCTCAAGGCGGGCCAGCCGGATGGCGCGGCCCCGATCCCGGGGCTCTCGGAGGAGACGCAGAAGAAGGCGGCGGCCGTCGCCAAGGCCGATACGGCCGTCAAGTTCAGGGAGGCCGTCGCGGCTTTCAAGGAGGATGAGCGCGCCTATATCGCCTTGGTCTCAAAATGGCTCAAGCCGGCTGACAGAGTTGTCAGCGCCAAAGTGCTGTCTGCGCCGAAGGACGATGCCGACGCCGCGCAGATCAAGGCGCTGAGAGCGACGGCGGTGATGACCCCGTTGAACGCGGCCCAGAAGGACGAGGTCCGCGCACTCATCGCCAAAGCTCTGCCGCGCGACAAGATGACGGCCCTCAAGGGCCGGTGGCTGATCCTCCAGCAGATCGGCGCGTTCCTCGGCATGATGGCCTACGCCTATCTGGCCACGAGCCTGGGGCGCCGGCCGGCGTTCGTCTTCGCGTTTCTGGCCGGCTGGTTCGCCGTGGCCTTCACGTTCTACTCGTTCCACGACGTCAGCCAGCTCTGGTACATGGCCCCGCTCCTGGGCTTCGGCACGCTGGCGCCCTTCGGCGGCTATGCGATGTACTTCCCCGAACTCTTCCCCACGCGCCTGCGCAACACCGGCACAAGCTTCTGCTACAACGTGGGGCGCTTCGTGGCCGCACTTGGCCCCGCCGCGCTGGGCCAGCTTGCTGTCGTGTGGGAAGGCAAATACGAGATTGAGAGTTTCCGACTGGCCGCCCTCACAGTCTCCTGCGCCTACGCCATCGGGGTCATCACGGTGATCTGGGCGCCGGAGACTCGGAACGAGCCCTTGCCGGACGACGAGATTTCGGGGACTGGCGCCGGTGCTGCGCCGAAAGCAGAACCGGCTGTGGCCCATTAGCCCCGAACGGCCCTGAAGGATGGAATGGCAGAGACACACTTAGACGCTAGAGGCCGCTGGCTGGTGCTTCTTGCCGCATTCCTGGGCTGGATGTTCGACGGCCTGGAAATGGGCATCTTCCCCCTCGTGGCCCGGCCCGCGCTCAGCGACCTGATGGGGATCGTTGACGACCAGACGATCGGGCAGTGGATGGGCCGCATCACGGCGCTGTTTCTGGTCGGCGCGGCCTGTGGCGGCCTCGTCTTCGGCTGGCTGGGCGATCGTATCGGCCGCGTGCGCGCCATGACCATCAGCATCCTCACGTATTCGGTCTTCACGGGCTTCTGCTATTTTGCCGCGGCGGCCTGGCAGTTGGGCGCGCTGCGCTTCGTTGCCGCGCTGGGCATGGGCGGCGAATGGTCGCTGGGCGTGGCGCTGGTGATGGAATGCTGGCCGGATCGGCACCGGCCGATCCTGGCCGGCCTGATCGGCGCGGCGGCGAACTTTGGCTACGCGCTAATCGCCGTCGTGGCGCTGCAGTTCCACGTGCGTCCGGATTCATGGCGGTGGGTGATGCTGGCCGGCGCAGCGCCCGCGCTGCTCACGTTCTTCATCCGGCTCTTCGTGCCCGAATCGGAACGGTGGAAGCAGTCCGTGAAGCATGCCGCGGCCCGCCCTGTGCGGGAGATATTCTCCCCGGCATTGCTGCGGACGACGCTGTTGGCGATAACGTTCGCGGCCGTCGCCCTGATCGGCACGTGGGGCTCGGTGCAATGGATCCCGATGTGGGTGGACAGGCTGACCGGCGGCAAGTTGCCGGAGGCCAAGGCGTGGGCCCAACTGCTCGCGTCACTCGGCGCGATCGTCGGCTGCATGATCGGCCCGCTGGTCGGCGCGTGGCTTGGCCGGCGGCCGGCGTACTTCGGCCTGTGTCTGACGTCGCTGCTGGCGTGCGCGTATCTGTACCGCGGCGAACACCAATACGGCAACCTGCTGCTGTGCATGACGTTCATTGTCGGCGGCACGACCGCCGCGTTCTATGGCTGGCTGCCGCTGTACCTGCCGGAGTTGTTCCCTACGCGGGTCCGCGCGACGGGGCAGGGGGTGAGTTTCAACACCGGGCGTATTCTTGCGGCTGTGGGCGCGGTGTACGCCGGGGAGCTGGTCAAGTACTACGGCGGCGACTACGCGCGCATGGGCACGATGATCACGCTGATTTACATCGTGGGCATGGTGGTCATCTGGTTCGCGCCGGAGACCAAGGGCAAGCCGCTGCCGGAGTGAGGCGAGTGACGGGTGACGAGTGACGGCCCAGAGTTCCGGAGTCAATGATGTGAGAGCTACCATCGTTGTTGTCGCTGTTTGCGCGCTGCTGAACCTGCCGGGCGCCCTCGCCGCTTCGCCCAAGGCCGAGGAGGTCATCCACAAGCTGCGCCCGCATTTCATGCTCGGCCTGGCCAGCGGCCCCGGCGACGGCTGGATCGAGGAGACGCGCAAGCAGGGCGCGCTGTGGGACGTCCGCTACCAGTACATCTGCGGCGGCGTCAACACGCCCAGCAACTGGAAGACGTGGAACCAGCCCGCCGGCGCCTTCGCCGCCCACTACCTCAGCGAATGCGGCAAGACGGGAGTCATCCCCTGCTTCTCCTACTACCAGATGCTGCAGTCGCTGCCCGGCGGCGCCAAGGGCGGCGAGGACACCTGCAACAAGATCAACTGCGAGAACGCCGGCACGATGAAGGCGTACTTCGAGGACCTCAAGCTGCTCTTCCAGGAATGCGGCAAGTTCGGCAAGACCGTGATCCTGCATCACGAGCCCGACTTGTGGGGCTATTTCCGCATCAGCCAGGTCTTTTCGCCCAACGATCCCGACAAGGTCAAAGTCATGGTCAAGTCCAGCGGCTGCGCCGAAGCCGCGGACTTTGCCGACACGGCCGCCGGCTTCTGCCAGGCCTTGGTTGCGTTGCGGGACAAGTATGCGCCGAACGTCCTGCTCGCCTGGCACGCCTCCAAGTGGGGCAACCCCGACACGAAGAAGATGGCCGACTTCTGCCTCAAGTCCGGCAAGTGGGACATGCTCTTCACCGACCCCAGCGACCGCGACTCCGCCTGGAAACTCGCCCACAACTACCACGCTGAGGGCGCGTGGTGGAGCGACAAGGACTTCGCCTCGTTCCGCGACTGGAGCGGCGAGCTGTACAAGCTCACCGGCCTGCCGCTCATAGCCTGGCAGATCCCCATCGGCAATACGTATATGGCGAGCTGCAACAACACCGAGGGCCATTTCATGGACAACCGCCCCGAGTATTTCCTCGAGAAATACCCGGAGAACGCGCATATCGCCGAATGGGCCGCGCACGGTTACGTCGGGCTGCTCTTCGGCGGCGGCGCCGGCGGCTGCACCTCTCGTGACGACGCTAAGAAGGACGGCATCACCAACCCCGAGCCGGTCAAGGACAACAAAGGCGAGAAGGCGCTCTATGCGGATGACGACGGCGGCTACCTGCGCCTGCGCGGCGTCAATTACTACCAGAAGGGTCCTCTGCCGCTTCTGGCCCCCGCGACCCCGGCGGCCAAGCCCGCCGAGAAGACAGCCCAGGCCGCGCCGAAGACTCCGCGGCCTGAGCCGAAAAAGATGCAGATCCCGCAGGCGGTGATGGACGAATGGCAGGCCAGGCTGATCACGCGCATCAATGCGGCGCTGAAAGAAGGCAAGAAGCCCGCGGCCTTCGTCCACGTCGGCAACCAGGTGGAGAAGTACGGCCTGCTCGGCGCCGATGACAGGAACCTGCGCGTGGATATTCAGAACAACGCCATGCCCGTTGGCTGTAAGACGCTGCCGGTGGCTGACCTTGTCTCCATCGCCAAGGCCCTGCTCAGAGGCGACGACGATGCCGAGGGCCTGCTCTCAGTGGCCGTCTTCCTCTATGCCGACGGCCAGACCGACCCCGCCGATGAACACGTGGCCAAGGCCGCGCTCAAAGACGCCAAGACCGCGGAAGCATTCAAGGCGACTCTCGGCGCCGCCAAGTAGACCGCTGTCGGGTTGTCAATCCAAAATCTAGAATCCAAAATCCAAAATCATGCCAAGCCCATCGCCAGCGCTTCGCGCAGCGTTCGCGCCCGCAGGATCTTCGCGCCCTCGATCTGCGACGGCAGGTGCGTCCGTCCGCGCGCGGGCAGCAGGATCGTCTTGCAGCCCAGCCGCCGGGCCGCGGCCACGCGCGCCTCCCGCCGTGGCACGGGACGGATCTCGCCGCCCAGTCCGACTTCGCCCGCCGCTACGAGCCCCTCGCGCACCGGCCGCCCGGTGGCAATGGATGCCAGCGCCAAGGCGAGCGGCAGGTCCGCCGCCGGTTCGTCAACGCGGAACCCGCCCGCCGCGCTGGCGAAAACATCCAGCGTTCCGAACGGCACGGCTGCGCGTGCTTCGAGCACCGCGAGAAGCTGCGCCAGTCGTCCCGCATCCACGCCGCTGGCGCGGCGGCGCGGACTGCCGCCGCCAGGGACCGCCACGGTGAGCCCCTGCAGTTCCACCAGCAGCACGCGCGTGCCTTCGCACAGCGCGCCGATTGCCGAACCGGGGCCTTTGTCGGCCGCACTGTCGCGGTCCAGCAGCGCGGCGGACGGGTCGGGCACCTCGATGAGGCCCGCTTGCGTCATCTCGAAGAAGCCCGCTTCGTCAGTGCTGCCGAAACGGTTCTTGCTGGCGCGCAGGACGCGCAGATCAAGGCGCATCTCGCCCTCGAAGCTCAGCACCGTGTCAACGATGTGTTCGAGCACGCGCGGACCGGCTATCACGCCGTCCTTGGTGACGTGGCCAATAAGGAACACCGCCGTGTTAAGTTGCCGCCCCGCGTCCACCAGGGCCATGGCGCATTCGCGCACTTGGGAGACCGAACCTGCCGCCGACTCAATCCCGCCGTCGTGCACGGTCTGGATCGAATCAACGACCGCAACCTGGGGCCGCTCGGCTTCGAGCATGTTCAGGATGTTCGAGAGGTCTGTCTCGCTTGCCAGCTTGAGTTGCTCGCTGTCGAAACCGTGCGCTGCGCCGCGACCGTGAGGGACTGGTCCGCTCGCTGACGCGCGCGGTTCAGACAGCCGCAGGCCGCGCGCCGCAATCTGGCTGGGCGCCTCTTCGCCCGTGATGTACACCCAGCACGGTTTGCGCCCGCTCTGGGCCTCTCCTCCCGGATCAGCCGCCGCCAGTGCCGCGAGCAGTTGCAGCAGCAGCGTGGACTTGCCGATGCCGGGTTCGCCGCCCACCAGCACGCTGCCGCCGGGAACTATCCCGCCGCCGAGCACGCGGTGGAATTCGGCGAGCGGCACGGGAATGCGCGGCAGTCTGTCCCGTGCGTGCTCGCGCAGCGGCTTGAGCGTGGATGCGGCCGTCAGTGTCAGCCGCGACGCGCTGCCGTCGCGCCCGCGCCGTCCGGCGGGCTTGGCCTTCTCGACGGGCGCTTCGACCAGCGTATCCCATTCGTGGCACGCCGGGCATTTCCCTTCCCAGCGCGTCGTCTCATGCCCGCACTGCTTGCAAAAGAACGTGACGCCTTGGCGCTTGGACATGGACTCACTGTAGAAAGAAGGATACGGAATGCAAAAGTGAAACGGTCAGTTGTCAGTTGTTAGCGGTCAGGACTCCGTGGCCAGTTGCGACGCGTGCGAAGTGTGGTAGCCTATAGCTGTGTGACTGGGGAGCCAGACTATGCGGGTGCTCGTCAACCTGATCTATGATCCGGACTACAAGGGTTATGTAGCGGATGTTCCCGAGCTACCTGGCTGCATGAGCCAGGGCAAGAGCGTTGACGCCGCCTTGAAGAACGTGAAGGAAGCGATCCACCTGTACCTGGAGACCACGCCGCGGCGTAGGAAAAAGGCCCGGAAGCCATCGCTCACTGCCGTCGTCGAGGTGTAACATGGGACGCCTCGCCGGCGTTTCCGGGACAAGAGCCGCGGTGGCGTTTTGCCGGGCGGGCTACCACATCGAACGGCAACCAGGGGCCAGCCGTACACAAGGTCAAATGTGTCAGTGCTGTAACCATAGCACGAGCCTGAATCCTCCTCCTGGAAGTATACCCATGTTCCCGACGGAGTGACATTCAGGTATAGCAGCAGCGCCGCCATCAACTGGGCCGCAAGTAATGACGACAAGTGGAAGTGGAACCAAGGCAGACGCTTGGTGGGAAGTGCTTCGCTCATGTCGTGGGAACACACGGTAGACCAGCGCGGTCACGGCAACAGTTCCGCCGCCGCGACCTCCAGGCGCTTACCGTCAGGAACCAGCAAGGGCACGTTTTGTCCCGCCTTGATGATCGTCACCTGCCCGTACCGCCCCTGGCCAACGAGCGGCTGCTCATGCACTTCGATCTGCTTGTCGGGGATGTTGATGATGAGGTACTGCGGAATGCCCGCATCCGCATAGAGGCGCTGTTTAATGGTGCGGTCATCGGAGAGCGAACTATCGGCGACCTCAATCACGCAGAGTGTCTCGTCCGGACCGGGCCGGTGGTCCGCATAATCCCTGCGCGTTCCCCGAACTATCGCGCCGTCCGGTTCAGGCTCCTGGTTGGGTGGGAGCGCCACAGTTGCCTGAATGCGAATGTGGCAGTTGAGCGCCCGCAGCGACGGCAACAGTTCCGCCAGTGCTCCGACAACGAGAATATGGAGATCGCCAATGGTCATAGGATTCTCCCCTCGTGCCGAACGGTCCTTCCACACCAGCATGCCATTGAGCAGTTCAATGGGTGCGCCTTCAAGGATGGCGCCGGCCTCAAGCATGTGGTGGTACTGCTCGACCGTGATGGCGACGAGCGGAGCGTCAGACGCTGCGGCGCGCCGCAGCACGGCGGGGTCAACACGCCGCTTCTCGGCTCCAATCGGCTCGGAACACATTTCGCGCTCCGCAGCCCTTCCCACGGGAGGGGCGGTGCATGGAGCGGCATTGACGCGCGGTGCGGTGGCCTCCATACCCTGGCTCCTGCAATGACGGTGTTCGCTTCCTGAACCACGCCACGAGCCGCAGCGTTACCCCCCGCTCGCCGCGCCCGCCCCGCCGCCGCGCGCGCCGCCCGACCGCACGCTCGGCGGCGCGGACATGCCACCCGTGGGCACTGCTTCGGCAGCGGCTTTGACCCCCGCGCCAACCGGCTCCGGCTCGAATTCGCCGATGACGTGGAAGACCAGCTTCTCGCCCGCCTGGTCGGGCAACGCCTCGACCTTGGTCTTCGTCGGGATCGCGCTGCGCAGAATCTCCTCGCTCATCGGGTCCTCGATGTACCGCTCCACGGCGCGCCGCAGGGGCCGCGCGCCCATGTCGAGGTTGGTGCCTTTGTCCGTCAGGAAGTTCAGCGCCGGTTCCGTCAGCACCAGCGAGATCTGCTTCTCGTGCAGGCGCTTGGCGACCTGGGCCACTTCCAGGTGCACGATCTTCTTCAGGTCTTCCTTGGTCAGGTGGTGGAAGACGATCACGTCATCCAGCCGCGCGATGAACTCCGGCCGGAACTCCTCCTCCATCTTCTGCGTCAGCTTGCGCTTGAGGTCCGCGTAGGTGGCTTCCTCGCTGCGCCGCCCGAAGCCGATCGAGCCCGAGTCCTTGATCAGCTTTGCGCCGATGTTGGACGTCATGAGCAGGATCGTGTTGCGGAAGTCCACGTGCCGGCCGTAGCTGTCGGTCAGCTTGCCGTCTTCCATGATCTGCAGCAGGATGTTGAAGATCTCCGGATGCGCCTTCTCGATCTCGTCCAGCAGCACCACCGAGTACGGCTGGAGGCGGATCTTCTCCGTGAGCTGCCCGCCCTCCTCGTACCCGACGTAGCCTGGCGGCGCGCCGACCAGCCGCGACACGGCATGCTTCTCCATGTATTCCGACATGTCAATCTGCAGCAGCGCGTCCTGGTTACCGAACATGAACTCCGCCAGCGCCTTGGCCAGCAGCGTCTTGCCCACGCCGGTCGGGCCGAGGAAGATGAAGGAACCGATGGGCCGCCGCGGATCCTTCAGTCCCGCGCGGCTGCGCCGCACCGCCTTGGCGATCGTCGTGATGGCTTCGTCCTGGCTGATGATGCGCTTGTGCAGCGCGTCCTCCATTTTCAACAGGCGCTCGGTCTCCTGGCCCTGCATCTTGCGCAGCGGGATGCCCGTCATCTTGCTGACGACCTCGCGCACCGTTTCCTCGTCCACGACGCCCACCGTCTCCGACGAGGACTCGCGCCATTCCTTCTTGATGCGCTCCATCTGCTTGCGGAGTATCTCGGCGCGGTCGCGGTACTCGGCTGCCGTCTCGAAGTCCTGCGCCGCCACCGCCTGCTCCTTCTCCATCTCGAGCTCGGCGATCTCCTTCTCGATGTCCTTCAGGTCCGGCGGCCGCGTCATCTTGCTCAGCCGCACCCGCGAGCCGGACTCGTCTATCACGTCAATCGCCTTGTCCGGCAGGAACCGGCCCGTGATGTACCGGTCGGAGAGCGTGACGGCTTCCCTGAGCGCCTCGTCGGTGATGCGCACGCGGTGATGCGCCTCATACCTGTCGCGCAGCCCCCGCAGGATGGCCAGCGTCTCGTCCTGCGACGGCGGGTTGACCATGATGGTCTGGAAGCGCCGTTCCAGCGCCGAATCCTTCTCGATGTACTAGCGGAATTCGACGAGCGTGGTGGCGCCGATGCACGGCACCTCGCCGCGCGACAGGGCGGGCTTGAGCACGTTGCTGGCGTCAATGCTCCCTTCCGCGCCGCCGGCGCCGACCAGCGTATGCAGCTCGTCAATGAACAGGATCACGTTCTTGCTGCGCCGCACCTCGTTCATCACGGCCTTGATGCGTTCCTCGAACTGCCCGCGGTACTTGGTGCCCGCGACCATCATCGCCAGGTCCAGCACGACGACCCGGCGGCCGCGCAGCAGTTCGGGTACTTCTCCCGCGACGACCATCTGCGCGAAGCCTTCGACAATCGCCGTCTTGCCGACGCCTGCCTCGCCCAGCAGCACGGGGTTGTTCTTCGTGCGCCGCGCCAGGATCTGCAGCACGCGCTCGATCTCGTTCTTGCGTCCGATCACCGGATCCAGCTTGCCTTCCCGCGCCAGCTCGGTCAGGTCGCGCCCGAAGCTGTCCAGCGCCGGCGTCTTGCTCTCGCCCTGTTTGGGGGCCGGGCCGGGCGCGCCGCCGGACGGTTCGCCGCTCTGAGCGTCCGCATCCTTGCTCTGCTGCGTTTCCGCGCCGAGGAATTCCATCACCTCGTTGCGCACGTCTTCGAGCTTCAGGCCGAGGTTCATCAGGACCTGCGCCGCCAGGCCCTCCTGTTCGCGCAGCAGGCCCAGCAGCAGATGCTCGGTGCCCACGTAGTTGTGATCCAGCGCGCGCGCTTCGTCTATCGCGAACTCCAGCACCTTCTTGGCGCGCGGCGTGAACGGCAACTGGCCCATGGTGACGACGTCGGGGGCGGGCTTCACAAGCTTCTCGACTTCGAGCCGCACTTTCTCAAGGTCAACATCGAGGTTCTCCAGGACGTTGGCGGCGACGCCGGAACCTTCCTTCACGAGGCCCAGGAGGATGTGTTCCGTGCCAATGTAATCGTGGTTGAAGCGCTCGGCTTCCTGCCGGGCGAAGCTGATAACTTTGCGGGCGCGATCGGTAAAGCGGTCAAACATGTTGGGGTGCCCTCATCCAGCGCGAGGACCGTTGCAGCAGCCCCCGCGACAGTCGGTTATATCGTGGAGCGGCACGTTGCAACAGCACTGTTCTGGGTTTGAGCCCCAGCTTGTGCTCCCGTGTTGGGCGGCCCTCCGGGTCGCCGCGCGACCCAGCGGATCGCGCCACGTGCGGACAGGCGGCGCAGAACGGCTCGCGCAACCTGTCGAAATGGCGCGCTGGGAACCGCGCACCATCTTGCCACCCTGATTTTACGCGAAACTTATGCCAACTGCCAGATGTAGGGGGAAGGAACGGCGGGGCTGCGTGAGAGAATGCCACGCATGAGTCCGGACCGCGTGTTCGGCGCGGACTCATGCGTGCCCTTCGTCGTGTGGCAACGCTGGCTCGTCCAGCGATGCGTCTCGCCCCGTTTACTTACCTGCGAGGGTCTTGACCTCGTCGTCCGTCAGGGCGCGGTTGTAGACGCGGATGTCGTCCATCAGGCCTTTGAAGGCGCCGCCCTGGCCGAGGTTGGTGGAGTCCGCGGCGCCGAAGGCATAGTAGATGTCGCCGCCGCCGTTCCACTGCTTCTCGCCTGAGCCCTTCTCCGTGGACTTGACCCCGTCCACGAAACCGTCCAGGACCTGGTCCTTGGCGCCGTAGCGCACGACGACGTGATGCCACTCGTTCAGCTTCACTTTGCCGACGGAAATGCCGTCGAGCTGCCAGACGCGCACTTTCACTTCGCCGTCGTCCATCAGCTCGATCTGGCTGTCGTGCCAGCCGCCTTCGAGTTCGTGCTGCCCCAACTCGTCCACAACGACGCCGCCGCCTTTGGCGAAGATCCACACGGCGATGGTGAGGTTGCCGTCCTTGAAACCCTCGTGCACGCTCGCCGCCGTGAGGATGTAGTCGCTCTGCCCGTTGAACTCCAACGCGCCGCCGAGCTTCCCTTCCTTGACCCACTTCGCGCCCTCGACCTCGCAATCTATGCCCTTCTCGACGGCGTTCTTCGCTTTCTTGCCCTCGCTCTCATCCAGCTTGTACCACAGTTGCAGGCCTTGGATCTTGGCCTTCTTGGCTTCGATGTCATCCTCGGCCCGAAGCGCCGGGATGAATGCCCACAGCAATACGGCTATGAGAGGCAGCACGAACCTGGCCATGTGTTTCTCCTTTCGTTGTCTCGAACAATGGTTTCCACGATAACGACCAGCACACAGCGGCGGCGGACTCCCCCCTTCCGCCGCCTCGGTCTACCACGACAACCGTCACCTTACTCCCGGCCGCGACGCCTTCCGCGCTTGGCGCGCCCGCCTTGAGCGGGGCGGTCCCGACCGACGAAGCGAGAGCCGGGAGTTCCGGATCTCATTTCGGCGATACGGCGGTTCCTACGGCCTCTTTGCCCCCCGCTGACCGCAGCCGCGCGACCACCGCCCACTCGCCGCCGCCCTGCGTCACCTTGCACAGCAGCGTGTTGGCGCCCTGTTTCAGCTTCATCTTCACCTTGTCCTGGCCTTCCTGACAGCCGCGCGTCGCGTTGTTCGCGTGCACCACCTGGCCGTTCAGCCAGACCTTAACGCCGTCGTCGCTGCCAACTTCGAGCAGCACTTCCTGGTCCATCTCGGAGGTGATGCCGGTCTTCAGGTAGGCCACGCGGTTCTGGCCGCCGATGACCTTGTCCAGCGCGATGGGGTGCGCCCCTTTCTCGGCGAGCACGGGCCGCCACCCTACCTTGGCGTCGGGCTTCTCCGGATCAAAAACTATGTCGAAGAGTTCCCCGGCGCCCTTGTTATCCTGCTCGTAAGGCCCGGCCAGCAGCCACGCGATGATGAAGCCGTCAAGCTGCCCGGTGTTCTTCACCGCCTTGATCGCCTCGTCAGCGGCCTTCTTGAGTTGTTCGCTGGCACCCGGGATGGCCTTGATGGCCTCCAGCGCCGCGGACGCTTTGTCGCCCAGGAACGCGCCGTTCCGCTTCGCCATCTGGATCGCCTGGTTCGCGGCGTCATCGCCGAGCGCCTTGTCTTCGAAGTACCCTTTCAGCAGATCCAGCGCTTCGGCCGTCGCCAGGTCCGCCACGCCGGCCAGCGCCTGCTTCTTCTCATCCGGACGCTTCGCCGTCTCGAGGACCTTCTTGTAGATGCCCAGCCGTTCCTCCGCGGGCTTTTCCTTGATGCCGGCCAGCCGCAGGCAGCCACGGATCGCCAGCACCGCGTGCGCCTGATTGGTGGTCGTCTTGGCCAGTTCCACCAGGTACGGCACGGCCCCGCTCTCCGGCCATTCGGTCAGCGTCCGCGTGGCCGCTTCGCTTACGTCCGCGTCCTTGTCGCTCATGGCCTTGCGCACGGCCGCCAGCGCCGATTCCGTCTTGATGCGTGGCGTCACCCGCAGCAGCGCGCTGCGCGCGGCCGGCGTGGTGGCCTTGTCGAGTGCCGCCAGGACTGCCTGTCCGCAAGGTTCCTTGTCCGTGGCCCGCGTGCAGATTGCGGTGGCGGCCGTTTCGAGAGCTTTCTGCAGGGCTGTGTCCGCTGTCTTCGCCAGCAGCCCCGTAACGGCGGGCATCTCCGCCGCCGTGCCCAGAACCTCAATGGACTGCGCCGCTTCGAGTGCCGCCGCCGCGTCGTTCCCGTTCATCAGCTTCACCAACGCCGGCAGCGCCGCCTCCACGCGCCGCGTCGCGAACACACTCAGGATAACGGCCCGCTCGGCGGGGGTGGCGGTGTCGAGCATCTTGCTCAGAGCGTCGTTCACGTCGGCTTTGCCGAGGCGATCCAGCGCCGCGCGGGCCGCCTTGGTCTCCGCGCTCTCCGGCTTCTTGGCCGCCAGTTTCACCAGCATGTCCACGTCGGCGCCCGCGCCGTGCACGCCCAGGCAGACAAGCGCCGCGACACGCAGGCTCTCCTCCTTGCTGTCCTGGATGATCTTGACCAGGGCCGGCCGCGCCGCAACTTCCGGCATGCCGCCGAGGACGCCCAGGAGCGCTTCCTGCGCCACCGGCTTCATGCCGGGCAGTTGCGCCGCCACCGCATCCTTCAGAGCTTTGTCGGAGGACCCGCTGTAGGCGGCCAGCGTTGCCGTTCTCAATGCCGCGTCCTCGCCTTCAAGCATCTGTGCAATCAGCTTGGCGGCCGGTAAGCTGTCCAGCGATGCGATCATGCCCCGCAGCGCGGCGATGCGCACCGACGGCGCCGGCGGGTTGTCGAGCAGCGTCTTGTAGATCGCCGCCGCCTGCGCGCCTTTTCCCGCTTCCGTCAGACGCGCGGCACACGCGACGCGCGCCTTGGCCGCGGGCCGCTTGAGTGCTTCCGGGACCTTCGCCGCGGCTTCCTCGAGGGCCTTCGCGGCTTCGGGCGTGCCCACCTCGCCGAGCGCGCAGACCGCCGCTTCGGCCACCGCCGGATCGGCATCGCTTGTCAGCTTGGCCAGGGCGGACGTGGCTTCGGCATCCCGCCGCACGCCCAGCGATGCCACAACGCCCGCCAACTGCTTGCCCTTGGCCTTCTCCAGACCTTGGCGCAGCGCTTCGGCCGCCGCCTTGCAGGGCAGAGCCTCCAACGCCATCCGCGCCGGATGCGAAAGCTGTTCATCAGCCAGGAACCGCGCCACTGCCGGGACGCACGTCTCCGAGCCGACGATGGTCAGGTAGCGCAGCAGGTACCGCTTGCCGTCCACGGCGGCGTCGGGGGCTTTGAGCGCGTCCAGCAGCTTCGCCTCAATGTCCTTGTACTGTTCCACTTTGGAGCCGCGGATTTCGGCCTCGATGGCGGTCAAGGGTTCGACGCTCTTGCCGAACTCAAACCTGGCGACGTTCCTGTACTTCTCGTCCGCTTCGCCGCCGATCGCCGCCGCGGCCAGCGCCGCGGCCAGTCCCAGAACAGCAATTCTGTACCATCGTTTCATCTCGCCACTCCCGCCCTCTCTCCGTTGTTGACTGCTCGCGCCTTCGCCTGTTCGGGCCGGCGAGACGCCGGCGTTACAACCGCCACGGCTCGCGTTTGGCCCGGCCCAGCAGGGCGTTGGCCGTGGGATCGCCGATGATCTCCTCTTTGTCCGGGTCGAACTTGATCTTGCGACCGACCAGGATCGCCACCATCGCCAGATGCCCCAGGCTCGCGGACCTGTGTGCGACTTCGGCCGGCGTGATGGTCAAGCGCCGCGACTTCACGCATTCCAGGAAGTTGCCCCAGTGGTCTTTGGACCGGTAGAGGTTGATCTCGTCGGGGCGGATGACTTCCTTGAGCAGGCTCTTGGGTTCCGCGTCGAAGCCGCCGCGGTCCACCCAGACCCAGCCCTTGTCGCCGATCCACTTGGCGCCCATGCCCTTGGACGTCTGCTGGTCGTTGGCGATGATCATCGTCACGCCGTTGGCAAACTTCGCGAAGGCTTTGTACGACGTCGGCGCGTTCCACAAGCCCTTCGTCGGGAACTCGGCCTTGCCTTCGATCTCGATCGGCCCGGTGTATTCCGTCCCCAGACCCCACTGCGCGATGTCGCCGTGGTGGCCGATCCAGTCCATCATCTGCCCGCCGCCGTAGTCAAGCTGCCAGCGCCAGTTCCAGTGCGTGCGGTCCTTCGAGTACGGCGCCCACGGAGACGGGCCAACCCAGAAGTCGTAGTCCAGGTTCGGCGGCGGCGCTACGAACTGCTCGCTGCCTCCGCCGCGGCGCTGCCAACTGCCCGTCTGCCAGACGCGCCCGTACTGTTGGACGGCGTTGGCCAGAGCGCGCCCTTCGCGCAGGTCGTGTGTGAACGGCTTCTCGCCGTAGACGTCTTTGCCGGACCTCACGGCCGTGAGCGCGACCACGGCATGCCAATGGTCGGGCGTGGCCATCATCACGGCGTCAATGTCGTCGCGCGCGCACAGCTCGCGGAAATCGTAGTACGCCTTGCAGTCCTTGTTCTTGTACTGGTTGTTCACCCGGTCCCTGTTGCTGTTGGCGTTGTTCTTGTCCACGTCCGCGATGGCCACTACCTGGCAGCTTGGTTGCCCGAGGAAGTTGCCCATGTTCGAGCCACCCTGGCCGCCGACCCCGATGCACCCCATCACAATCCGGTTGCTCGGCGCCGGCTTCCCGTCGTCACCCAGCGCGGACGCGGGGATGATGGTCGGAAATGCCACAGCCGCAGCCGCGGCTGCCGCGCCTCGGCGCAGGAAGTCCCGGCGGTTCAACGCGCTCTGTTTGCTCATGGAACGGCCTCCATCGTACCTGGTAACGGCCCAGAAGCTCTGTCAATGGTCTGCCGGCAGACGCCTTCCTTATACCGGAATACACCACCTGTGGAAATCCGAAATCCGAATCCCGCAGGCGGATTTGCCTGGAAGCTCTGGCGCCGGCGGCTAGGATTATTGCGTCCGGGTCTCTTACAGTCAGCGTGCCACGCATCGGAGGTGCCAATATGCCAGAGAACAGTGGAGCCACGAAGAAGGATCCTGTTCCCGCGACCATCATCGCGCGGACGAAGGTTCGCGAGTACCAGCGCCGGGCATTCCTGGGCACGGCAGCAGCAGTGATGCTGACGGCGTTGGGAACGGTGAGGGCGGCGGACGAGGGGAAGGAGGCCAAAGGGGAGCAGGACGTGCCGAAGGCCGCGTTGCGCGAGCACGAGGAAGCCAGGAAACTGACGGGCGCCAGCCACGTCGTCTTCACAACCTGGTTCCCTACTGCCCAGGCCATGCACGCAGCCGTGACCTCCAAGGGCCAACGCGAGCTCCTGAAGGCCGGGACGCCGTTCCCCGCGGCCCCGCTGGACGGGCCGAGCCTCGAACTGCTGCTCAAGTTGCTGCCGAAGTTGCCCGAAGGAAAGCCCGCCCAGAAGCTTGGCGATGCCCTCGTCGTCAGTTGGCGCGAAGGAGAAGCCTGGAAGACGCGGCAGTATAACCGCGCGGCCCTGCCGGATGAGGTCGGCGCAATTCTGGGGCTGCTTGGCGTGCCGCAGGACCGGCCGTAGAGCAGTTCGCGCGCGGCTGTGACGTTGTGGCACGGCCTTCCAGGCCGTGGACACGGGCAAGATGCCCGTGCCACGAAGCGCGGGCAGCGCGGCAAGCAGCAACGAACGAATGCCGCATTTGTCACTCGTCATTTGTCATCTATCACCGTAAATGGATAAGGTCGAGGAACCGTGGCGATCGCCGCGGGCAGCGCCTGCAGAGGCACCGCTAGTGGAACGCAAGTCCGGAGACACAAAAAAGAGACTTCTGTTGGTCGCCGGCGTCCTGGCGGGCGTAGCGAGCGCATCGTTGCTGGCGGTGCGCTTCTGGCCCGTCAACCACCCGCCCAGTTTCGCCACAGGCCCGGACGTCATCGTCATCCAGGACAGCGGGCAGTACGGCCCGGGACGTTACCCGCATTGCGTCGCCACGGACTCCGCCGCCGCGGCCACGGCGCTGGCCTGCGGCCGGAAGACGAACGACGGCAGAGTGGCGTGGCTTCCCGGCGATCCGCCCCGCGGCGCGATGGAGACCATTGCGGAGCACGTGCGCGCGCGGTACGGGTTCGCGATGGGCGTGGTGACCACCGTCCCCTTCGACCACGCCACGCCCGCCTGTTTCGTCAGCCACAATGTCAGCCGCAACAAGTACTGCGAGATCGGTGACGAGATGATCAACACGGTGAAGCCGGAGGCCGTTATCGGCTCCGGCCACCCGGCCTGGGCAAACACGTATGCGTTTCTCGGGCCAACCGCCAGCGCCACGGACGACAGGAATTACAGGCGCCTTAAGGATGGCCGGGCCGGCTACACCTTTGTGGAACGGGTGGCCGGCGTTGACGGCAGCGCAGCGCTGACTGCCGCAGCGGCGTCCGCCACCAGGTTGTTCGGCTTGTTCGGCGGCGGCGGGGATTTCGACGCGCCGGTGCCGACGGGCGACGGGAGCGGCTCGTTCACGGTCACCGCCAAGGCCGCGGAGAATCCTTCGCTGGCCGCCGCGGCCACGGCGGCGCTGACGGTCCTCTCCAAGAACCCCAACGGCTTCTTCCTCATGGTCGAAGGCGGCGACATAGATCACGCCAACCATGCCAACAACTTCGTGCTGCTGCTGGGAACAATGCACCAGTTCTCCGAAGCGGTGAAGAGCGGCGAAGCGCTGGTGGATAGCGGCAGCGGCGGCATGAGCTGGAACGACACCCTCTTCATCCTCACCGCCGATCACGGCAACAGCTTCATGCGCCTGAAGCGCCCCCTCGGCCGCGGCGTCCTGCCCCCCGCAAAGGCCAACGGCACGCCCACCGACGGCAGCGTCGTGTATGGGGGCCGCTGGGGATACGACAGTACCACCATGGGTCCTCACACCAACGAACTCGTCTCCTTATATGCGAAAGGCGCCGGCGCGGCGCTCTTTGAGGAGTACATGGGCACCAGGCCGAAATCCTGGTACAGGGCCGCGGACACCCGCATCGTGGACAACACGCAGGTCTGTGAAGTCATGAAGCGCGCCGCGGCGGAAGCGGGCGCGAAGCACATCGTCTTGTGGATTGGCGACGGCATGCAGAAAGCCAGCGAGGTCGCGTACGCAAACTACAGGTACGGTTCGTTCAGCTCGTTGCCTTGGGCAGCCTGGCCGGTCACCGGCTCTTGCACGACATGGAGCGTCAGCACCTACAATACCTTCGCCTCACAGGCCAAGGCGGCGCGCTTCAAGGAGCCAACCTTCCTCGCCAACCCCGCGGACCTGGCGCATTTCGGATATGACACGACGCTGGGCGGAACGCGCCCGTACCCTGACGACCGGCCGGCTCCGAGTGACCCCGACAGCGTGACGCAGATCGAGTACTTCCTCGGCGGCCGGCCTCCGTGGGCACTGGCGATCACCGCGAACGACCCCCGGCAGACCGTGAAGTTCCTCGTGAGCAACGACAGCCCGGCGTTGTTCTCGGAGCAGCCGACGATCAACGCGCGAGGCAGCCTGACCTTCACGCCCGCACCTGGCGCATCCGGTTCCGCGACCGTGACCATCATCGCCAAGGATGACGGCGGCACGACGTTCGGCGGTTCGGACACCTCGGCGCCCGAGACGTTCACCATCACGGTCAACGCGCAAGCCGGCGGCCAGGAGGATGTATGGGATAACGGTGATGACTGATGACGTTTCAGGCAGAATGCTTTTGCGCATCTTCGCATGGGTCGGTGTGTCGTTCCTGTGTGCAGGCGTGTACGGCGGAGAAGACCAGTCGCGCTCCGGGCCTTTGTGGGATGGCCGCGAATCCATCGAGCAGTACGCCAAGCGCGCGGACCTTTCGCCGACGAAGACACTGGAACTCGGCGGGGGCGTGAACCTGGAATTGGTGCTCATCCCGGCGGGGAAGTTCACGATGGGGACGCCCGAACCCAAGCCGGTGGACGAGGAGGGCTACCGCAAGAAGATCGTCATCGGCGAGGCCACGTTCGCCGCCGCCATCGGCGCGCTGCTGGTGCTCATCGCGACGATCATCATCCGGGCCATTCGGAAGCGGCACAGGCCGCAGTATTCGCTGGCGAGGTTCATGGCGATGACGGTCGTCGCAGGCGTGGCCGTCATGGGCGGGATGCACTGGTGGTTCTCGACGAAGGCGCTGGCGCTGGCTCAGACGGAGTACAAAGCGGCCTTGGCCCGCTACCAGAGTTCGTATGATGGGGAGAAGCCTGCGCACGAGGTTACGCTCACCATGCTGTTCCACATGGGCAAGTATCCTGTGACGCAGGAGCAGTACGCACAGGTCATGGGCACGAATCCCAGCCACTTCAAAGGCCAGGACCTGCCGGTCGAAACGGTGTCCTGGGACAACGCGGCAGAGTTCTGCAAGAAGGTCAGCGAGAAGACTGGCTTGATCGTGCGACTGCCCACGGACGCGGAGCGGGAGTTCGCATGCCGGGCCGGGACAACGACGACGTACTACACAGGTGATACTGAAGCCGACCTGGGGCGAGCGGCTTGGTACAGCGCCAACAGCGGCGGCAAAACGCACCCCGTCGGCCAGAAGGAACCAAACGCCTTCGGTCTCTACGACGTGCACGGCAACGTCTGGGAATGGTGCCAGGACTGGTACGAGGGATACAAGCCGGGAGCGGTTGTTGACCCGCAGGGACCGTCCGACGGCCAGGTCCGCGTGTTGCGGGGCGGGGCCTGGTACGACATTGCCGGGATCTGCCGGTCTGCGCGCCGTCTCAGGCTCACTCCCGCCCGCCGGTACTACTACCTCGGCTTTCGGGTGGTGGTGGTGGCGACCAGGACTCCTTGATTACCCTTTGGCTTTTGTCCCTGTTACCCTTTTCGCTGCTGCAAGCGAAGCGAGCGGAAGGGGTAGAAATGGCTCGGCGGCCTCGGCTTTCGGGTGGTGGTGGAACGGCAACGATGAAGGATGAAGGATGAAGGATCACGGGCGGGCTGACCGAAGCGAACCGCGCCGCCGGCTACGGCAGTTCCATGACCACGCGGAAGCCGATGGTCTTCATCTGGTGCGCCTGGTTGACGTTGCTGCGCGACGCACAGCGGCAGCCGCGTTCGAATGAAGACCAGGAACCTCCGCGCACCACGCGCCCGGTCCCTTCCGCCGGGCCGGTCGGGTCGGTCGCGGCTTGAGCCGGGTACTTCGGAGCGTAGTAGTCCCCGCACCACTCGGCCACGTTGCCGTGCATGTCGTACAAGCCCCAGGCATTGGGCTTCTTGGCGGCTACCGGGTGGGTCTTCTCTTCGCCGTTGTCATCGTACCAGGCTGCATCGGTGAGCTTGTCGGCGGCCGAGAAACGCCCGGCGGAGCCGGCCCGGCAGGCGTACTCCCATTCAGCTTCGGTTGGCAGGCGATAGGTCTTGCCTTCAGTCTTGGAGAGTTTCTCGCAGAAGGCCACGGCGTCCTTCCACGAGACGCTCTCGACCGGCAGGTTGTCGCCCTCGAATTCGCCGCGCCGCTGCCCCATGACGGCTTTCCACTGGGCCTGAGTCACCTCGGTCACGCCGATGCGGAACGGTTTAGCCAGCTTGACCCGGTGCAGCGCCTCGTCGTCCTCCCGTCCCTTTTCGTCCCCGGGGCTGCCCATATCGGCCTCGCCCGCCGGAATGTATGCGAGTCTCATGCCCACGGAGTTGGTGACGGTTTCACCGGGCTTGGGCGCGTCTCCGGCTTGGACGCAGCCCAGCCCGACGATGAACAACACGCACAACGTAAAGCGTGCAACGTGAAACGAGAGGCTTGCCGTCGTCAGTTGTCCGTCGCCAGTTGTCCGTTCAATCGCAAATCCAAAATCCAAAATCGAAAATCCCCACTCACTCGTCACGCCTTCAAGGCCTTCATGTCGAACTCCAGCTTCTCGTTGGCCTTCATCATCTCATCCCATGTCACCGCGGTGCCCTTGTAGCAGGCCGTGCGGCCGAGGACGGTGGTGAGGTTGCTGCGGACGCTCGGCGCGACCGTGGTGTTCTCGAATTTCTTGTTCGTAATGCAGTCGTGGAACGTGGCGATGTTCGTGACCACACCGTCCGTGAAGATATTCCCCGTGTTCCCGCCCTTGTACGCGACCGCTCCGCGGATGCTGACGCCGCCGCCGTAGTGCGTGTCAATGGTGCCGCGGGCGCCGAACATGCGGCAGCCGATGTCGTCATAGCCCTGGCCGTACTGTTTCGAGGAGAACATCAGCACCACGTCATTGGGGAAGTTGTAGACTGCCCCGAAATGGTCGTTGACGTCGCCCGACCCGCTGCGCGCTTTGCGCCCGTACGACCCGATCGCGCGCAACGGCGCCTCGTCAATGACCCAGGTCGCCACGTCGAGCGCGTGGATGTTCTGTTCGGTGATGATGTCGCCGGACAGGACCTTGTCCACGCCCCAGTGGCGCAGGCGCTCTTCGGCGTTGGTGTTGTTGTAGTCCGGGTTGCCCCAGGTGTCGCCGCAGTAGTACACGGCCTCGCCGTTGACGAGCTTGCCGAGGTCCCCGTTGTGGACGCGCTTGATGGCTTCCTGGTACAGCGCGTTGGCGCGCGTCTGGAAATCCACGAGGTAGACGAGCTTCTTCTCGGTGGCCTTTTTGCCCGCTTCGGCGTGCAGCAGGCAGCCCGGCACGTCCACCGCGATGGGCTTGGCCACGTACACGTGCTTCCCGGCCTCCGCGCCCGCAGCGGCGTGCTCGGGATGGAAGAACGGCGGGCTTTCGACGACCACGGCGTCGAGCTTGCCTTCGAGCAGCTTCTTGTAGCCGTTCAGCCCGCTGTAACGGCGCGAGGCCTCGATCTGGAGCCTGTCACCGAAGCCCTTGGCCTTGTCCTCGAAGTAGTCCGCCCCGGCGACGAATTTGAAGCCGCCATGTTTGGTGAACAGGTCGGCGATCCAGTTGCCCCGTCCGCCGCAGCCGATGAGGCCCAGCTCGATCTTGCTGTTGGCCTCCGCGCCGCGGACCGTCTTGGGACTGAGGATGGTGACGGATACCGCTGCTGCGCCTGCGGCGGCGAGGAAATCACGCCGGCCTAGCGTTGCGCCGGCACGCTGTTTTGCTCCACTGTTCCTGCTCATGACTCTAGCCTCCTCAGGGGAATCCGGGGGACGGATTCCCAGCCCCGTCGCGTCCTGAACCAGCATTGTCCCTATCTACACCGGCAGCCCTTCGGATGCGACATCCGGAATCCGCGTCGGAGCCAACGAACAGGGCAAAATAAGGTTGACATTTTCCAAAAGGGGCTAAAGTCTTTGAAGGTATCGCTTAAAGGGCGTTGAGGTAGTGTGGCCTGCCGTGGCAGTGGGCTGCACGAGTAGGCGCATGTGTGGGGAACGCGCGGAAAGGATCTCTTTCATGGTGCGACTGCGGCTTCTGCTTCCGGCGTTCATGGTGGGTTTGGTGGTTCTTAGCCGTGGCGTGACGGCTGAGGCCATCTCTCTGTACGAACTCGAAAATCTGCCGGCGGGCGTTGACCCGGCGGACAAGAAGTTCCTCGAGGACAAGAAGGCGGCCCGCGAGAAGGTGATGACCGAGCGCAAGGATGCCTACGACAAGTACAAGAAATTCGTGGACGACCTGCAGGCGCAGCGCCAGAAGGTCATGGAACTCGGTTCGGCGGCGGTAACGATTGACGAACAGACGATCCCCGTCCCTGAGCCGGCGAACATGGAAGCCGCGCTGGGGCTCAAGCAGCCGGTGCGCGATCCCTACGAAGTCAGCCCGGACGACTTCCAGATCTACGTGCACGACCGCTGGTCCATCAACCTGAGCGATTTCCACGCGGATGCGCCGCAGTACATCAGCGCCGACAGCACCTACGGCAACGCCAAAACGTGGTTCGGTTTCACGTACACCGTGACGAACCCCACCTTCAAGAAGCGGCGCATCGCGCCCATGTTCACGGCCGTGACCGACAAGGGCGTGTTCAACCAGGCGGTGGGGGGCCTGATCGCCGAGCGCGAAATGGCCGACGCGCACATGCGCCCGCTCCCCACTTCGAACAGCCCTCTCGACAAGGAGCTCCTGAAGCAGGGCGTCGCGCCGCTGGAGCCGGGTTCGTTCCTGGCGCTCTATGCCCTCGACCTGAAGATCGTCGTCAACGGGCTGGCCAATGCGCACCGGTACGAGGAGAAGATGCGGCGCGCGCTCGTGCTGACCTATGAACGCAAGGGCGGCGACGAATTCCACGTCTACCGCGAGGTGCTGAAGCACAAGGACACGCGCTGGGAGTACCTGTGGATGTGGGACCAGTCCATCGCTATCCCCGTTCCCGCGGACGCCAAGGAACCCCAGATCAAGGTGCAGACGCTGAAGACGCCCGCTGGAGCCGACAAGCTCGCATGGGCCTTCCCCTTCGTCGTGACGAACTCCACGCGGGCCAGTCAGGAACTGGCGATCAACAGCGTGGCGTTCGCATGTCCGGTCGAGGTTGATGTCGGCGGTACGAAGGTGCCCGTTGAGGCCCGCGTCGTGGACGACGGCCGCTCCACCATCTACAAGGCGCAGATGCTCAAGGCGCTGACCAAGGAATCGCCGCAGGACCGGTATCAGTTCAACAAGGCCCCTGACCTCGAGGGCAGCAAGACCCTGGTGCAGCGCCGCAAGGTGACGATCGAGGCCGGAAAGAACCTGGACGAGGTGTGGGCCGTCTTCGACGAAGCGGACGTGGACTGGGACAACGTGAAGATGCAGGTGGAAGCCTTCCTGACCGACAAGCTCGACAAGAAGGCCGTGGCGAAGCAGACATGGGAACAGCTCATGAAGGCCGTCGCGCCCGACAAGCCGGAGTTGCTGCAGAAAGACCCCGGCTTCCTGTATGATCCGCGTCGGCGGCTGACGGACGAGGAGCTCAAACAGGTGCAGGACCAGGTGGCGAAGGGCCTCGCCGGCGCCATTGACAAGGCAAAGGGCAAGAAGACAATGGTGGCGTACTTCGACTGCACCAGCGGTCTCTCCACCGGGTCGTACCGCGTCACGAGTTGTTACCGGCAGCACGGAGTGGTTGACGAAGCCTGGCTCAAGGCCTGGGAAGACCTGGACAAGCCTGCGGCAGCAGGTGCCGAAACCAAGTAGCGCGATCCCAGCCGGGCCAGCGCCTCCAGGGCATCCCGCAAGCCCCCGCAAGCGCGAGGGCTTGTGTTGTTTTGGGAGAGGACGAAGGCGGCCGGTGCCGGGCCTGGTGCCCACGGGATGGGGTCTCTGCCACAAAGCCCTTAAGGCCTGCCTCGTCCTGGACGACACTCACGATACTGGGCCGATGCGCTCTTCGCGGCGGCGCACGTATTCTAACCCATTTGAGGTAAAGGGTTAGGGATCAGAGCCGCAGGACGAGCTTGCTTTTGAGGGGGTCTTGCCTAAGATACTACATTCCATGGCCATGCTATCTGCGTGCACCCCTCAGCGGTGCCCTCGACAGGTGTTGAGGCTTCTCGTTTGGAGCTTGGCGCTGGTCTGTTGTTGCGTTGCCGCGGGCGAAGGGCCGGCGCCGTTCCCCGCGTTGCCCGAGATAGACTGGTCCGCCTCCAAGCAGTCCTTTCTGGAAGAAAAGGCCGCAGTGGTCCTGTCCGGCAGCGCCTGGGTGCGCTTCAAGAACATGAAGCTGGAAGCCGACCACATTGTCTTCTTCCGGCAGACGCGCGAGGTGTACGCGGAAGGCCACATACGCTTGCGGGTCGGCGAGTCCGAGATATCGGCCCAGGCCGGCTACCTCAACGTCAACGATGACACCGGGTACCTCGTGGAAGCCGTGCTCCGCGTGTCCACCAAGCCCGATGCCATGCAGGGCATCGGCGGGACCAAGAAGGGCAAGACGGAGAAGCGCGAGGAGAAGCGCGACGAGTTGCGGCAACTGTCGCCCGAGAAGAGCACCTTGTCCTTCATCCGGGCTCGCGACCCGTACGGCATCTACCTCGAACCGGCTGAAGACCCTCAGGCGCGCACCAATCTCATCATCAAGGCCGCCCGGCTCGTCAGGGACGGCCGCCTCTTGTACAGCGCCGATGATGCGTTCGTGACCACCGACGACATGGTCCACCCCATGTACGGTGTGAAGGCCGGGCGCATGGAGTTCCACCTTTACGATGCGCCGAACCCGGCCGAGCCGGGCAAGACGCAGTTGAAGGGCAAGAAGGTCACGGCCAAGCGGGCGCGCCTGACCATCCTGGGGGTCAGCCTGGTGCCGTTCCCCACGATCACCTACGATCTGGTGAAGGGCTATCCGTACTTCGCAGTCACGTACGGCAAATCCACGCGGTGGGGGCCGTATTCGATGAGCCGCTACGGTTACAACCTGGGCACCGACGAGGACAGGTTGTTCGACCCCACGCGCGTGTACCTGGATCTGGACGAACGCAGCAAGCGCGGCCCCGCGGCGGGATTCGAGTTGGACTGGCAGACGGGCCGCCGGCCGCCTGTGGTCCCGGGAGAGAAGGAACACTTTGAGCGCGGCGAAGGGCATGTCCGCGTGTACGCCACCGATGAGATTCAGACCCCCGAGGACGAGGATATCCTGCGGGCGCGGCGGGACGTGGAACGCCGCATTCAGCCCAAGATTGACGGTTTCCCGCGCCGCCAGTTCGATGCCAACCTCCTCTTCGCCCGGCGCCGCTTCCTGGACAACGCCGGTCCGCCCTCCTTCAGCCTCGACCAGCACCGCGATGAATGGCGCGGCATGGCCGATTTCCAGCAGCACCAGCCGCTGAAGCGTTTTGCCGGCCTCGACAACCTCCAGTTGGACATGCGCTTCAGGTCGCAGTCGGACCGCGACTTCATGGTGGAGTACTTCTACGACAACTACCTGAAGGACAATCAGCCCGAGGGCCTCGCCTCGCTGCGTAAGCCGGGCGACAACTACTCGGTCGAGCTGCTGTACCGCGCCAGCCCGCAGAGCTTCGACGGCTCGCCCCCGCGCAGCCCGCTCGATTACGGCGACTTCACCGGCTATGAGCCGGCGCTGACGTACTCGCTTGTCCCGGCCGCTCTGCCCTATGGCGTGTACATGAGCGGCGAGATGCAGGCCGCCCGGATGACACGCGACTTCGATCGCGAGGTGTACGACCAGAGCGGTTTTGAGACCGGCCGGGCCTACGCGAAGGTGGACTTCTCCCGTCCGCTCAAGTGGGGGCCGGTCAACATTGTTCCGCACCTGGGGACGCAGCAGCAGTTCTACACCAGCTCCCGCGACGTGAACCAGGTCGGTGGTGCGCCGGACGATGGCGGCAGCACGTCGCAGGGCGCGATCACCTACGGCCTGGACCTCACGAGCCGCATCTACGGGACGTTCCCCGAGCTTGAGAACGGCGACCTGGGCATTGAGGGCATGCGCCATATCATCGAGCCACGGATCAGCTACCGCGGCGTCAGCGACACGACCGTGGAAGCCGAGAGGCTGCTCGACTTCGATCCGATAGATGACCTCGCCGCCCTGGACAAGGTCACCTTCGCCCTCGACCAGACATTCCAGGCGCGGCGCGCCGCCGAAGACGGCGAGACGCGCACGTTCAACTTCGCCGGTGTGGACCTGGCCCTCGACTACTTCCCGCGCAGCCGGGACCAGGAGCGCCTCCTGCACGGGGACGCGCTCGACCTGCTCCGCGCAGAAGGCTTCATCCGCGTCACGGACGTCTTCAAGCTTGACAGCGGCGTTGGCCTCCGCCTCGAAGACGGCCAGGTCGAACGGACCTTCTATGGGATCACCATTGATCCGCAGTCCCGCTGGCGCCTGCGCCTCGAGGAGCGGTTCAATTTCCACGACAACAGCCGCGCCATCGTCGGTTCCGACCAGTACCGGGTGCATCTGGACCTGAAGTTGAGCGAGCGGTGGAGCGTGTCGTACGAGCGCGTCTCGGAAGCGCGCCGTTCCGTGCTGGTCCGCAAGGGGCGGCAGGTGGAGCGCGTGACGGTGACGCGCAACTACGGTCCCCTGGACGTGTCCGTCACGTACGCCCTCGACCGGGCCTTTGGCGACAACCTTTTCTTTGCGTCGGTCCGCCCCGTGGCGGCCTACCGCAACCTGGTCGTGCCGACGCAGGACCTGCTGGTCGCGGCGGGCGAGGTGTCCGGTGCCGAGACCGAAGCGCCCGAAGAGCGCAATTTCGACCCCTTCGACCTGTTGAAGAAACGCAAGACCGTACGGCGACCCTCTGGATCGCCCGGCGGCCCGGCAGGTCCCCCCAAGGCCGGGAGCGTTTGGCCGTTCGGTGTTGCTGTGGATACGCCGGCCGTGCTAAGATCAGGGCCATGAGCAGACTGTCGGGCAGCTTTCAGCGTGCCGCGCGGTTCTTCCATCTGCAGTCATGGTTCCGGCTGCTGGCGCTCTGCGTCTTGACCGGTGTTCTGTCGGGGCTGGGCGCGCTCGGCTTTGACGCCGCGCTCAGGTACGTGGAACGCTTCCTGCTCGCCGGCTGGCTTTTCCAGACCACGTCCGAGGGGCTCGGCTGGTGGCCTCTGCTCGTCGTGCCCGCGGCCGGCGGCGCTCTCGCCGGCGCCATCGCTCTGTGGCTGGCGCCTGAGGCGGCCGGGCACGGGACCGATGAGGTGATCCGCGCCTTCCACCGCAACCGTGGCGCCATGCGCGCGCGCATCCCCCTTATCAAAGGCCTCTGTTCCATGCTG
>JAPLOD010000544.1 GCA_026692735.1 Planctomycetota bacterium | reverse complement strand
CCACGAACAGCTCGGCGTTGAAGGCCGCGCCCGGATTATGGACGCGCACCTGCAGCGGGAGAGGATAGCCGGGCCGGTAGCGCAGACCCAGCGGCGCGCGAACCGTCACCACCGGGCCGCTCACCTTCAGCTCGGTCGCCAGCGCAATCTCGCCGGCCGAAGTGTGGGCCGAACAGCAGAGCAGGACGGCGGAGACATGCAGAATGAACAACCCAACATGCAGAATGCAGGAGCTTGACAGGCGAACCATTCTGGGTTCCGCATTGCGCACTGTGAACCTCTCCGCGTCGCGGCAGCGAGGAACGGGCACTACCCGCCCACGACGGCGAAGTAATGGGCAAAGAACTCGTCCGGCTTCACCGCGGTGGCGATGCGGTGGGGTTTGCGCTCCGCCCGCGAACTGAAGGCCGTCAGTCCGGCCAGTTTCTCGCTGACCGTCTCGATCTCCACCTCGCCCTCGGCATACTCGCACAGTTGCGGTTCGAAGATGGTCGCGCCGGCCAGAGGGTCGTGAAAGGTGATGGCCTTCCTGTCGCGGAACCACACCTCGGCCATCTCGGCGACGATCTCGAGCGGCCCGCCCGCTTTCGCGAAACGGCGGCGGCATTCGCCCGCGTCGAGCACGCATTTCGTGGTGACTTCCAGCCCGATGGAGGTGCACGACGGCGGCCGCGCGCGGTAGACCACGGCCGTGGCGAGGGGATCCACGAGCGCGTTCCATTCTCGAGCCGCGGGCCCCTGTCGGTTGCCCGCGGTGAAGACGCCGCACATCAGGTGCAGTGCTTTGAGGAGGGCGGGGATTTCCGGGTCCATGGCGAACAGCAGCGCGATATTGGTCAGCGGCCCGATGGTCAACAGGGTGATCTCGTGCGGGCGCGAACGGATCGTCCGGCGCAGGAATTCCACGGCCGCGGCGGGCGGGAAGTCCTTGCGATGCGGCCGGTTGCTGATGGCGTGATACTGCGGCACCTCGGGCTGGCCCGGCCCGGTCAGCAGCACGTTGGGCGCGCCCGCGTGCACCGGCACGTCCTTGCGGCCGGCCGCGTGGCAGACCAGGTCCGCCAGGGCCGCGCGCTGGGCCGTGTTACCCGTGACGGTGGTGATGCCGAGCAGTTCGCAGCGCGGCTGCTTGAGCAGGTAGGCGAGGCAGACGGCATCGTCAATGTCGGAGCCGATGTCGGTGTCGAGAAGGACGGGAAGGCGGTCGGGCATGAAGCACTCCTATCGGGCCGGTGAAAGGAAAATGAACGAGAACGACGGCACCCGGCTCAAAGGTCGTCATAGATTGCATCCTGGTCATTGTCCCATGCCTGCGCGAAGGCAGCCTCCTGCGCCTTCAGCCAAGCATTCTCCTCCGCCTTCTCTTCGGTCTTGGTGAAAACCACTATGACTTCGCCCGGCGGGGGACGGCGCGTGTTCTTGGGCAGGATTATCTTCCGGCCGTCGTACTTCGCCTTGATGGCTAACATAGTTCAGCCTCCCAGACTGGCCAACTATACGGCGGCGGACGGGCATGTCCAATAGCGGTCCTATCCAACCCCAGGCGCCGGAAACGCCGCACCATCCTACCTGCTGTCCTTTCCTGTATGACCGTATACATCCGACCGGACCTTGCGCCACTCGACGCCCTTGCCCGCCGTTTGGTCGCGCTTGGCCTGAGCTAGGTCTTCCAGCAAGCCAGGGATGGCCAACAGTTCCGCTGTGGCCTCATCGCTTGCGCGATCGTCGAGAAACGCCAGGAACTCAGCGGCCACCTTGACCTTGTCAGCCGGCAAGGAATCGAGCCGCCGCCTCGCCTCATTGCGCAACTGCGCTGTTGTCATGTTGTCGCTCCTCCACCGCCCACGCACCGACCAATTGTACCACGCCCGCAGCCGTTGTCATGCCAGAGGCCAGCGCGGCCTGGGGCGTTCTTGATGCCGGTCGGTGTCAAGCGCGCAGTGACGATAGCAGTGGCTGACAGTTCCGTCCGGGATGTTTGCGGCGTCAGGATTTTTGTGACGCGCTTACGGCAGGGCTCCGAGAAGCTGCAGGCGCACTTTCGCGGTCGGAAGATCGAGCGTCCCGGAAGCCGGCGAGACGCCGGCGGCACGCGCGTGGAGCCAATGGTCGTAGGCGTCAACGGCGGCCTGCAATCGTCCGGCCCGCAGTGCCGCGGCGCCTTCCTTGAGCAGGCAGTCGTCGAGGAGGCCCCTGATCTCCCGAGCCGCCGCGCTCGACCCGTCGAGCGGGTACAGAAGGCTGAAATCGTCAGCCGCGGAGCGGGCCTTTGCCAGTTCCCCGTTCTCCAGGTGAGTCCTCACCAGCGCCAGCAAGGCCGCCTGTTTGATCCCGTCGCCGAGCTGCCGCGAGGAGACCGACCAGCCTTCCAGCGGCACGCTCAGGACTTCCTCGAGCGCTTCGGCCGCCTGGTTGCGCAGCGCCGCCGCGCGGGCGTCCGGCGCGCCACTCGCCGCTCCGCCGGCTTCCAGCACCAGCGCTTCGCCAAGCCGCGCGGCCAGAGCTTCGACGGAGCGCCCCAGCGCGCTGCGCAGTTCCTCGAATTCCTTCGCGGTGTCAGCGGCGGCGGAGCGCACCGCCGCAGGCCGGCCGCCTGCGCGGGTGCGGCGTCCGGATCGGGCTTGAGCGTCTCCTCGAGTGCCACGCGCGCGGCATCGAAGGCGGCGATCGCGGCATTCCTCGTCTCCGCGGCTTTGCCGTTGGGGGACGAGGTCAGAACGGCCATCAGCGCCCGGCCGCGTTCAAGGTGCGCCAGGCCTTCGAGCAGCCGGCCGAGAACGCGGTGTTCATCATGCGCCTTCAAGGGCGCGTACGCGAGGCGGAGCGCCTGCTGCGCGGCGGCGAGTTTGTCAGCGCGGTCCTGGGGGGCGGCGGTCTGCATGGCATCCCGCAGCAGCCCGAGCGCCTGCGAGACGGCCTTCATCACCGGCTCGGACGTATTGCCGGTCATGCTCAGCCGGCGGCCGAGGTCCTCGAAGTCGGGCCGTTCCAGCAGACCGATCACCGTACGGTCCTGCGGGCTGAGTCCCTCCAGCGCGTGCCACGTGCTTCCCTGCCGCGCGTTCAGCACGCGCGAGCCGGCCAGGTCCAGAGGCATGACGGCCCGTTTCTGCGGCCACAGCAGCGCGCGGCTGCCGCTGTCCAGCGGTATCCCGCCGGGCAGTTTCTCGTTGGCAACGTAGGCCGTGCCGGAGATCACGGTCACGACGGCCGGAGCGGCGCGCACGTCCGCCACGGGCGGGACGCCCGTGGTACCACGAACGTCTCGTTCGTGGGGAGAAGGTTCGAGCAGCGCCGGCCAGACGGCGTCAGCCGGCTCGGGCAGCCACACGTCCACCAGCGCGCCGGCGGAGATCCGCGCGGTGCCTTGCGCCAGACGGATGATGACCTCCTGCTTCTGGGTCCTGACGCCGACGCGGCCGGCTTCGAGATGGAAGGTGGGAGCCGGCCGGGATCTGTCCACACGCAGCTTGCTGTGCTCGTCAATGTCGAGCACCGCCCAATTGGTGAGGCGCAGGCGCACGAACTGGCCCTGAGCTGTCACAACCCGGTCGCCTTCGAAGACGCGCATGTCCTTGGTGAGGATGCGGCGGTCGCCGTTGGGGGTCACGAGCGCGGCGGGCGTGCCGGAAATGGCGGTGCCCATCGAATCGCGGGGGCTGACCAGCCACACGCACAGGACCAGCATGGCGGCGGCGCTGAGCACGGCGAAAACGTGGCGGCGCACCCGGCGGGCCCGGAGGGCCTGCTGGCGCACTCGTTCCTCGGTGTGCAGTGCCGCGATCACCTTGTCGCTCAAGCGTACCGACGGTTCGCTGACGGAACCCAGGGCTTCGCGGATGAGTTCCTCTTCTTCGCGCAACGCATCCAGCCGGCGGCGAGCAGCCGCGTTGGTGCGCAGCATGTCCTCGACCCCGAGCCGCTCGATCATGTCCAGGCGCCCTTCGATATAGCGGGTCAGGAGGACCTCATCCACCGGATCGGCCGGACGGGGCTGGCCGGCGGCGGCAGGTTCGATAGGGTTATTGTCAGCGCTATTCATCGTCGTCACTCATCCAGACCACCGTCCGCTGCACAGGCGAGCGGGGCATGTCAGACGCCGCGGTCCAGTTTCTCGCGGAGCATTCTCTTCGCGCGGTGGATGCGGGTTTCGATTGTCGAAACCGGCAAGTCCAGGACCTTGGCAATCTCTTCGTAGCTCATCTCTTCCTGGTAACGCAAAATCAGCACTTCGCGGTACTTCTCATCCATGGCCAGAATGCACTCCCGAATCTTGCTGGACTGTGCGCGGTGCTCGTAAATCTCCTCGGGCCTGAGCGTCCTCGCATCGGCGGCACGCTCCATCTCCTCGTCGTCCACGTCGCGCGGTTTCTTCTTGCGCAGCGTGTCAATGGCCAGGTTGTGCGCGATCCGGTAGCACCACTTGACGTAGCCGCCGGCAGCTTCCGGATCAACCTGCATCCACGTCCGGTAGGCCTGAAAGAGCGCCTCCTGCGTGATGTCCTCCGCATCCTCCCTGCTGCCAACCATCCGCAACACGTAGGTGAAGATGCTGTTCTCGTGCTCACGCGCAAACTGGCTGAACTGCCGCAAGCTTGCTTGAGCAGCGTCTTCACCCGGACTCGGGCCAGGGGTAATGTTCAGTGAAACGCTCAATCCGCTACCTAAGCTGATCGGCACCTGCCCATGGCCCCTACATTTCTAACGGATGCAGGAGGCCAAACTTGCAGCACAAGTGCGCTATTTCCCTTTGTACACGCAACCGCCTATAGCATACAGCCTTACGCCGCGTCTTGCACCTGCAAAAATGCGCCAGGGAAACCGTGTCCAGGACTGCACATTGTGCAGGAAGTTAGGGTACCCGGTTTCCCAGCGGACTCCTGTTGTACCGCCTGCGCCGTAGCGCATTCTGCCAGATTGCGGTCGTTGGTCCGGACGGCGAACGGACAATTTAGCAAAACGTCCTACGTTGTACCGCCGGCATCCCGCCTGCGCCGTAGCGCATTCTGCCAGATTGCGGTCGTTGGTCCGGATGGCGAACGGACAATTTGGCAAAATGTCCTACGGACCGTGAGTGCCGGCCGAATCGCTGCGCCCCCTTTACCCGATAGCTGCCGAGTGATACCTTGTAGCGGTATCTCACGGGCGGCAAACCATGGACGACGGCGCACACAACAGTGAGGCCAAACCCGCGGCTTCGCCGGCTCCCGTGGCCGCCAAGCGCCGCTGGTTCCGCTTCTCGCTGCGCACGCTGGTGCTCTTCGTGCTGCTCGTCGGCAGCGGGATGCTGCTGTGGCACAATCGAGCGTCATGGGTGCTGAAGGGCATCTTCGACGGCTACACAGGGTCCCTTAAGTCGGCCGCATTCTCGCCAGACAATCAAGTTGTGGCGGTTGCAGGCGGCGAACTGCGAGTGTGGGACACTGCGACAGGCCAACAGCTTGCTGAGCTAGACGGCCAACCTGAAGAGGGGATGTACCACTACGTACCTATGTTCTCAACCGACGGTAGATGGCTGGCAGCGGTGGCCGAAGACCACCCCCACATTGATAAGTGGGCGCTGCTTTGGCGGACGTCGGACTGGACGCTCGTTTGCAAAGCGAGAGGTTGGGAATTCGACTGCCGCTCCCGGAAGTTCGAGCTGCAACAGTTCAACATCAGTGTCCACGACGGGCTCGTGAACGTATCACTCGATCCTCTACCGGATGGTTTCAATGTCTCTTGGCTAGGCCTGCCACCCGAGACCCACCATGGTATGGAGTTCAAAACGTCCCATACGGGTTGCGGAGTATTGTACGACCGCATCACAGGTGCTGTTGCGTTCCTGCCCGGGCACAACAAAGCGTTTGACGTCGCATGCGCCTTCTCGTGGGATGGAGAGCAAATCGTGACCATGGATACCTACGATACGCCGTTTCTCTGGCGCCGTCGTCGTCCCGAATACTGGTGGGGTGTGGCGTGGTTGCCGGAGTTCTGGCTGACGGCGGTTTTCGCGGGCGCGTTCGTGTGGAGCGTGTGGCGGGACAGGAAGAGCCTATGAGCGAGCAAGAACGCAAATCGGACCCGCTACCTTCAGAAGAAACTGAAGAGGGCGTGATCTATGCGGACCGCGACCAGTTAAGTCTAGCCAAGCGGTACGCCATTGTCGCCGTGGACGTTGCGACATTGCTGCTGTTGTGTTGGCTCTGCACGCTGCTGCCGTTCGATGCGGAACTTGTGATTGTGGCGTGTCTTGCTGTCGCTATCTTGTATCTGGTGGTCCTGAAACGCTCGCCAGTCCGAACAGTGGGCTATAGAGTCATGAACGCAAGGATTGTGGACCTGAAGGGAAGTCCACCGTCGTATTGCCGGATGGCAATTCGCCTCTGTATAATGCAGCTCTCAATCGGCAATCCGTTGTTGGACTGCCTTTGGAGCAGTTTTCGAAATCAGCGGACGATGCGCGATATGATTGCTGGAACATACGTGATCAGGGCGGATGCGCAGCCCGTTGGCAGAGGTCCGATTAGGCCGACCTACTTGCATGTGCTGAGCTATGCTGTCTTCTATCGCGAGGTAGTGGCATCCTCACGTGATCTCGACTTGCAGCCGCGGAAGCAGGAGACCGTTCCATGATTAGTGCGCTACCCTCTCTCCGCCGCCGCCCGGAGTGCCGGTGGGGCGTGGCTTGGCTGCCGGAGTTCTGGCTGGCGCTGATCTTCGGGCTGGCGTTCGTGTGGAGCGTGTGCGGAGGAGCGACGATGGCCGCGGATACCGTGCTGAAGCCCGTTGATTCGGTCCGGGTCGTCATGCCGGACAACGCCGGGCAAGTGCTGAGGGCTGCTGCGCTGGTGTTTGCGCGGCAGGTGCAGGAGCGGTGTGCGGCGAAGGTGGTCGCGGACGGCCCGGGAGCGCTGACCGTGGAATTGGCTGTCGAGCCGCGGGGCGGCGCCGAGGGCTTCACCATTGCCGATGGCAAGGACGGGACAGTGCGGATCGTGGGCAGCGACGAACGCGGCGTGCTCTACGGGGTCGGCAAGTTCCTGCGCACGTCGCGCTACGACAAGGGCGGCTTCACCCCCGGCTCATGGCGCGGAACATCCCAGCCGAAGTGCCCGGTTCGCGCGGTCTACCTCGCGACGCACTTCAACAACTTCTACGAGGCGGCGCCGGTGGAAGAGGTAAGCCGGTACGTCCAGGACCTCGGGCTCTGGGGCTACAACACCGTCCTGATCCATTACCCGACGTGGCAGTTCACCGGCCTTTCGGACCCGGCCGCGCGCGCGTGGATTAGCCGTTTCAAGACCGTGCTGGGGGAGGCCCGGAAGAGCGGGCTGCAGATCGGCTTGCTCCAGGTCCCGAACAACGGCTACAAGACCACGCCCAACGAACTGCGCGGCGTCAAGGTCCCCGGCAACTTCCGCGGCAACTTCGGCGTCAACGTCTGCGCCAGCAAGCCCGAGGCGCGGAAACTGCTCCTGCAACTGTACGACGAACTCCTCGACCAGTTCAAAGATACCGGTCTCGACTGCTTCGGACTCTGGCCCTACGACGAAGGCGGCTGCGCCTGCGAACAATGCTGGCCGTGGGGCGCGCGCGGCTACATCAGCATCTCGCGGGAAATGGTGCAGCACATTCGCGCGCGCTTCCCCGCCTGCAAAGTCATCTTGTCTACGTGGTGCTTCGAAAATGAGAAGGACACCAACCCCGATGGCGAATGGGTGGGATTGACGAAGGCGTTAACCGAGGACAAGAGCTGGCTCGATTACATCATGGCCGATGGCCACGACAATTACTTCCCCAAGTTCCCGCTCGAAAGCGGCGTGCCGGGCGGCCTGCCGCTGCTCAATTTCCCCGAGATCAGCATGTTCGGCATGCATCCCTGGGGCGGCTATGGCGCCAACCCGGCCCCGGCCCATTTCGAAATGCTCTGGGGCCGCATCAAGCACAAGGCCAGCGGCGGCGCGCCGTACTCGGAAGGCATCTACGAGGACCTCAACAAGACGCTCTGCGCGCAGTTCTACTGGGACCCGGAACGCAAAGCCGAAGACACGGTGCAGGAATACGCGGCCTTCGAGTTCTCTCCCGATGCCGCGGCGGACCTGCTGGAAGCCGTTCGCATCTTTGAGAAGAACCATGACCGCCGCAGGATCGGCGAGAGCGCGCTGCGCGCCTTCGATCTGGTCCGCAAGACGGACGCCGGGATGACGGCGCAGGCCCGCGCGGGCTGGCGCTGGCGCATCTTCTACCTGCGCGCGCTCATTGACAAAGAGATGTTTGAGCGCAAGGGCAAGCTCGAGGGCGAAATATTGAAGGCGGCATTCGAGGAGTTGACGCGCATCTACCACGCCGAGAACGCGCACTCAATGCCGATCAAGCCGCCGCAGGTCAAGAGCTTGTCTCGGTAGGCTGCCGTTGTTCGCCTTGAGGGAGGGGGTAGGGGGAGGGGCCTGACGCTCGCGCCGCGAATGAGCACGCTCACAGCCGCCGGGCCAACGCTATCGCCGCAGCCAGAGCGTCCGTGACGTCCTCGGGTTTCGGCGCCTCCTTCAGCCCCAGCGTCGCCGCCACCATCGCGGCCACGCGCGCCTTGCCGGCCGCGCCGCTGCCCGTTACTGCCTGCTTGATCGAACGCGGCGAAAGCTCCAACACTTCCACGCCCGCGCGCGCCAGGCACAGCAGCGCGATCCCGCGCCCCTCGCCCATCGCGATGGCGGACTTCATGTTCACGCCGGCGAAGGTCTCTTCCAGCGCGGCCGCGTCCGGCCGCGTGCGCCCGAGCACCTCCTCCAGTTCCGCGAAGATGTCCCGCAGCCGGTCCTTCAGAGCCAGCTTTGGCGACGGCGCGATGCAGCCGCACTGCACCAGCCGCAAGCCTCCGCTCGCCGTCCGCTCGACCACGCCCCAGCCGACGCGCCGAGTGCCGGGGTCAATTCCGAGGAGGATTTTAGATTTTGGATTTTGGATTTTGGATTTCGGATTTCGGATTTCGGATTTGGGGCTTGGGATTTGGGATTTTGGATTCGGGATTTGGGATTTCCCTCCGCCTCCTCCCGTGGCGTGCTCCGGCCGCACAGTGCAACGAGCGGCGAGCGCGTCCAGCCACGCCGGTCTGGGTTTGGGTTTATGGCCCGTCATGCGCAGCAGGTCGGCGAGCGTGTACGGTCCGTCCAACGCCATGTGCTGTGTCCCCGCAGGTTCACAGAATGTATCGGCAAGATAGGCGGGCAAGGCAGCGGCTATCTTCCGTCACGCCGTCGCCCGTAGACTAGACACAGCCCCTTGGCTTCAACCGCCCTCCAGGGTATACTACAACCGTTCTGGAGGCGATTATGCTTGTCTCATCCTTGCCCAACGCTCCGCCCTATCCGGTAGACCGTCTGGTCACCGGCGCGGAACTCCTTGCCCATCCGGAATGGGGCCGTTGCGAACTGGTTCGCGGAAAGGTGGTTCCCTTGTCCCCGCCCAAACCCCCGCATGGCATTCTCACGGCAGCGTTGGCCATCGCCATTGGCACGTTCGTCAAGCAGCGGAAGCTGGGCAAAGTCCTGGCCGGCGATCCGGGCCTGTACACGACCCGCGATCCGGATTCCGTCCGCGGCCCGGATGTCTGCTTCATAAGCAACGAACGCCTGCAGGAAGCACGCAAAGCCAAGGGCTACTGGGAGGTCCCGCCGGAGCTGTGCGTGGAGGTGGTTTCGCCGGGCGACGAGTGGAGCGAGGTGATGGCGAAGGTCGAGGAATACCTCGCGGCCGGCGTCACGCTGGTCTGGGTTGTGGATCCCCAGCGTCGCAAGGCGCACGTCTTTCGTTCAGACCGCCCGGCCAAAGCGCTCGCCGCTGCCAATGCCCTGGACGGTGAAGACGTGCTGCCCGGGTTCGCCGTGCCGCTCGCGGAGTTGTTCGCCGAACTGGATTAGCCGCCGGTCCCGGCGCGAGCCGCAGCCCGCGTTTTCCATTGTACATTTTCGGTTTTGCACTTTGAATGTCCCCGTGTGCCAGCCGAGGCCCGAGCGAGGTGACATACCGTGTCTGACCAGGAAGCTCCCCACAAACCGCTGTTCCTCTCGTCCCGGCCGTCCGCGGCCTTCGTCCCGCATCTCCTGACGCACTTCGATGCCGAGCTGCTCAGCGCCGTCGTGCGCATCAACGGCGCCAAGCTGGGCGTGTGGAACATCCCCGCGCCGTTCAGTGAGGACGACAGGTATGAGCCCTACCGCGAGAACGCGCCGCTCTCCGCCTGGACGCTGGCGCTCAACCAGCAGGAACTGCTCAACCTGAGCACGACCGTGAGCGGCCTGATCTTCGGCAATGAGACTATGATCGTCAACAGTTCCGCGGATGAGAGCGTCCTGGCGGAATGCGAACGGCAATGCGGCGAACAGGGCTACGAGGATCTGCCCGATTTCGCCGCCGTCCTGGCAAAGATCAACTGGGCGCTCATCCCCGTGGACCAGGAGCACGAGCGCGCTCTGTTCGTGGCCAGCGAGGAGAAGGTGGATTACGTCCATCTCCTGCATGCGTGGTGCCACCAGCACGGCCGCACCGTGAGCACCATTGCCTTCGACGGCGACAAGGTCCTGCTGCAGCACCATCCGGCGCCGCCTGAAGCGCGCCAGCAGGCCGCCGTCGAGCACGGCTATCAGCTCCTGGGCAAGATGGCGCATTTCGGCATCAGCCCGCAGGAAGCCATCGAGCACCTCAGCCGGGTCGTCGGCACAATGCCGAAGGCGTAACGAGGATGAACGGTGCTTTGCAGGCGCGAGGAACTACGCGCCTGCCCGGGTCCTCCGGCCGCTCAACGTGGTGAAATCGCACAGCACTTTCCCATAGTCCGCCACGAAGGACTTCTGGCCCTTCTTCACGATCGCATGCCCTTCGGCCACCAGCCGCTTCTTCTGCGCCGCGACGCCGCCGGGGTACTTGGCGTTCAACTGTCCGTCCACTTTGAGCGTGCGCCAGTACGGCGTGATATCGGTCCGTCCCGCCGCCGCCGCTTCTTCGGCCGCGTGGGCCGCGATCCACGCGAAGATGCCCGTGGTCAGGGGGCAGGTCATGGTGGTGTTATGTTTGCGCGCCAGAGCGGCGCGGATTTCGTTGATGGTGGCGACTTTCCCCGGCGGCACGCGGGCCATCATCTCATCCACTTCGCGTGGCGCCGGAATCAGCAGCGTCTTGGGCAGGTCCTTGCTGTCGGCCAGTTTGTCACGCCACGATTTGCGCGTCTTCATCGCGTTGACCCTCCTCGTGTCGCGACCCGGAGGGTCGCGCTACTTCCTGGCGGCCTTCACCTGCTGCAGCAGCACCTCGACGGCCTTGCGCAGTTGCAGATCCACGAAGGGCGCCGGGGCTTCGCCGCCGTTGGCCTTGGGGGCCTGAGCACCCGGGGCCGCGCGCGGATCGTTGTCCTGCACGTGCCGCGCCAGCCGGCTCTGCAGCAGCCCGCGCTGCTGTTCGGGGGCGAACTGCACCACATAATCAGGGACAATGCCCTGGCCGTCAATGCACGGGCTCGTGGGCGTCTTATAGCGGGCCACCGTCAGCTTCAAGGCCGACTCGCCCCAGTTATTCAGCGGCACCTCGAACACGTCTTGCACCGAGAACTTCCCGTACGTCTTGCTCCCCACCAGCACGGCGCGCCCGCGGTCCTCCAGCGCCCCCGCCACCACCTCCGATGCCGACGCGCTCTCGCCATCCACCAGCACGGCCAGCGGGTAGAACGGATGCGTCTTCTCGCCGGTGGCATACGTGATGCGCGTCGGCCCTTCCGCACCGGCGGTGTCCCGCGCGATGACGCTGACGATGACGCCGTCCTTCAGGAACAGCTCCGCCACGTCCTCGGCGGCTTTCAGCAGCCCGCCGGGGTTCTGCCGCAGATCGAGCACCAGAGCCTGGAGACCCTCCTTCTCCAGGCGGGCCAGCGCCGCGTCCATGTCGGCCGCGGTCTTCGGCTGGAAGTGCGCCACCTGGACATACCCGACCTTGGCGGCGGGCTCGCCCGCCGGCGATCCCGCGGCCGGGGGCACGTAGTCTGGGCCGAGCATCTCGGCGACGGGCACCGACTTGATCTCGTTCACCGAGCGCTCCAGCGTGACATCCACCGGCCGTGACGTCCCCTCATGCAGCAGCGTCAGGCGCACCTTCGTGCCCACCGGCCCGCGGATGCGGCGTCCGCATTCCTCCCGGTTCATGCCCTCGGTCCGAACGCCGTCAACCGCCAGGATCTTGTCGCCGGGGTAGACGCCGCCGCGGAAGGCGGGCGTTCCCTGGAGCGGGGTGAGGACGACGAGGCCGAGGCTTTCGTCGGGGTTCCACTCGATGCCCACGCCTTCAAACTGTCCTGTCGTGTCGGTCTTCAGTCTCTCGTAAAGCTCCGGCGGCAGGAAGCGGCTGTGCTTGTCCAGCCTCGACACCATGCCTTCCATGGCGCCGTAGAACAGGCCCCGCTCGTCCACCTCCTTGATATAACGGTCCAGGATCAGGCTGCGCACGCGCTGGTACGTAGCCTGCTCGCGTGCCAGGGTATCCTCGGGCGTGGCCCGGACACAGGAATGCAGCCGGAGCGCCAGGGCCACCAGCAGCCCGAAGAGCACAAGCCAGGCCAGCGTTCGTGAAGCCATAGGCAGAAACGTAAGACGCGGCGCGCGAAACGTAAAGCGGTTTTACGGCGCCGGGGTCACTTTCGGAAAGTTCAGGCTCGGGGCTTTCCGGGCGGCGGCGGCCAGCAGGTCACGAGCCGCGGCCTGGTTGCCGTCCATGCGCAGCCGCACGCCGCGGAACAGGTCCCACTCGGCGTCGGTCAACAGGGCGGGGGCGCCCAGCACCTTGAGCTGTGCGTCCAGGTCTTCGAGGCGCAACTGGTCCGGCGCGCCGAGGAGCCGCGCCGCCAGCTTGTACTCCACCGGCAGCTTATCGAGTGCCAGGACGGAGAGCAGTATCTCGCCGGCGCTGCCGGGAGCGGGCCGCGTGAACTGCAGCACGGCCAGCCGCAAGGCTACGCGGGCCATGAGTTCCGGCTCGAGGTCCTTGTTCTTGAGGAGCGTCTGGTAGCGCTCCCGCGCTTTGTCCAATTGGTTGAGCGCCAGTTCCATATCGCCGTACTCGAGGTGCCACTGGCGGGCGGCGGCGGGCATCTGCCGCTGCTCGAACTCGCCCTGCACGGTGAACCACAGCGACTTCATGAGCTGGGCGCGCTGGTCGGGCGAGCTGATGTTTTCGAGCGCCGCCAGGGCGTAGGGCGTCAGGGTGCGGGCGTCCCGGCCGAATTCGACCCGCGCCTGGCTGAAGAAGATGACCATCTCCTCGAAACGGTTGTGTTTCCGCATTTCGAGGAGCACGTCGCGGGCCAGTTGCAGCAGCTCCGGAGACGGGTACGTCGCCTGCAGCCTCAGGATGATGCTGTAGCTGCGCGCATCATCCACGGCCGCGCGGCGCTTGGCAAACGCGCCGGCGGCGCGCTGGATCGCCCGGTCGTCCACGTTCACGTGCTCGGCGCAGTAGCGCAGCATCGGCAGGGCCTGCGTCTCCGCGGCAGGGCCCTCCACCGCCGCCAGCCGCGTGATGGCCTCGGCAAACGCCGCGGCCAGGCGCGGGTCGCTGGCCACCATGGGCGCGCCCCGTTCGCGCGGGGTGCGCAGGGCCTCATGCAGCTTCTGCAGCTTGCTGACGCGCCCGCTGTTGATCACCTCCGCCGCCACCTTCCCCAGCGCGTCGTTGAGCACGCCTGCGGCTGCCGGGTCCGGCGGCAGGTTCGTATTCACGACCGTCAGCACCCGCGGCAGGAACCCGTAGAAGCTGCCCTCATCCTCCGCCAGCCCCTTGGCCTGCAGCTCGATCTCCTTGCACAGGATCTTCAGCAGCGGCATGCTGGGCATCCCGGCGTACAGCGCCCCCGCATCCGCGTAGCGGTGGGTCTTCATCGCCGCGCGCGGCGAGCGCCGCGGCCAGTTCACCGGCCCATTTCCCGAACCGCGCCGAACCGGTCTCCAGCCCCAGCCGCTCGAACACCTGCAGCGCCGCCTGGATAGCCTGGGCGCGCTCGGTGTCCTTCGCGGCGGCATCCTTGGCGGCAGGCGTCTGCAGCGCCAGCTCCAGCACCTTATGCAATTCCCAGGCAAGCGGCTCGCCGATGTGGTTCTCCTGGCTCCACCCCAAGTACAGCTCATTGGTCACATCCGGCCACTTGCGGTCCTTGGCGAAGCGCAGCAGCCGCCGGAAGTGCAACTCGGTGGCCAGACGCGCCTGTTCCTGCGCTTTCTCCGGCGTGCGCGCCTCATCCGGCGCGACCTGCCCCAGCTCGGTCAGGGCGTCGGCGTAGAAGCCACGTTCGCGCCCCGACGCCGGCTGGCAGATCTCCTGGATCAAGCCGAGCTGGAACAGGGCGCGCGCCTTCTGGTAATGAGTCTCGCCACGCTCGCCGGCCGCGATCACCTTCGATTCGGTCTCGGAGACGCTATACTCGCCTTCGCGGAAATGCCTGAGCGCCTCGCCGAGTTCGCCGCCGCCGTACCGGCGCCGCACTTCCGCGGCCGCGATCTGGAGCCCCTGGGGAGGCTGGCGCACGATAAGCTGCGTGTTCTTGAACACCCAGTTGCTCAGGTTGAGGTCCTTGATCTCCACGCTCACGCTCGCGAAGCCCTGGGGCCCGGTGAGCTTGAAGCCCAGAGCCGTCCCTTCGCGATGGAGCTTGAGCGTGTATTGGCCGGGGATGAAGTCGGGCGCGTCCTTTTCTGCCTTCACCTCCAGCTTTAACGGCGCCTGGCCCTTCTTGTCGCCGTCCGCAAAGGACGTGTGCGTGAAGAGGTCCAGCGGCCCGAGCACCCGGACGCTGCCGCCGCCGAACTCGGCCAGGAACGGGATGCCATCGAACCCTTTCGCCACGCTCTGCAGCCCCACGCGCAGC
>JAPLOD010000543.1 GCA_026692735.1 Planctomycetota bacterium | reverse complement strand
CGCCGACGTCAGCAGCGTCACCGGGCCGACGATCCAGCGTGAGAGCAGCACGGCCAGCAGCACGCCCGCCAGCAGGACCCCCACCTCGACCCAGCCTGAAGCCACCCACGCTTCACGCAGCGCCTGGTGCAGGTTCTTCGCAGGGAGGTCAACCACCGCGGCGCCTTCGACCGCGCCGCCCGCCGCGAGGATCGGCACGAAGACGGTGAGGTGCTGCTCGCCGAGAGTGCTCCTGGCCACGCCGCTCCGCACCACGCCCTCCAGAACGGCGCGCTCCTGCGGACTGCAGTCTGTTGTTGACACGCCCGGCAGCACGCTGGCGCACGCCTTCGTGTTCAGGTCCTTGTCCACCACGCGGATGCCCAGGACGTTGTGCCCTGTGACGATGTCGGCGACCAGTCGCGGCATGCCTACTTTCTCCCGCAGGCGGCTCAGGGAGGTCGCTTCGTAGCCGACCTCGACGATCCGCGGCTTGTCCTGTCCCGGCACGCCGACGTACTTGAACACGCGGTCGTCAATCTCGCGCTTCATGGCTCGCTGCACCACGGTCTTCGCCGTGCCGGTCAGGAGCGGGTAGAACTCGCTGGCCTGCGGCTGCAGCTTTGGATCGGCGCTGAATGTGAAGTCCACATCCTCGATGTTGTGCAGGTAGGCATGTCCTTTCTCGTCGGTCACCCAGATTTCGTTGAGCACCGTCATGGCTGTGACCTTCTTGAGACGCTCGTTGATCTCCTTGGGCGACAATCCCGCCTTCTCAGCCTGCTCGACGAAATGCGCCAGCAGCGTCGCCTGCACGACCATCTGCTCCCCCAGCGATTGCTCCACCTCCGGCATCACCTGCTCGGCGAAGACGGCGTTGCGCGCCAGCACTTCCGCGATCGCCGTGCCGTTCGCCTCGGCTTCCTCGAGCATCGCGTCCCGTGCCCGCTGGGCCAGGACGAACGCCGTCACCCCGACCGTCACGGCCAGCGAGGCAATGACCGTGACCACTACCCGCGTCTGGATTCGCACTGCTGCCCTCCTTCTTGCGCTGCCCGGCGAGAGCGCACACTGGAGCCGGCCCCCGCACCAAGATGGAGCGTATGCTCCGCCGCGTCAACAGCCGGTTGAAGGCAGGCAAGGCGTGTCCGCGCGGGCAAATCCACTGTATGTGGGCCGCTTCGCACCGTAGAGTCTTTGTGGTATCGTGTCGAAAGGGAGGGCCTTCCCGTTGAGCTTCCTCGGCCTGGAAGGGAAAACGTACGTCGTCTTCGGCGTCGCCAACAGGAAGAGCGTGGCGTGGTTCGTCGCGGACACCATTGCGCGCGAGGGCGGGCAGGTCGTCTACGCGGTCCGCTCGGAAGCGCGCCGCCAAAGCCTAGCCGCGCTGATCCCCGGCGCGGAGATTCACGTCTGCGACGTCGAACTCGACGACCAGATTGCGCGCGTCGCGGGCGAGATCGTCGCCAGGCACCCCCTGCTCCACGGGATCGTCCACTCCATCGCGTTCGCGAACTACTCCGACGGCTTCAAGCCCTTCCATGAAACCGGCCGCGCCGATTTTCTGCAGTCGGTCAGCATCTCCTGCTACTCGCTCATGGCCCTCGCCAACGCCTTCAAGAGCGCGCTCGATACGAACGCCTCCGTGGTCACGATCTCGATCTCCACCACGCGCATGGCCGCGGAGAACTACGGCTACATGGGCCCGGTCAAAGCGGCGCTCGATTCGTCGCTCTGCTTCCTGGCCAAATCGTTCAGCGCGTTCTCGAAGGTGCGGTTCAACGCGGTGTGCGCCGGCCTGCTGAAAACGTCGGCATCGGCGGGCATCCCCGGCTACGTGGAAAGCTATCTGCTGGCCGAACAGTTCACGCTCCGCAAGAAGGCGCTCTCCACTCAGGAAGTGGCCAACGCAGCCGCCTTCCTCCTCAGCGAACGTTCCAGCGGCATCAACGCCCAAGGCATCGTGCTGGACGCCGGCATGTCCGTGAACCACTTCGACAAAGACGTGCTCAAACGCGCGCTGCGGCCGTAGCACGGGCGTCCCGCCCGTGGCTCCTCGGAGAGGTGGAGAACCGAACGGCTTACGGTCTGGGCTGCAGCAGGAACACGCGCGTCTGCGGCGCTTCAAGCTGGAACGTTATCTCAGACGCTTTGGCGGCGACCGGCTCGCCGGAGATCACGTCGCGCACCGCGAACTCGCCCGGCAGACGGATCCGTTTCTCGCCGCTGATGACCGAATGCAGCGCCACCACGCTGCTGTCGGCAAGGACGATATCGCCGGAGTCGCAGTACACGTGCGCCCCCGCGAATCGCGCCAGCCCGCGCCACAGCCCCGCCGGCAGCGGCACGGTCGTGGTGAAGACGGCGGCATAGTCGCCTTTGTCGAGCGCCTTGTCCTTCTGGGCGGCACCCCGCGCGCCATGGCCGAAGCTCTTCACGGCCAGGCCGGAGTAGTTCCGGCCCTGTTTGGTCCACGCCAGCCCGAGCGATTCGCCGTCTTTCGGGAAGAGGAGCGGCCCGTACGCCGCGGCCCCGCCCAACACCGTGTCGGCGCTCAGGTCGCGGGTGAGCGTGTGCGTCAGATTCGTGATCAGCGTGCGGCGCGCGTAGTTCGCAGGCAGATACTCAAAGCTGAAGCCCGTCAGCTTCGCCGCGGAATCCTTCCCGATCTTCTCGCCGTCGGAGATTCCGGAGCCAGGCCCCCACACGACGACGTTGCCGTCGCGCAGCACTTTCTCCTTGAGCAGCTCCAACCGGCCGTCGTCGGCTCTGAACAGGTTCGGGAAGTAAAAGACGCGGTGTTTGGGGAAGTTGCCTAACGCCAGATCTTCGAAGAGGTAGACGCGATACGGCACGCCGCAGCGCGCCAGGCCCATCTTCTCTTCCCACATGATGGCTTCGTTCAGGAAGTGGCCCGAGCCGTTCGTCTCCAGAACGGCCGCGTCGTCCAGGACCATCGCGATCCCCGGCACGGTCTCATGCGGCCAGGCCGCGGCTTCCTTGAGCACCTCGACCTGCCGCTGGATGACGCGATGGATTTCCTTGCTGGCGTACCAGTCTTCGTGAAGGTCCATCCAATAGGCGTTGAAGCCGCGGGTGAGAGCCGTGGCCATGTTGCGCCACGTGATGGCCGCGAACTCCTTGTCGTTCTCCGCCCGGCCGAAGTTGTCTTTGCCGGTATAGGTCCGCGTGTCCATCTCGCAGAAGAACAGCTTGCCGCGCAGGACGGTCGAGTCTACGATGCCTTCCGGCTCGAAAATGCCGCCGATGCCGCGCGCCTGGTAGTCATGAGGCGTGATCAGGCCGTCGAACCCCTTCGCGTTGTACAGGTTCGCGACGTTGATGTGGCCCGACCCGGCGAGCTCCTCGGGCCAGGCCACCGGCCACGGCTGCTTGATATCGAAGAAGCTCAGGTTGTCCCAGCCGGCCATGCCCTGTTTCAGCGCGTCATAGATGAAGAAACGCCGCCTGTCCGTCGCATCACGCGACGCCGCGGCCAGACCGCGGAAGCCGAGATGGAAAAGGTCGCGTGACAGTTCCAGGTAATCCCGCAGCGGCTGGTTGTCCCTGGCATTCTGCCAGTACAAGAGCTTCGCGGCGTCGGGGACAGGCCCGCGCAGCTTGTCGTTCGGCACCTCGGCATTCTCAAACGTGAGCGACAAATCGCCGTACGCCGAGCGGAGCTTGTCAACGCTGCCGTACTTCTCGCGGAGGAACCTGCGCCAGCGCGCGGTCATGACGGCACTGTGATCGAAGAGCCAGCGCTGGATGAGCGGCTCGTGGATGCCTTCCACGCGGTGGCCGTTCCAGTACCCGATGATGCGGCTGGACCACGGCCGCGATTCGCAATGCTGTATGACAGCCTGGCTGAATTTGCCCGCGAAATCCCAGTACAGGTCCGACGCCAGCGACGGTATCTGCAGCGTCTCGCCACGTTCGTTCACGAAGAGCTGATCCGCGTGCAGCTTGCGCCAGCTCTGCGGCTCATACGGCCCGAAACGGATGATCAGGCACGCGTCCGGGTCGCCTTCGAGGATGCGCCGGGCCTGCTCGTCCATGGAGTACTCGGCATCCGACAGCGGCGTGGCGGTGACTGTGTCGCCCTGCCAGAACTGCGTCGCGAAGAAGTCGGAGCTGCCCTTGGCGCGCGGGAGACAGATGAAATACGCGCCCATCTTGTGTTCGAAGAAACGCGGCACGCCTTTCTCAAAGAGCCGCTTTTGCCAGCCGGCGGGGCTGTACGCGGGCAGCGGGTCGGGCTTGCCGTTGATGAACAGCATGGGCCGGCCGTTGTGCGCGCGAATCTCAACGGAACGCGGCTCCTCGGCCAACAGACAACCGGCAGTGAACATGAGAAGGTATCCCAGGATGTGCCGCATGATGTCTAACATACCTCCGAACGGTGCTCGGCGTGCGCCGCGCAACGTTGTCCTCCCGCGCGTGTCAAAGCGGCAACCCTGCCACGGGCCGCTCGGCGCGCAGCGTCACGATTCCCCAGGCCGGGACGACGATCGGCTCGGTCACCTTCTCGCCGGGCTTTTCGCTGATGTCCGTGAACGACAGGCCCATGCAGCGCGGCGTCGTCAGGCTGACCTTCTCGTCCTTGCCGGAAGCGCCGAACAGGCGCACGATCCATGCCTTGCCGTCGTCGCTGGGTTTCACCGATGTGATCAACACGCCCGGCGCCGAGGTGCTCCACTGGCTGCCGGTCACCGCCGGAGTGTCACAGGGCGCCGCGATGAGCGGCTGGGAAGCTTCCACGCCGAAGTGCGCCGCGGCGATGGGATCGTAGGCTTTGTGCGGCCGGATTGCGTAGCGGAAGGTCACCGGTCCTTCCTGATCGGCTTTGTAGTTGGTGTGCCAATGGTTGTTCATCGCCCAGGAGAAGACCGTCTGGGACGGCGCGATCTTGTCCATGTAGGCCTTGGGGTTCGGCTGCCCGGCGGGCAGGTTGGCCGTCAGGCCGCCGACCTCGACCAGCGGCACGTCCACCGTCGCCCACGTGACGCCGTATTGCGCGTTCGAGACATCCACCCAGCGCTCGACGGAGAACCAGTTCTTACACGCGCCGGGGATCTGGTCCTTCTCGGGCTCGATGACGGCCCACGGGATGTTCATGCGCATCACGCCATCAGGCACGTTGAACGCGAAGCCGAAATGCACGCCCTCTTTCGCACGGACCGCCTTCTTGTCCACCGTGTTAATGACCTCAACGTAATCGAGCCCCCGGACCACGCGCACTTCGCGCTGCAGCTTATTGCAGCCGGGAGCGTCGGATTCGACGAGCAGCGACGCGACCAGCGGGCCGTTCTCTTTGACCGCGATCTTGACGGGGCCGTTGGTGGTTGTGCCCTTCACATTGGCGCCGGGCAGGTAGAAGAAGCTGTTCAACGCCACCGGCAGGTTCGCGGCCTGCACCACGGCCTTGTTGTCGGCAAAGTCCGCATCAATGCCGGCGCAGCGCAAGCTGACGATGTTCCCGGTGGTCTCGTCGAGCTTCACGGCGAACATCTCGCTGGTCAGCGTGTTCCCTTCGGCTTTCACAGGGGATGCGGACGCGCCCGGTGCGCCTTTCTTGCCGCTGAAAGAGAAGCTCCAGCTACCAACCGGCGGGATGGCTTTCGCCAGAAACGCCAGTTCGCCGCTGGAGAGCCGCTGCGAGCCGACGACGTCGTCGTAAAGCATCGCGGTGTCACCGGCGAGTTTCATCTCTTTTGGCAGCACGACCAGCCCCGTGCGTGGCCAGGACGCCGTGTTGAAGACGTCCACCCTCGCGACGGTGTCCGGCGCATCGCCGCGGAGCGCCAGCGCGTCGGCGAGCAGCTTGCGCGACTGCGTGTCGGCATCGAGCGCGTAGGCCTGCTTGTACTTCCACTGGTCCTTGACGAACTTCAGGTCCGGCTGACTGACGCTGTTGTGCGCGCCCCAGGTGTGCTCGCTCCACATAGCAGCATTCATCCACGCTGCGCCGAAGTCACGCGACGGATACCTGGCCGGATTCAGGAGCGAGAAGATTGTCTCGGCCTCGATGAGCCGGTCGGCGGAATGCCGGTTCATCGCCGTCTCGCGTGCGGCGGAACCGACGCCGTCTTCCCAGTACGGCGTGAAGTCGCCGCGGAACGTCGGCAGGTCCTTGCCGTAGCGTTTCTCGAATTCGTGGAACATCTCGCTGGTCGTGGCAATGATCAGCTTCGGGTACGCGTACTTGCTGTTCCATTCGCGCACCTCGTTCATCAGCCGCTCGTCGGCGCTGCCGTTGTCGCCCTTGGACCAGCGCAACTGCACGATGTCATAGGGACTATTGGTCTGCTCCAGATGCTGCAGGTACTTCACCACCGCGTCCGGCATCTTGTCAATCGTGTGGCCGTACGCATAGCCGAAATACGGCGCCCAATAGAGGACCTTCTCGTTGCCCGACGGCGACACCCAGTAGAACGGCTTGTCTTCCCACGTCACGCGCGCGTAGCCGATGCGATCTATGTAGTTCGGGCCGTCGGAGATGTACTTCACGCCGGCCTGCGCCAGAGCCGGCACGAGGCCCCACGTGAGGCCGGGAACGTCGCTGATCTGCATTGAGTCCACGGTCACGCCGCAGCGCCGGCCGAGGTCCTGCGAGAAGGCCAGTTGCCGGATCAGCTCTTCCGCCCGGCACACGCCGGTCAGGAGGTTGCCATAGAGCGCGTCCACGCCGATCTTTCCGTCGCGCACGGCCTGTTCGAACTCCTTCGCCTGCTCGGGCGTGGCGGTCTTGTAGAACTGCTCGGCCGGCCAGTACACTTCCAGGTTCCATTTGAACTGCGCGCCGGGAGGATAGTCCCTGGTCGCCTTGATGAGCTCCAGCGCCCGCGTGACGTTCGCGGCCTGTTTCTTCGCGATATTCGGCTGCACGTCCGTGTAGCCGATGTCCACGTGCGAGTGCATCAGGATGTAGACGACCCATTTGCGGACGGGCTTGAGCGTCAGTTCCTGCGAAGCCAGCACCTTGCCGCCAACCTCCACGGCCACCGTGACGGGCGTTTCCTTTTCCACGGCGGGCACGGAGACTTCGAGGTTGCGCGTGCCCTTCTGCAGCGCGATCTTCGCCGGCTCGGCCCCGGTGACACGCACCGTAGCGTCGGCATCCGCGCCGAAATGCCGCATGGAGATCTGCACGGTCTGGCGGACCTTGCCGTCCTTCTCCACCAGGAACGGGGCTGAGTCCACGGAGCGCACCACGGTGTCCTGGACCGGCGCCAGTTCGAGGCCTGTGGGAGCCTCAAAGCCGATCCAGTCGTACAGAACCCAACTGCCCGACAGCGTCGTGATGCCGATGACATTGACGCCGGCCTTGAGCAGATTCGCCGGGCAGGGAATCTCGAAGCGGTGCTCCTTGCCTTTGTTCGGCTGGCCTGACACCGACTCGTCCCCGGTTCCAGCCGGCATCTGGCGCTCGAACGCCTTGGCGTTGATCTCGATGCGCAGCTTCGGCGGAGTCTTGCCCTGCGTATCGAGCAGATCCACAACAAGCTTGCAGTCGCCGCCTTGGGGCGCAGCCTTCAGGCCGAAAGCAATGGTGAAGGTGTGTTGGCCGCCGCCGGCCCAGCCGTCAGCCGGCCCCGGGTGGACATACGGCCAGTCGCGCTTGGGGTCGGACTGGCCGACGACATAGAAGCCGTCATCCTTGAACTGCGCGTAGCTGCCCGGCGCAAGCGCAAACTCGGCATTGTTGTTGTCGGATTTGCCGATCTCCCACAGCGTCTTGGCTTCCTCCGCTCCAAAGGCAGCGACGGCCAGCAGTCCCAGCGCGAGCAGAATAGATATGTGAGCTCTCCGTCTGACCTGCATGGAACACTCCTTTCAGGTCCTACTGTGAGATGATGCCGTCGTCCGCATGGGCAAGCTTGTAGGCCGAGTACAGGGTGATGCTCATGGGTGCGATCTTGTCCTTGAACGACGCGGCGGCAGGCGTCAGCGGGAATTCGGTCTGCGGCTCCACCTTCAAGTCCGCCTTGTCCCGCTCGGCCTGGCCGAAGCTGTAGCGGCAGAGCTTCACGTCTTTGGCGAGGCCCGCGACATCGAGCGCGAGATCGAAAGCGTTCGGTGCATCGTTGACAACGGCAAGCGTAAGGTTGCCCTTCGGGCTGCGCAGCGCCGCAGCGAAGACGCGCTGCCAGCGGTCGAGTTTGCCGCCTTCCACTTTGCACGACAGCACGTCGGAATGCTTGGCGATGAAGCGCGTCAGCAGGCCCACGGCGAAGTAGGTGTTGGCGCGCGGCGTGTACTCCTTAAGCAGCTTCTTCGCCTTCCTGTCCCAGGTCTCGACGAACTCCCACTGGCCGTCGAGGTCGCCGCGGTTGAGGAAGCTCCAGCGGTTGAAGCCGTCCACGCCGGCGTTGATGCGGCGCACGACGAGCTCCGCGTCCTTGAGAACCGAATCGAAGCAGGCCGGGCCGGGCTTGTCGCCGCCCCAGCCGTTCGCCATCGTGCCGAATTCGGACATAAAGAAAGGCTTGTTGTTCCTATGCGCGAACGCGCTCCACGCGGCTGTGTTCCTGTCAAAGCCCAGCATCTGCCCATTGCTGCGCCAGTCGAAGTTCTCGTCGTAGGAGTGGAAGTCGTAGGCGCCGAGCAGATCGAGGAAATCGAAGCCCTTGGGGTCGAGGGGCGGCACCTGGCCAGTCATGTCGGGCCCGGACAGCGGAATGCTGATGCCGCGCGCGTCAAGCGCCTTGCGGACGGCCGCCAGGCCGGGCTTGAGCGGCATGGGCTTCTGGGGCGGCTCGATCCACCACGACCAGCCGTGTCCCGGTTCATTGGTGATGCAGACCGAGCGGATGCAGGTGTAACCCTTCTTCTTCACGAGGTGTTCCACGAGCGTGGCGAGCCCTTCGCCGAAGTCCTCCATCGAATTCGGCCCACTGTGCACGCGCTTGACGGCATCGTCGCGGAACTCCGGGAACGCGAGCCACTTCACGTTGCTCCACATCTGCTGGAAGAAGACGTCGGCCTTGTTCTTCTCGCACCAGTCCAGAATGCGATACAGTATCTTCATCTCGGCGCTGTCGAAGGTGAACTGCCCGCGCTCGGGCTCGTAGATGCGCTGCTCGATCTCCACGCGGTTCCAGTCGAGGCCCAGCCAGCGCGCGTGCCGGCCAATCTGCTGCCAGGCCGCGTCGTCTTCGGCCGGCGGGTAGCCGCCCCAGCCGCTGCCGCCGTGCGTGCCCGGGATCGCTTCCTCGATGGCGTGCCACGATGCGCCGATGCCGCCGCGCATTGTGTTCGTCACGGTCGCAGCGTCAACGCTGATGCGCAGCTCGCCCGACGCCACAGCCGGGGCCGGCTTCGCGCGCGCGACCTTCTCCGCAGGCGCGCCTTCCACGCCCGCGGGGACTTCCAGCGCGACGTGGTCGTAGAGGAACCAGCTTCCCTCGCTGCTGACGATATCAAGCTGATTGTTGCCGGCCTTCAGCAGCGACGCGGGGAACTCAATGGCGATGTGCTGCGGCTTCCCTTTCTCGGGCTGGCCTTCCACCGAGATATTACTGCCGCCCGGCGCAAGCTGCTGCTCAAACACCCGGCCGCCAATCCCGATACGCAGCTTCGGCGGACTGTTCAGGTGTACATCGAGCAGGTCCAGCACGAGGCGGCACGAGCCGTTCGCCGCGGGCTGCTTGACGCCGAAGACGACGCTGAACGTGTGCTCACGTCCGCCGGCCCAGTCGTCGAGCGGCCCCGGATGAACGTAGGGCCAATCCTTCTTCGCATCGGACTGCCCGGCGATGAAGAACCCGTCATCCTGGAACTGCGCATAGTCCCCGGGCGCGAGCGCGAACTCGGCGTTGCTGCCATCGGCCTTGCCGATCTCCCAGAGCGTCTTGCGGGCCTCCTCGCCACACGGTGCGCTGACCGCCAGCGCCAACCCGATGGTAACAAACAAGAGGAAACTGCCGCTGTTTGCGCCGCGCATACGTCACCTCTCACCCGTCACACGCCAACTCGCGCAGCGCGTCCACGCCGCCGCCAGATCGAACGGCTTCAGCGTGCGCAGGTCCAGCAGTTCCGCGTCAATGCCGTGATCCCCCGCGGCCCTCTCGCACGCCACCAGGGCCTCGCCGACCATGCGGCCGTAGGTCACCACCGTTACCTGCGTTCCCGCCCGGCGCACCGTGGCCACGCCGAACGGCACCGCATAATCGCCGGCGGACACTTCGCCCTTCGTGCTGTAGAGCTGTGCGTCTTCGAGGAACAGCACGGGGTCTTCTTCAGCTCGCAGCGCCGTGCGCAGCAGCCCCTTGGCGTCCTCCGGCGTCGCGGGCGCGGCAACCAGCATTCCCGGCGTGTGCACGGCCCGCGCTTCCAGCGCCGCGCCGCTCTGAACCCGCAGGACCACCGGAACAGCTTCTGTGCCGGCCTGGCCGGCCAATTGGTCCAGCACCAAAGGCAGCGACTCCGCGGCGCGGATGGCGGCCACGACTCTGTAGCCGCACGCTGCCGCGCCGGCAGCCGCGCCGGCAATGGCCGGAGCGCTGACGGGCGCAGTGCGCACGCGTTCCGCGCCGAATTCCTGCGCCAATGCCTGTGTCGCCGGGTCCGCGTGCTCGAGACCGCCGGCGCATGTCAGCACAAGGACCTTGGGGTTGGCGCGCATTTCTTCGGCGAGTGCGTCGCGGATGGCTTCCCAATACAGTATCTCTGGCATATGCGCCCCGGAGAATCGAATGCGTCCAACGTTGCGGTGTATCATAACCGGGATCTTGGAGACCGCCATGCGAACCTTGCTTGTTCTCCTGGGAGGGTTCTTCGTGACAACCACCGCGAACCTGTCGGCCGGACAAGCACAGCGCAACCCGCTGGACCCGAAGGGCGCGATCCACATCCCCATCGGCGTCGCGAACACCGTTGACACACTCAAGACCTTCGTTGAAGCGGAAGGCTGCTTCTCGCCGGGCGTCGGCACATATGGGATCTACTTCTGGGTCTTCGACCCGCAGGGCCGCAAGCTGACGGCGCCCACGCAGGCCGGCGTCAAATGCGAGCGCGGCTTGAGCGGCGCGGGATGGCTCATGCCGTGGAGCGCTTGGGACGCCGGCGGCACCGGCGTGAGAACCGAAGTCTGCGAAGTCGAACGCGCGTCGCCTCAGGGCGAAGTCTTTGTCGTGGCGGCGCGCGTGCAACTTCACAACACCGGCAAAGACGAGACCAGGATTGCGCTCTATGCCGCACTCCGCCCGCTGGGACCTTCCGGCGGGCCCGTGAAGGAACTGGCCGTGGCTGAGACGGGCGACGCTCTGCTGGTGGACGGCCACGCCGCAGTCGTCGCCAACGAGAGGCCGTCAGGTGCCGGCGTTGCCGCAAACGACAGCATTGGCGAGACGGCCGCCGCCGGGAAACTCCCCGATGAGAAGAAGGCCTCGTCCCCGAGCGGCGACTGCTCCGGCGCGCTGCGCTTTGACGTGACTCTCGCTCCGGGCCAGAAGAAGACGCTCGGCTTCATCTGCCCCGTCTTGCCGGGCCGGCGCGCCGTCGGCCACAGATGGGATGGCGTCAGCAAGTGGGCGCAGCTCGATCTGAACAAGCCCAACCCCGCGGAGGGCGGCATTCTGCAGCCTGATCCCGGCCTGGAGTATTACCGCTCCCTGAAAGCCGACGCGCTCTTTGACGAAGCCGCAGCGTACTGGAAGGACCTGGTGGGCCGGGCCACCATTAAGCTGCCCGACCCGCGCTGGGCGGAGTGTTTCGCCGCCATCACGGGCCATGCCGCCATGTGCATGAACGAGGGCGCGCCAGATGTGTCGGTCGTCAACTACAACGTCTTCAACCGTGACGGCGTCTACGTCGCCAACATCCTGCAGAAGAGCGGCCGTTACGACCTGGCCGAAGAGGCCATTGACTACTTCCTGCGCCATCCCTTCAACGGCCGGGTGCAGGTCGAAGCGGACAATCCCGGCCAGGTCCTGTGGGTCATGGGCGAGCACTGGCTGTTCACGCGCGACCGCAAGTGGCTCGAACGCGTCTACCCTGCGGCGGCCAAGATAGCGGGCCTGATCCGCTACTGCCGCACGACCCCGGAACCGCACTACGTCAAGGCCACGAGTCTGGAGTTCGGCGACAGCCTGCCTCCGGACAAGCCGGATGACCTGCCGGCGCATAAACGGCAGGTGCTCAAGCCGGGCGCCTGCGACGGCTTCAACCCCAACTACACGGAGGCGTTCGATGTCGCCGGCGTGCGCGCCGCCGCCATGCTGGCCGAAGCAATCGGACAGAAGGAGGATGCGGACGCCTGGAGCAAGCTGGCCGCGTCGCTGTTTGAAAGCTATGACAAGAGGTTCGGCGCCAAGCTGGGCGCCGGTTACGGCAGCTACTCCGTCTTGTGGCCGTGCCGCTTGTACCCCTGCAACGAAGGCAAAGGCTTCGGACAGTTCAGGGACGTCGGCGTGCAGAAGCCAACGGGCTGGCGCTATTTCCCTCTGGCCACCGCGCACCAAGGCTTGCTGGCCGGCAACCGAGATGCAGGCCACAAAACCCTGGCGCTGCACCTGGACCACGAGCAGATGCGCGCCTGGTACGCATTCGACGAGGGCGGCGACAGCGGCGCAGGCGGCTGGCCGCATGTGCGCACGACCTGGAAAGGCGCCGTCGCCATGCCGCACGGCTGGGCCATCGCCGAAACGCACCTGCTGCTGCGCGACTCTCTGCTCTTTGAGGACGGCGAGAAACTCGTCCTGCTGGCGGGCGTCCCCCCGGAATGGTTCACGCACGCCGACGGCATGAGCATCGCCAACCTGCCCACGCACTTCGGGCCGTGTTCATTCGCGTACACGGCGGCCGGACCACCTCGCTCCGGCGCGGACCTGACCATTTCGGGCAAGGCCGAACCGCCCGCGGGCTTCGTCCTGCGCCTGCCGAAGGAACTGCAGGCCACCGTCAAGGCCGACGGCGCCGCGATCCCGCGCGCGGAAAACGGCGAATGCCTGTTGCCGGGGAAGACGCGGAAGGTGGAGATTAAGTTCGCGAAGTGACGAACGCTATCCCGCGAAGATCGCCGCCACGGCAAGCTCGAAACCGGGTATGACGTCCTCGCCGCTCAGCATGCCGCCGCTATCCACGCGCTGCACGTCGCGTCCAGGGCGGTAGATGTACACGCGCTGCTCTTCCGGTTCCACCACCCAGACGAGCTTCACGCCGGCCGCGATGAACGATTCCGCCTTCTCGGTGACGTCCTTGAAGGAATCGTCCCACGAGACGACCTCAATGGCGAAGTCCGGCGCGAACGGCAGGTAGCTCCGGCGCGACAGGTCCGCCGGGATGCGCGCAGCCGACACGAACATCACGTCAGGCGCGCGCACAGTCTTGCCGTCAGGGAAGCGGAAGCCCGTTTCCGCCGTGCAGACCGCGCCCAGTTTCCTGGCCTCCACATATTGGCCCACGCTGATGAGCAGCCTGGCGCCAATCCTTCCATGTAAGTATCCCGCAGGACTCATATGTATCACCTTTCCGTTGATGAGTTCACAACGTCCCCAATGCGGATTGGCGAGCAATTCCTCCGGCGTGACATCGCGGTCGGTCGGCGGCTCCGGCAGTCTGACTGGCGTCTCAAGCATCGTCGTCATAGCGTGCCCCACAATTCACCTCACAGTATAGCACACTTCAGAGCACGATTACACAGAACCGCTCGTGTTTCCCGGCCCCTGGTCCCGCAACTTCTGTTTCACCCGCTCGAAATACTCCAGCCGCTTGATGACTTCCTTCTCGAAGCCCAGCGTGCCCGGCTGGTAGAACCTGCGCCCGCGGAGTTCTTCCGGCATGGCCTCCTGCGGCGAGATCCTCTCCGGCCAGTCGTGGTCGTACTGATAGCCCTTGCCGTAGTCCAGCGCCTTCATCAGGTCCGTGGGCGCGTTGCGGAAATGCAGCGGCACAGGCAGCGGACCGGAGGCTTCGACTTCCGCGCGCGCGGCTTTCGTCGCCATGTAGACCGCATTCGACTTGGGCGCGACGGCCAGGTACACGGTGGCCTGCGCCAGAGCGGTGTCGCACTCCGGATAGCCGATGAACTCGGCAGCCTGCTTGGCC
>JAPLOD010000542.1 GCA_026692735.1 Planctomycetota bacterium | reverse complement strand
CTCAGTCCCAGCACCGTGACCTGCTCGAACGCGTGCCTGCCGGCGGCCGCATACAGCCTGGTGAAGTCCAGCGGGCCGTCGGTCAGGTGGAGGCCCTTGAAGGCGTCCTGGCCGGCGACGGCGAGCATCACGGTGCCGAAGACGGCGATGCCGAGGGCGAACCCGAAATCGCCCACGCGGTTCATGACGAACGCCTTTTTCTGCGCGTGAGCCGGCGAGAGATAGCGTTCATCAATGCCCGTGGCGTACGAAGCCTTCAGCTCCTGGTACTGGCGATCCTCGGACGCGGGCGGCTTGTAGAACCAGAAGCCGATCAGGAGATAGCTGCCCAGGCCCACCAGTTCCCAGAAGACGTACATCATCAGCAGGTTGCTGGAAAGCACCACGCCCAGCATGGCGAAACAGAAGAAACACATGTGGGCGAAGTAGCGCCCGTAGAGGCTGTCGTCCTCCATGTAGAACAGGGAGTACACCAGCACCAGCGTGCCCAGGCCGGTGACGACAATACACATGAACGCGGAGAGGTTGTCCACCAGGAAGCCCAGCGTCAGGCTGATGCCGGCAATGTCTATCCAGGAGACGGAGGTGACGAAGGGGTCCGCCTGCGCCTGCGCGCCCTTGTCCCGCACGACGCACGCGAACAGGGCCACGGAGAGCGCCAGCGCCAGCACCATGGCGATGATGGCGATCGCGTCCACGTAGCGCAACCTGCCAGGTTGCGTCGCGGGGCGTTCCAGGTACCTGCCGAAGAAGAGGATGATGACGAAGGCGAGCAGTGGGAGGAACAGGATCCCGGCGGGAAGCATCCAGTAGATGGCGTCAACGTGCGGCATCGCTACTCGTCACTCGGCACTCGGCACTCGTCTCACATCTGCATCTCATCCACGTCGTCGAGCGCTATCGTCTTGTGCGTCTGGAATACCGACAGCACCAGCGCCAGCGCCACAGCGGCTTCAGCCGCGGCCAGAACAATGATGAACAGCGTGAACACCTGACCGTCCAGTTGGTTGCCGTCTATCTTGTTGTGCCCGAAACGCGCAAAGGCCACGAAGTTGACCCCGGCCGCGTTCAGGATCAGCTCCACGCCCATCAGGATGCCCACGGCGTTGCGCCGGCTGACCATCGCAAAGATCCCGCAGGCGAACAACACGCCGGCGAGGATGAGGTAATTCGCCAGCGCGTCGGGGCCGGCACGGAGGAGACCAGTCAGGTCCATGATTCCTACCGCACCTCCTTGCGCACGATCACCACCGCCCCGATCAACGCCGCCAGCAACAGCACCGACACAACCTCGAACGGCAGCAGGTACGGTCCCATCAGGCAATGGCCGATGCCCGTCTGGCCCGCCTCCACGCTCACCGTTGCCGCGTACGCGACGTTGGCGCACGGGTTGGCCGTCTTCAGCGGCTCGGCGAGCCGCGAGGTCAGCAGCAGAACGGCGGCGAAGACCGCGGCCATGCCCGCGGCTCCGGCGCCCAGCGCCAGCAGGCCGCGCCGTCCCTCCGCCGTATCTTCCACGACGTTGGACGAGAACATGATGGCAAACATGATCAGCACGAGGATGCCGCCGACGTACACGATAAGCTGCACGGCGGCCACGAAGTCGGCGTGCAGGAATATGTAGGTCGCCGCCACGCCCAGAAACGTCAGGCACAGGCTGAAGGCTGCGTGGAGGATGTTGCGGGCCGTCACGACGGCAATGGCGCTGGCGACCGTGACCAGGACAACCAGCCAGAAGATCAGCGTTGCCATTGAACTGGTGTAAGCTCCTGGTTCGTACCGCGTGAAACGTGACGCGCGACGACGCGACCGTTTTTACTGCCAGTACGTGCTGCGTTTCACGTTTCGCCGCGGTGTGCTGCGCATCGGTCGTGATACGCTGCAACGACGCCTTACTATACAACCAACGTGGCGCGGCGCAAGAAAGGGTGGGGGATATGCACGCCACAACGGCCCGCGCAGGCAGCCTCGACCTTGTTGTCCACGCCGTCCTGCTCGTTCTTCGGCGCCGTGCGTGCGCACGTGATGCCCCGATCACTCAGAAATTGCCAGGCGGCGCCTCGCCCGGGTCCAATTCCCCGGCGCGTTTTCTGGGACGCGCGTCTTTGTCCGGGGCATCGTTCTGTTCCTTGGCTCGGGCGCGGATCTTGGCCTCGATGCGCTTGAGCAGTTCCGCGCTGCGCTCATCGTCCGGGAAAAGCCTCCCGGCTTCGCGGAGCACGCGCAGGGCATTCTCGATGTCGCCCTTCTCGGCCATGACCTGGCACTGCTTGACGAGGTTGTCGAACTGCTGCCGTTTCTGGTTTTCCAGCTTGGACCGCTGTTGTTCCACGTCGCGGCCCTTGGCCAGGGTCCTCTCGTCCTTCCGCTTGCCCTCAACCGTCTCGGCAATGACGCGCTCCATGTTCTTAAGCTGCTCGCGCGCTTCGGGGTCGTCCAGGCCCAGCCCCCTCGCTTGCTCCAGGTTGAACCTCGCTTTCTCCAGGTCCCCTTCAGCCACGGAGGCCTTGACATCCGCAAGGAGTCTGTCATAGCGCTTGCGCTGTCTGGCTTCCTCTTCGGGCTTGATTCTCGTGGCCAGGATTTCCTCGGCCACTTCGGCGACCGCCTTGTCCCGGTCGTTCAGCGCCCCTTTCACTGCCGCCGCGGCCCCAGGGTCAATGTCCAGGTGCCTGCCCAGCAACTGCACCGCTGCCCGCCGCACTTCGTACGATTCGTCCTTGAGCATGGGCAGTACGACGGCGATGGAGTCTTTCTCCAGTTTCATCTCCGCCAGCACCCCGACCGCGGCCGCGCGGGCCTTCGCGTCGGGGTCTTTCAGCAACTGCACCAGCGCGGGGATGGAGTCCTTCCCGATGGCGCTCAGCGCGTGCTTGGCCAGCTTCTCATTGGTGCCGGCCTTCAGCTCTTTCGCCCATTCCGCGGCGGTCTTGCCTTCGTAGACGAATTCTTCGGCGCAAGCTGCGCCCGCCAGGAAGGCGCAGCACAGGACCGTTGTCGTTCCTGCCGGAATCCTCATAGCCACTCCTCATTCACGCAACGTGCTCCGGGCTTACCTCGTCCGCCCGTTCTTGTTCGCCTTGGCGTAGTAGAGCTGGACCCGGTCCACTTCGTACAGGGCCTGGTTGAAGATGATGATGACGGGCACGGTCCGCGTGACGCCTTTGGCGTCGGCGGTGCCCACAAGCCCTTCGTCGGCAAGCTTGCTGCTGAAGGTGCTCTTGGTCAGCTTGGCGGTGAACTTCGCTGTCTGCGCCAGCACTGTGCCTTTGGTGCTCTTGACGCGAATCTGGAAGGTGTCAACCCCCTTCGGTGTTGACCGCCCCTTCAGGTCCAGCGTGAAGGTTCGCATCACGCCGCCGACATCCAGGATCACCTGCTGGTTCGCCACGACGAAGTTGGCCGGAACGGGCAGCGTCCCCGACAGCGAGATGCTGTCGCCGTCAACGCGCCCCGTAAAGTTCAGCTTGGCTGACATCTTGGTGAGGATGAGCTGCTGCCAGGTGCCCGCCGAACTGCCCCCGAAGGGCGTGCTGTTCGCGCTGGTGCTGGAGCTGTCCATGTAGCTCTCCACTTCGTCCGGGAAGCCGTCGCCGTCGGTATCGGTCTTGGTGTTGCTGACGTACGTGACGCCCCCGCCCCCGCCGCTATCGCTGATCGTGATCGTCAGCGTCGTGGAGCCGGAGCCCGCGCTGTTGGTGGCCGAGATCGTAACCTGGTATGTGCCGACCGTGGTCGGCGTGCCGGAGATTACCGCGCCGCTGAGCGACAATCCGCCCGGCAACGTGGACGTGGAGAACGTCATGGGCGTGCCGCCCGAGGCTGTAATGGTGTAATTGAAGGAAGTGCCAACGCTGCCGCTTGCGCTAGACAGGCTGGTGATCGCGGGAGCACTGCTTCCACCGCCACCGCCACCTCCGCCGCTGGCTTCGCTGGCCGTGAAGTCCAGCTTGATGTTCACGCCCGTCAGGTTGACGGTCTTCGTTATCGTGCCGTTCAGGCCGCCGCCCGACGCCGTGACCGTGATGCTCCCGCTCGCCCCCACGGGGAACGCATAGCCGCCCGACGTGGACGACACCCCGTGGTACGACCCCGCGCTGGGCTGAATCGTGACCCCGGACATGCCTTCGCCGATGTCGTAGAAACTGGTCCCGTTCGTATCGTTGTAGACGACGCCGACCAGGAACGGCCCGGTGGCGGACGTGCCAAAGTCCTGCGTCAGGAAGTCTTTCCAGCCCTGGGCATTGGGGCTCGAACCGGAGTGATAGCCAATCCCGATCTCGCGGTAGATCGTGTCTGCTGTGACGTCCAGCAGGTTCATGCGGTGGCCGCGGCCCGAGGTCTGGGCGTCAACCATCAGCATGTCTTCCAGGCTCGCCGCGCTGGCGCTTGAACTCGTGGCGATGTTCTCGCCCTCCGGGTCGCCGCCGGCGTAGCCCGCAGCGTCCATGCGGTCATAGGGGGACTCGGTGCCGCTCTTGCTGTAGTGGTCAAAGTAGTTGTTGGTGTACATATCCTGACTGTGCCCACGGGCCGCGCTGAGCAGCGCCTTGTTCATGGCCAGTGGCGGCCGGACCTGCACCAGGCTCGGACTGGCCAGGCCTTCGTGGATGTCAATCCCCAGCCGCGTGCCTTCCGCGTCCGGCTTGGTGCGCGCCCGGTTGATGTACTCCAGCACAAGCTGTTCGTCAGCCGTTGGGTTGCCGCAGTCGAACTGGGTCGTGGCCGCCGGCGCGGAGAATGCCAGCGCCAACACCAGGCCGCACAGAACACAGCGCACGGACGCAATGCCAGACCGGTTACACATGGCGGTATCTCCCCAAGAGGGCCTTATCTCCATGACGCTGTTATCCCGTGAATACTGCAGGGATTATGTTTCCTCAAAACCATCCGCCAACTGCAGCGCCTGGTCTCTCCTCGTGTCCAAGACTGCACGTTGTGCACTACTGGATCGTCACCTGCACCAGTGCATACCGCGCCAGCTCCCCAACCGTGAACCGCGCCACGCCGCTCTCCCAGGTGAACGCCAGCGGCTCGAACGCCTGGCCCGGCGCCAGCGGCTGCACCTCCTGCGGTTGCCGCTCGCAAGCCAACGCGCATCGCACGTCGCGCACGGGCTCGGCATCCACGTTGATGAGATGCAGCACCAGCGCGCCGCTCTTCGCGCGTGCGGCTTGGGAGATCACTCGCCCGCTCTCCGTCTCCACTCGCCATGGCGCCGGCTCCCCGGCGGCGAACTGCAGCGCCCCGAGCGCCCCTTCCACGTCCGCCGCTTGAGGCACGTACGCGACACGCCCCGCGCCCACAGCGCGCCGCACGGCTTGCGGGTACTCCGGACCAAGCAGCCCTGCCAGCGCCGGGACGGCCCGCACGCGTCCCCACTCGTCGCGCGTGCCGGCGTCGCCGATCGCCACGAGGCCGCCGCCGCCCTCAACGTAGCGGGTGAGCGTTTCCACGACGCCATCGGCCAGGTGCTCGCACCCGGCCAGCAGCACGCAGCGGTAGCGCGCCATCTCGCCTGGCTGGTTGGGATACAGCGGCTCAAACGGCCACCCGCCCACGAGCGACTCCTCGCATATCCGCCGCGCCTCGCCGCCCGCCGCGCCGTCGTACATGCAGCTTGGCGCGTCGTGGTAGACGGCGATGCCCCGCAGGCTCTGTCCGCCCAGCAGCAGCGCTTGGTGCTGCTTGTAGAACTCCACGTAGGCGCGCAGCGTCTTGGCGTGCTCATCCTGCGCGGCGCGCTCCTCCCCGCCTGGTGCCACCCACGGATCGTCTGAATTGCCCAGCCTCCCGAGACCGAACGGGTTGAACGCCAGGTTGCACGCCAGGTTGATCTCCAGGTCTCCATCCCGGACATCGGTCTCCGCGGCCACGCCGAATGCGCGTGCGGCTTTCAGGCCCGGCACGATCCGGCACGTCTCGCGGCTGACGCGCGGAGGCTGCGGGGGTTCTTCGAGAAGGCCTTCTGGGAAATCCTCGAGCGTCATTCTCTGCGAACTCTGCGTGTCCGCGGTGAATGCGCCCTGGCGCCACGCGGGGCTGGGCGCGATGAGGTCCACATGCGGAAGCTGCTCGGCATAGCAGACTCCGCTGAGCGCCTCGGTCCAGACGTCCGCATGCCGCAGCAGGTCCGCGCTCACCGTGCACTGCGGATTGCGCCGGCCGATCGCGCGCGACAGCCGCGCCAGGCAGGCCGTGAGCGTGTGCACTTTGAACCTGATCCATTCCTGTTCGTGGGGGCTGTCCACGGCCGCATCAGGCACGGGGCGCGCGCCGTGAAGGACGCCCGGCGGGCGCACGTGCGTGAACGTCGTGTGCCCGAAGCGCGCCATCCCGGCTTCCCGCGTCTGCTCCTCTTGCGAGCCGTACTGTTGGTGCAGGAAATCACGGAATGCGCCCACGCAGATCGGGCAGCGGCACGTGTCGGGTTCGGGGTTGTAGCCAACGTTGCCCAGGTGAACCAGGTCCGCGCCACAGTCCACGGCCAGTCCGCAGACCCGTTCCATGTAGCGCAGGAAACCCTCGGAATTGTAGCACGGACGCACGCCGGCCGGGCCCGCGTCGGGTCCGGCCCAGGGATGCTGCCCATCCGGGTTGACCTGCAGCCAGTTGTGGCACTCGCTTTCCTCAAGCCACAGCGTCTCGGGCACCAGCAGGCCAAGCTGCACTGACGCGGCGACTTTCAGCCCGCGAGCGTGTGCCCGCGCGATGAACTCCCGTCCCCGCTCGCTCTCCGCCTTCTCAAACTCCAGCCCGAAGCCGCTGTAGAAGCGCAGCCAGACCAGTGTCACGCCGGCCCGCACCAGCGCGTCGAGCGCCTCGTCTGCGAGCGCGCGCTCATACCGCGTCTCCATGTCGCCGGGTTGTCCCCCCCGGTACTTCCTCGCCAGCGGCGGTTCCGGCAGCGATACGGAGATCAGGCCGGTGTTGCTGATCCAGTGAGGCCGGGCTCTTGTCTGTTCGGGCATAGCGAGTTCCTTGTTGTACCGCCGGCCGCGTTCCGAGCCGCGCGCGTTAGCAAGCGGTCCGGGAACCGCTCCCTCACGGTCGCGGCTCAGAGCCGGCATGCAGGCATCCTGCCTGCGCCGCCTCCTTGGTTGCACGGCGCGTGAAGGATACGCGGAAATGTCGCTCTATCTACAGAAAAAGTCCCGTTCGTAGTGCGCCGAGCAACCCTTGCGGCTGCCCGCCCCGCTCGTGCCGCCAAGCGTGTGTTGCGAACTAACCCCCGCCGTGGTACGTAAGCACGTGTGGGAAGAGGGAGTACGCTCTGAGCTGACATTATGGCCACACCCGTCCTCACGGTCAGGGAACTCAGGAAGAGCTTCGCCACGCCGGATGGCGAACGCCTCTCCGTGATTGACGTGCCCAGTTTTGCCCTCGGCGCAGGCGAACACCTCGCCTTGCGCGGCACCAGCGGTTCAGGCAAGACCACCTTCCTTAACCTCATCGCCGGCATCCTCCAGGCCGATGGCGGCCAGATCATGCTGTGCGGTCAGAACCTGTGCGCCCTCTCCGAAGCGGACCGCGACCGGGCCCGCGCCAATTCGCTCGGCTACGTCTTCCAGACCTTCAACCTGCTGCAGGGCTTCACCGCGCTCGAAAACGTTGTCCTGGGCATGATGTTCGGCCCCGGCGCCGATTACGACTACGCCGCCCATCTGCTCGAACGCGTCGGCCTGAAGGACCGCATGGACTATCGCCCGCGGCAGTTGTCCGTCGGACAGCAGCAGCGCGTGGCCGTCGCCCGCGCGCTCGCCAACCGCCCCGAACTGGTGCTGGCCGACGAACCGACCGGGAACCTCGACCAGCGCAACGCCAGGGAAGCGCTGGCGCTCGTCCGCGAGGTCTGCCGCGAGAGCGGCGCCGCGCTCCTGCTGGTCAGCCACGACCAGGATGTGTTGTCGCAATTCGAAACCGTGCGGGAAATGGCGGAGATCAACCAGGCTTCGCAGGTAAGGACGCAGAAGACATGAGCGCTCGCGGTGGCTTTCGCATCCTGCGTTCAGCCGGCCTCCTCCTGCTGGTGCGGCGGAGCTTGCGGCAGCACGCCCTTTCCACCTGCATCACGGCGCTCTCCGTGGCGCTGGCCAGCGGCCTGGTGATGGCCGTCTTCAGCGTCAAGCAGCAGACGCACGAAGCCTTCACGGGCAGTTCGGTGGGCTTCGACGCGGTTCTGGGCGCGCGCGGCAGCCAGTTGCAGCTCGTGCTGAACACGGTCTTCCACCTCGAGACGTCGCCGGGCAACATCCCCTGGGCCATGTACCAGGAGATACGCAAGGACCCGGCCGTGCAACTGGCCATCCCGTACGTGGTCGGCGACAACTACCGCGGCTTCCGCATCGTCGGCACTACCGAGGAGCTCTTCACGGAGTTCGAGTACCAGGAGGGGCGCAAGTTCACGCTGCAGCCGGGCGGGCGCCTCTTCGATCCCACCCTCCAGGAAGCGGTCATTGGCAGCTTCGTGGCGCAGCGCACCCGCCTGCGCGTAGGCAGCGTCTTCAACCCCTATCACGGCATTACCTCCGATGAAGGCCAGCGCCACGCCGTCAACTACGTGGTGGTGGGCGTGCTGGAACCCACGAACAGCCCCTCGGACCGCGTGCTCTGGATTCCGCTGGAAGGCGTCTTCCGCATGCCTGGCCACTGGTTGCGCGGCAGCGGGAAGGACTTCGAAGCCAAGGGCGGCGAGGAAATCCCGGACAGCGAGAAGGAAGTCAGCGCCGTGATGCTCAAGTTCAGGAGCCCTCAGGCCGGCTTCCAGCTCGAGCAGAAGTTCAACCGCCAGGGCAACAAGGCCACCCTGGCCTGGCCCATTGAGCGCTCCATGCTCGACCTCTTTGACAAGATCGGTTGGGTGGACAAAGTCCTGACTCTGGTGGCGTACCTCGTGGTGGCCGTCTCCGCGGGGTCCATCCTGGCCAGCATCTACAACACGATGAATGAGAGGCGCCGGGAGTTCGCCATCCTGCGGGCGCTTGGTGCGCGGCGGCGGACCGTCTTCTCGGCCATAGTTCTCGAATCGGGCACAATCGCGGCCATGGGAAGCATCATCGGCTTCATCGCCTACGGCGTTATCCTGGGAATCGCCTCGGCCATTGTGCGCGCGCAGACGGGCGTGGTGCTCGACCTCTGGAAAGCGGCCTCAGTCCAGGTGACGGATACCTTCAGCGTTTCCATCCTTGTGGCCGCGCCGCTGTGCATGATCGCCATCGGCGCGGCAGCCGGCATCGTCCCGGCGCTGAAGGCGTACCAGACGGATGTGGCATCAAACCTGGCGCCGGCGTCGTAGTGTGGAGTGCGGCGCCTTGGCG
>JAPLOD010000541.1 GCA_026692735.1 Planctomycetota bacterium | reverse complement strand
CCGTCGGGGCCGAGCCGGTACGCCCGCGCCGCGAAGTCGGTGCTCTCAGTGATCGTCACCGGGCCGGTGTAGAGCTTCGATGTGCGCGTCGGCCGCGTGCCGTCGGTAGTGTAACGGAGTTCCACATTCGGCGTCGCGCTGACCATCTCGACCTTCTCGGAGTCGGCGAAGGTATTGCGGCCGGGCTTGAAGCTGACGGGATCAATGGGCATGTAGATGCCTCGGCAGACAGGAATGTCTGCCCCACCGGCGGTCGTGACGAATTCACAGTCCGGTTCGCGCAAGGTGACGGTCTTGCCGTCAAGGCTCAGCGACTTGCCGCCCAGCAGGATGCCGCTGACGCCGGTCTTGTCCTTCACGACAAGCAGCACCTGGCCTTCCGCAGCGCCCGGGCCGCATGTGAGCTTGCCCGCGGCCAGACCGGCGGACTGATACCAGATTTCGCCGCCGTCCTGCAGCTTGGCGTGGAAGCCCACGGCTTCGCTGCCGCGGTTCGCGGCTTCGATTGACGCGATGCGATCCTGCGCGCCTTTGTCGCGGGACGATATCACGCTGACCAGCGACAGGTGGTCGCTCTTTACTTCGGCGGAGACCTGCTGCTCGGCGATGCCGATGGCATCGGTCAGGCGGCGCGAGTACTTCTTCGTGTCGAGCTTCGCTTCGGGCCGGCGCTGGTAGGTGAGCGGCTGGTCGGTGAACTGGTACAGCGTGACCGATGGGCCGTCGGGGTTGTCGCTGTTCAAGCGGCCCGTCTTGTCAATCACCAACTGCTCGGCGCCAAAAGGCCGGCTCTGGTTCTTCATCCGTCCCGACAGCGAGAACGTGTACGGCACGGCCACGTTGTGCGGCTTCTTGTCGGCGACGGCGAGAGCGTCGGTGACGATGAACAGGCGGCTGCCTCGGACCTGCACGATCTGCCGCATGCTGCGCACGTCGTTGATGCCCGGCCGGTCGGGCGCCATCTGCAGGGCGTAGTCCCAGTTGTTCTTGAAGCCGGGGAAGTCGAGATACGTGCCGGTGAAGAACGCTTCGCCGAAGTCGAAGTTTTTCGTGCTGAGCCAGCGGTGCTTGGCCGGCTTCTCGTCGGCGTACGTCAACGCCATCGTTTTGGTGCCTGGCTGGAAGGTGTGGCGGCGGCCCTGGAGATAGTCCGGCGGCTGGCCGTCAACCAGGACGGGTTTGGCCGCCACGAGCGGATAGCGGTAGTCGTAGTGGTAGAACATGGTGTACGGCCACTGCGGCGCCTGGGAGCCGCCATGCGAGCCGCAGGCCATCATGCCGATGAACGGAGCGTCGTCGTCCCAACTGCCGCGGAAGTAGTAGGCGCCCGTGTAGGGCATCCAGTCGGAGATGACGTGCGGCATGCCGGGCTTGTCGTCGCCGAGCGCTTTCTTGACGATCTCCTGACTCTGCCTCTGCGTATCGGCGATCGGTTTGAGCGCGGGATCGGAGGGCGCTGGGATGCCGGACGAGATGTGGCCCCAGGCATCCAGCATGCGGCGGACCTCCGGGTTGCCATAGACTTCCTTGTCGCGGTTGAGCATCGGCGGCGCCTTTGGGTGATTGGGGAAATAGGGAATCGTGGTGCTGTACCAGCGGCTCGGCCGGTAGTCCACCGCGAAGCGATGCTCATAGCCGCCCGGCGCGAGGTGGCGGAACATGTAGTAGTGCAGGTTGTCGTACCATTCCATGGCCCGATTGCGCCAGCCGGGCGTATACCAGGCCGGCTTGTTCAGGTCCGCGCGCTGGAAGTTGAAGCCAAAGAGCACCGGAATCTCCTGGTGTCCTTCGTCGCCAATCTCGGTCAGTGAACCGTCCGGCTCGGTTGCCATGGTCATGAAACGCTCGAACGCCTGGCGCCATTCCTGCCGAGCGCGCTGGCCGGGATGGAACTCATCAATGTAGGGCAGCACGGTGTCCCAGGCGTAGACGCCGCCGGTGGTGTGGTTGAACACAGTTTCGCGCGCCTGCCGCCACCAGGCGGTGCTGTACTTCTCCAGGCAGATGAGCTGGACACGCGCCAGTGTCGTGGCCGGGATGAGGTCGGCCAGCGCGGGCCGTTCCTTGGCGATATCGGAGAGGTCCTCCATCATCGTGCCCCATGGATGGCAGGGGTTGAACGTGAAGAGGTCCTCGACCTCGTGCGGCGTCTTTGCGGCGTCCTCGAAGAAGTTGAGCGCCCAGTCGTCCATGATCTCGGCCCAGCGCTGGATGTACTTCTGGTCGGGGTTGCGGCGGTAGGAATAGAGCAAGGGCCACGACACCTTGCCGACGGCAGCCTTGGCCTTGCAGTCATCGAGCGCGGCGTTCAGTTCGCGGCCGTCTTTGCCAGCGGGTAGGTTGATCCAGTAGATTTCGCCCGGCGTGTACTTGATCGCTTTGGCTGTGCCAGGCGTAATCGCCACCATCAGCCCGTTCAGCAGGTCGTCGCCGTGAGCGTCGTAGCTGATGAAATCGCCGTGCAAGGCGGCATGCATGTTGACGCGCGCCATCTTGGCGAACCAGTACTTCTTCCAGGCATCGAACGCGTCGGCGCACTTGCCGGCAGCATGAAGCTGCTTCGCCGCAGCGATCTCCGGGATGCGTTCATCAAGCAACGGAAAGACGCGCTCCGCCAGCTTCTTGATCTCTTCCGGCGAATTGCGCCCCGCAAAGACCTGCTGCCGACGCGCCGCGTCCGGCGGCGGCTGGCTGGCTTCGGCGTCCAGCAGCCAGCCCATGGAGACCCAGTTGCTCGCCTTGGGCGGGATGACCATGCCGACGACGGAGCCTTTGCCAGCCTGACTTGGCGCCGGTTCGAATTCGAAGACTCCCTTGGGGTATTTCTTCTGATCGTAATACTGCCACTTGTCCGCCCAGACCACTTTGCGGTCCTTATCGAGAAGCGAGACGACGCGGTGTCCCTTGTCAATGTAGACGCGCTCGGGGTAACGCGAGCCGTAGATGACGATCTTCTCGATCGCCATCGGCTGGCCGAGATTGATCTCAATCCACGGGTTCAAGCCGGGAGCATTGTCAATAGGGTTGACGTACGCGCGCCATTCGGAAGCCCGGTGAGCGACGTTGGTGTCACCGTTGGTGATCTCGCCGCCCTCGCGCGGCGCGTTGACGACGATGCTTTGGTATGTCGGATGCTCATCACCCTTCAGCGGCGGGACGGTGCCGCTGACCATGTCTTGATGGCGCAGGACGACGTTCTTCCCGCCGCTGTACACCTCGACCTGCCGCACCTCCATGACGAAGCCGGTGGGGTTCTCGACCCGGATGTACTGAGCGGTGACGGCGCCCCAGGCGCTGGATACTGCCAGGCAAACGGACAGACAGGCTGCGACACTCTGCAGATGCCTGACCCTTGGTGGCTTTCCCCTCATGAATATGGCCCTCGTCACATGGCACCGCGAACAGTTATCACGCCGAGCTTCCAGGTTTCACAGCCTACGTCGGCCAGGGGTGGACATCAATGCCGTTAGAGGGCCCGCTCTCGGAATGAAAACTCAAAATTCAGAATGTAGAATTCAGGATTGGCTGCGGTCACTTTTCATTTTGCATTGTGAATTGTGACTTTCGTGATGCGTTCTGAAACGGTCTCCAAGAGCAGAGCCGCAACTGGGAGGTGGCGCAATTGGGCAAATCGCGCTACAAAGACAACGCTTGGCAGTGTGCGCAGTAGCCGGCAGCAAGGGGGCAGAAGATGCGCGGATCGCGGTCGTGCCTGATCTCTCTTCTCACTGTGCTTGGGATCGCTCCGCTGGTCATAGGCTGGCGCGCACAAGCGAAGGAGGAGACTGTGGACGGCTTCAAGAGCATCCGCGAGAAGACGCTTGTGGTCTGGGCCTCGCCGGCAGATCTCACGCAGCGCGGCGGCAGCGCTCTGACGCTGGAGGACGGGGAGGACCGCTTCGACGCGATCGTCTTCGGCGAGCTTGCCGCCGGAAAGTGGATGGCCGGCAGCGACTTCTTCAAGCGAACCCACAAGGACCAGAACGGCTGGCCGGCCGAAACGGCCGATTCGAAAACCGTGGTCCAGATGGCCATCGTCTACAAGGGCAACGAGGTCACCATCTATCGCGACGGCAAGGTGTACGCCGCCTACCGGGTTGACCAACTGCAGGAGTTCGGCGCCGGCTCCTTCGCGGTCATGGGCGTGCGGCACATCGGCGCAGGCGCCGGCTGGTTCGCCGGCACGATCCAGGACGCCCGCATCTACAACATTCCACTGAACGCTGAGCAGATTGCCGCCCTGAAGCCAAACCAGCCCTCCGATCCCAAGCCGTTGGCGTGGTGGGATTTCGCCAGCGGCAAGGCCGAGGACGTCATGGGGACCTTTCCCAAGACTAAGCTCTTTGGCAAGGCCAAGGTCGCCGACGGCAAGCTCCACCTGGACGGCGCCGGCAGCTACCTGGTCAGCGGGCGCGGCGAGTTGCCAACATGGCAAGGCGGGCCGGGGGGCAGGCTGGAAGCCCGCGCTACGGGCAGTGTGGGCGGCGACCCCATCGCCGATACCCGCGCGCTCCGCGCGATACTCCTGGCCGACCCGTACCGCCCCCAGTATCACTTCGTGATCCCCGAAGACTACGCCATGCCTTTCGATCCGAATGGCGCCATCTACTGGAAAGGACGGCACCATCTCTTCTACATCTTCCAGGACAGGCGAGGGCACAACTGGGGGCACGTCTCCAGCACCGACCTGTTCCACTGGCGGCACCATCCGACCGGGTTGGTCTCCGGCATGTTCAGCGGCAACTGCTTCATCAACAAGGATGGCCGCCCGACCATGTGCTATCACCAGGTCGGCCAGGGCAACGCCATGGCAGTCGCCCTCGACGATGAGTTGAACGAATGGAAGAAGCTGGACTCCAACCCCATTACCCCCAAGACCACGCCGGGCGATCCGCATCACGGCAAGTATCAGTCGTGGGATCCGTATGGGTGGCTTGAAGGCGACACGTACTACGCCATCTTCGGCGGAAAGCGACCGGCCATCGCCAAGGCCGACAGCTTGGGGGGCGAGTGGAAGTATGTCGGCGATCTCATGGCCAACAGCGTTGAAGGCGTGTCAATTAACTAGGACGTGTCCTGCGCCGACCTGTTCAAGATCGGCAACACACACATGCTTCTGTGCATCAGCCACGCGCTCGGCTGTCGCTACTACCTCGGCGAATGGAAAGGGGAGCAGTTTCATCCGACGTTCCACGAGAAGATGAGCTGGGTGGACAACTCGTTCTTTGCTCCCGAGAGCCTGCTGGACGACAAGGGCCGCAGGATCATGTGGGCGTGGATCTTTGACGAGCCCGGCTTCAAGATGCATCGCCGCAACGGGTGGTCGGGCACGATGTCGCTGCCGCGAGAGCTTTCCCTGGGCGAGGACGGCCGGTTGCGGATGCGGCCCGTGGAAGAGATCCAACTGCTGCGGTATGACGAGCAGATGGCCGAGAACGTCGCCATCGCCGCCGACCAGGATGTCCTGCTCGACAAGATCGCCGGCAACACGATCGAACTCCTGGTCGAGGTCGAACCTCAGGGCGCGAAACAGTGCGGCGTCAAGGTCTGCCGTTCGCCGGACGGTGCGGAACAGACTCTGGTCTACTACGACGCGGTGGACCAGAAACTGAAGATAGACGTCCGCAAGGCCAGCCTCGGCGAAGGCCCCAAGAACATCGAGGCCGGCCCGTTCGCGCTCAAGGAAGGCGAGGCGCTCACGTTGCGTGTCTTTGTGGATAAGTCGGTCGTCGAGGCGTTCGCCAACGACCGCCAGGCGGCGATGCGGCGGGTCTATCCCACGCGGGCCGACAGCCTCGGCGTGTCCCTGTTTTCCCAGGGCGGCGCCGCGAAGGTGCGCCGGGTGAGGGCCTGGAAAATGTTCCCGTCCAACCCGTACTGAGTCTGTACCGCCGGCGTCGCGCCGGCATGCAGCCGGAAGAGAGGGTCAGACTATGGTATGCCATAAGGAAGCCCTTGCGATGGTAGTCGCCACGATCTGCCTGGGAGGAATATCCATGGCACAAGCCGAGGACATGGGCCGTTTGATCGAGAACGCACGGCAGTTGCGGGAGAAGCTCCTGAAGGACCCGCACCGCCCGGCCTATCACTTCGTGACCCCGGAAGGAGTGTGCGGCCCGTTCGATCCCAACGGCGCCCTCTTCTGGAAGGGCCGTTACCATCTGATGTACATCGTCCAGACCGAGAAGGGCCACTGCTGGGCGCACGTCTCCAGCAAGGACCTGGTCTACTGGCGCCAACACCCGCTGGCCCTGCAACCGGGCGAGGGCGACAGTGGCATCTTCAGCGGCGGGGCTTCTCTCGACAAGAACGGCGTGCCGACCGTCACGTACTGGGGCCTGGGCAACCCCCGCGGCATCTGCATCGCCACCAGCACCGACGAGAACCTCGACCTCTGGACCAAGAGCCCCCATAATCCCGTGATCCGCGAGACTCAGCACGGGTTGACCATTCTACCCGCTGCCGACGGCAAGCCGGAGACAGTCTACGGCGCGGCCGATCCCTCCGCCATCTGGGTCAAAGACGGCCGCTACTACATGCTTACCGGCAGCCTGCTGGTGCTGCGGGAATTCGGACAGAAGCGGAAGCAGCCCGAACACCTGGGCGATACGCTCTACCTGTTCGCCTCAGATGACCTCGCCACGTGGACGTACCTGCATCCGTTCTACCAGTCGGACCGCAAGTGGACGAAGGAGACCGAGGACAACATGTGCCCCGACTTCTTCCCGCTGCCCTCCAAGCCTGGAGGAGGACCGCCGAGCGATCGGCACATGATCCTGTTCATCAGCCATAACCTGGGCTGCCAGTATTACGTCGGCCGGTATGCGAACGACCGCTTCCAGCCGGAGAACCACGGCCGAATGACCTGGGCCGACAACGCATTCTTCGCGCCGGAGTCGCTCGTGGACGACAAGGGCCGCCGGATCATGTGGGCGTGGATTTTCGACGGCCGGACTGACGCCACCCGCAAGGCCAGCGGCTGGTCGGGCGAGATGTCGCTGCCCCGCGAACTGTGGCTGGGCGAGGACGGCCAGCTCCGTATGCGCCCGGTCGAGGAACTCCAGCGACTCCGCTACAACGCGCAGACGGCCGAGAACGTCGCCATCGCCACTGACAAGGAGGTCGTCCTCGGCAAGATCGCGGGCAACACGATGGAGCTTCTGGTCGAGATCGAGCCGCGGGGCGCCAAGCAGTGCGGCGTCAAGGTCTGCCGTTCGCCGGACGGCGCGGAGCAAACCCTGGTCTACTACGACGCGGCGGACCGGAAACTAAAGATAGACGTCACCAAGGCTAGTCTGGGCGAAGGACCGAAGAACGTCGAGGCTGGTCCGTTCGTGCTGAAGGACGGGGAGACGCTCACGCTGCGCGTGTTCGTTGACCGCTCGGTCGTCGAGGCGTTTGCCAACGACCGGCAGGCGGCCATGCGGCGAATCTACCCCACGCGGCCGGACAGCATCGGCGTGTCGGTGTTCTCTCAGGGCGGCCAGGCGTTGGTGCGCGTGGTCAAGGCATGGGAGATGATGCCGAGCAATCCGTACTGAGCGTTCGAGGCGTATGGACTCACAGAGACATCACGTACTCAACCAGGTCGGCAATCTCCTCGGAGCTCAGCTTCTCCGTGGTGCCGTGTTTGCCCTCGGCGTTGAACTTGGTGAGCACGTCGTTCATCGTCGCGGCGCGGCCATCATGCAGGTACGGCGCGGTGCGCCAGACCTCCACCAGTGTCGGCGTGTCGAAGGGCTTGCCCTTGTCCATCGTCTTTGCCAACCCGAGGTCATATTGCTTGAGATTGGTGAATAACGGCCCAGAGTGGCAGGTGGCGCACTTCGCCTGCTCGAACACCTTCTGCCCGCGCTGAGCCGCCTTGCTCGGCGCGCCGTTCGCCAGGTAGGGGCTGGGAACCGGTTTGAGCGATTTGAGATATTCGTCAATTGCCACCGCGTCCTCTTCGGGGCGCACCGCGAACTGGATGAAGCGGATGCCGGCGCGCACGGCCATTTCCGCGGTATCGCGCACGCCCAGGCTCATCACCGGCGGCGTTTCATGAGCAAGCAGCATGCTCTTGGTGTTCTTGGGATTCCCGACGCCGTCGTTCAGCAGGTCCCAGTTGAGGCCGTCGGCGCGCGCATCCGGATGGCAACTGGTGCAGCTTTGCCACTTCTGGAAACACAAGCGGGCATCCTGGAAGAACAGTTCGCCTTTCCGTACAACGGACATGGCCGGCTGGGCGCCAAGCGACACTGACTTGGCGCTGATGCAGTTGTCCGGGCTGATGTCCGCCACGCCCAGCGCCCCCGTGAAGTACTCCGCAACGTAAGCCTTCGTGCCGATGATGACCAAGCCGCGCGGTCCCTCGCCGGCCAACTGCAGCCGCCGTCGCAGGCCCACGAGGAAGCTGAGGTCGTTGGGAACGTCCGCAGCCGAGACGGACACATTCGATACCTTTTCCCCCGCCGCGATCCTGGTCAGCTTCCCATGCAAAGCGGCGCGGTCTATCACGCTCAGCTCGTGCGTGCCCGCATGGGTAACGCAGAGGTATGTGCCGTCCGCGCTGCAAGCCACGCCCCACGGGTTCGCCGCGCCGAGATCCACGTCGTCCAGCAGGACGGTGTTGACCAGCGCCTTGCCAGCCACATCAATCACGGAGAGCGCGTTGGTGTTCATCCACCCGCGCTCGAGTTGCGTCGTCGGCACCTGGTAGCGGCCGAGCGTGTGCACGCCATACACGTACTTGCCGTCGGGCGAGATGCACAGGCCGCGCACGCTGCTGCTGCCGTTGAGAAGCTTGACCGTCGCCACAACCTTGTTCTCGGCCGTGTCAATCACACTGATGCCCGCGGCAATGTACTCGCCGTCCGACGACCCGACAGGCACTAAGTTGGCGACGAAGAGACACTTGCCGTCGAGCGTCAGGACCGCGGCCACCGGTTCGCGCAACACGCGGATGGTTGCGGCCACTTTCTTCGCGGCCACATCAATGGCTGCGACGCTGTCACTGAAACGGTTGCAGACGTACAGCGTCTTCCCGTCGGCACTGAGGACCGGAGCGTTGGGCGTGTGACCAAGGGGCACGGACCAGGAAAGCTTGCCGTCCGGAAGACTGATGGCATGCACGTGGCCTCCGGGCGCCGCGCCGGTGACGTAGAGTTGCGTTCCGTCCGGTGCCAAGGCCAGACCGTCGGGCATCTCGGGCATGGCGATCGTCGTCGTCACCTTCCCCGCGGCAACGTCGAACACGGCAACCTGTTTGGCCGTCATCTCTGCAACGTAGATGGTCTTGCCCGCCCGGTCGGCGACTAACGCCAGAGGCGAGAGATATCCGGCAGCCAGCTCGCCCGCCGGGCCTCTGTCCGCCGTCGAGGTGACGAGCGACCCTGTCCGCGATACCGCGGACGTGCCGCCGCCGTCCTCAGGTGTTCTCCGCCCTTCGTCGCTGGATGCGCCAGCAGACGCGACAGTGACTTCGCCACTTCTACCCCGGCGCGTCATCATGTACCACGCCGCCAGCCCGATGCTTGAGCCAACGACCAACAGCACAGCCACAGTCATGAGTGTGCGGTTCCCGCTGCGCCTGGCAGCGGGAGGCTTCTTCGGATGGCGAGCGGCTGCACGCTGCGGCTTCTGTTCTTGTTCCTGCTCCTGCTCGTCCGGGCCCGCCTCGTCCTCATCCTGTGGCTCTTCGTCGCGCTCAGTCGCGGCCTCGGCGGTCGGTGGGGGCGCGACCGCAACTGCGCTCCCGGCGGCCGGTTGGTCGCCACTCGGACGCACCGGCACAGGTTTGGCCGCCGCCTTCGCGGGCTGAGGCCGAACCGGCAGCGGCTTCGGCTTCGGCGCAGCGGGGGTCGCCGGCCTGGCGGCCGTCTGCTGAACAGCCGGGCGAGGTGCGGCAGCGTGTGGCGCGGGAGGACTGGTCGCTACCTTCGCGGGCTGAGGCTGAACCGGCGGCGGCTTCGGTGCAGCGGGGGTCGCCGGCCTGGCAGCCGTCTGCTGAACAGGCGGGCGAGGTGCGGCAGCGTGCGGCGCGGGAGGACTGGCAGCTACCTTCGCGGGCTGTGACTCAAGCGGCACGGGGATCGTCTTGCCGCACTGGGCACACTTCACTTTCTTGCCGCGGAGCGTGTCCCGTACCGCGTACGCCTTGCCGCACTCACACTGGATGCTTACTGACACTCACCGCTCCTCCGCGAACTCTCGTCCGGACGGGGCGCCAGCCTTTGTCAGAGCTCACCGCTTCACCGGGCTCAGCCGTGCCCTTCGTAAGCCAGGTTCGCAATGACCGGTATGGTATCCTGCGGCGGTCCGCCAATCCAGTCTCTTCAAGAGGCATGCAATGGCAGCGAACCGACTTTGCGCGGCAGTGGTCGGCCTCGTTTGGCACTCAGTGTTATGGTGGGCGATACTGGACTCGAACCAGTGACCCCCAGCTTGTCGAGCTGGTGCTCTAGCCAGCTGAGCTAATCGCCCTCAGCGGTGCGTGAAGTTAAACACGGGACGGCGCACAAAATCAAGTGGAAGCGCGCGGTGCGGCATGTGCCGGACCGCGCCACTCTTCCCCGCTACCTCAGCCCATGCCGCTCCTTGAAAATCGGCCAGTCGTCCTTCAGCCGCAGGAACTCGTTCAGGTTGGCGCACAGCAGGAAGGGATTGGCGCGCCTCTCAATGTACAGCGTTGAGCTGGGTCGCGCGCCGTAGTCGTGGCCCGGCCAGACCGTCGTCCATTCCGGAAACGCGGCCATCACCTGCCGCAGAACGTTCCATTCCACGCGCGCGTCCGCGTCGTTGGCGGTGCCGCCGATCTTGCCGACGAACAGCAGGTCGCCGGTGATGAGCAGGTTGTACGTCTCCTCGTAGACGACAAGATGATCGTCGCTGTGGCCGGGCGTGTGCATGATCCGCAGGCGCAGCGCGCCCAGCGCCAGTTCCTCTCCATCCTGCAGACGGACCTCGGGCCTGACGCTGCTGTCGGGATGGGCCGCGATCCTGGCGCGCGTCAGTTGTGCGGCCCTGGCGTTGCCGTTGGTGTGATCGCCATGCCCGTGTGTATTGATGATATGCGTGACGGTCAGCTCCTGAGCGCGGGCGCGCTCCACAAGCGCCTCCGGCGTGAAGGACGGGTCAACCAAGACGGCTTGTCTGGCGGCGCGGTCCCCCAGGAGATACCCGAAGTTGCGGTCGCCCCCGGTGCGTATCTGTTCGAAAATGAGCTGCATCCGTGCTGGTCTCTGTCCCTATGCACACTGTAGCGCGGCCGGAGGCCCGCATGGACCAGGATTGCCGTGGCGCCATTCTGCCGGCAACGGCGCGCCGTTCAAGGCTCGTAGATACCCAGCTCGCGGATAGTGGGCGACCCGCCGTAGAAACCGGTGATCTTCAGCTCAAGCGTCTTGAGCTGCGTGGAGGGGAATTCGACGCGCAGCAGGTTGTCGGTGTACTGCGCGTTGCGGACCTCCTTGATCAGCTTGTCGTCAGCCAGGATGTCGAAATCCTTCGGCGCGAAGTCGTGCTGCTTGAGGCCCCGAATGCTGATCGCGCTGACTGCGTGGGGCTGGTCGAAGGACACGGCCAGACGGTATTCGGGCTTCCAGTCCTCTTCGTCCCAGTACGTATCCATATTGTTGTCTATGGCCGCGGGGGCCTCGTGCCCCGCGCCGTCAACGCGCCAGTTGCAGCGGCTCGCCGCCTTGCCCAGCGGCGCGATGTTGGCGGACACGCCCTTGGCGCGAAGGAGCGCGTTCTTTGCGACCATCAGGGCCGTGGCGCGTGCGGCGTCGGCAAGTTCCTTGAGCTTCTCCTTGTTGGGGATGCCCAGGATCCTCACGCTGTCGAACGCCACGCACGCGTTCTCGCCGCCGTCGTTCGTCCGCACGAAGAACCCGAAGTACCGCGGTTCGAACCCGATCTTCTCCTTGTTGACGACCCGGGCCGTCGAGCCCGTCGGCGCGACCGCCGTGCACATGATCGTCCCCTGCTGATCGCACGCCATTTGCAGCCGCACGCGGTCCTTGGGCTTGGCTCCCAGGGAGATGGGCTTAAGCCAGAGGTTCTCCTTGCTTGGCGTGCTCAGCGCCACGAGCGCGTGCATGTCCTTCCCCTGCTCCTTGATGCTGAAGCGCACGACCGCCGAACTCCCGTCCCAGACGAGGATGCCGTAGTCCGGCTTGTCTTTTTTGTTCGCGTCGTTGACCAGCGTAGCGTTGGCTTCGAAGGTCCACATTTCGGGCTTCATGTAGAACGGGAGCCGGAAGACGGGCGTGTCTCTGCGGTCCCTGGCGTCCCAATTGTGGCCGCCGACGGTCTTGACCCGCACCGTTTTGCTCTTGGGATCGTGTTCCACGTCGCCGGCGTTATTGGGCTTGTCCATGGTCCAGGCCTGGAACTGCTCCGGTGTCGAGAAGTCATAGAGGACCTCGGCGCCCGTTCCCAGTTGCTTGACCAACGTCTTGTAGATGCTGAGCTCGCCTTCCTTGGCCGACGTGACGTCAAAGCGGAGCCCGGCCACGCGCTCCAACAGCTTTTCGGCAAGCGCCGGGTCCTGCGCCAACGTGCCGTCAATCTCGTCGAGCGCCTTCGCGAGCTGGTCGAGCGTGCGCGACCGGGCCTTGAGCTGTTTTTCGAGCGTGTCGAGCAGCGGGCTCAACTCGGCGAGCTTCTTTTCGCGTTGTTGCTCGGCAACCCGCGTGCGCGCCTTGCCGATGGCCGCGAGCACCTGGCGCGCCGGTTTGCCTCCCAGTTCGTCCCCGGGCAGCCCGGCCGGGTTGACCTCCCACGCCAGCGTCTGCGCGTCCGGCGGGGTCTTGGCGTTGGTCAGCAGCAAGCGGAAGCGGCCGAGGTTGTGCTGCTGATGGGACGTCTGAAAGTCCAGTGTAAACGTAAGGGTCGTGCCGTTCTCGAAGCCCACCGGCGTCGTGGTCCCGAACACGGCGGCCTGCAGCTTGCCGACCTCAGGGAATATGTCCCACCAGCCGCCCCGGCCCTCCATGGCCCCGGTGGCGGTATGATCCTGCTGGCCGTAGGTACAGGTGGCCTTGTTGAAGGATACACGCTGCGTCCTGCCCGCGTTGTCCAGCGGTGCGCAATCCACGGTGAACGAAGAGAGCGCGAAATTGCCGTTACCCGTGCTACGCCCTGGTCCTCTGTTGGGCAACGAGTTGTCGGGGATGGCCTCCAGCCGGAAGGCGGTGATACCCGCCCAATACGTCTTCGCCACGACGGTGTAGCGGTCCGTGTTCGGGTTGTTCCCGCTGACCAGAACGGACCCGTCGTCCTGCCGTGCGAAGTTGGCGCCCGAGGCGGCGGTCATGGAGACGATCTCGAATCGTGTCCATTTGCCGCTCTCCCCCGCGTCCGGCCCTCCAGCCTTCGCTTTCCATTCCGCCTGGAGCTTGTCGAGGGGCTTCAGGTCGGTGGCTTTGGCGATCTGCCGCAGCGCGTCCTCGGCTTCGCTGCTGTACTCGGTCAGTTGCTGCTGCACCGCTCGTTCCGTCTTGGCCCACTCCTCCTTGTTCGCCTCCCACCATGCGGCTGCGCCATACTTCTCTTTCAGGGCGGCCAACTGCGCGAGCGCCGCGGAGTATCTCCAGGCGGCGCTGAGCTCGGCTGCCTTCTTCATCCCCGAGCTGATCTCCTGCACCTGCTCAGCCGTAGCGGCTGCAGGCTTGGGCGGTTCCTGCGGCTGGGGCGCGGTAACAACCGGAGCCGTCTTGGGCACGAGGTCCGGGCCTGGGGCCGGCTTGGTGATCGGAGGCACGGGCATCGCCGGAGACGTTGCGGGCGATTCGGGCGTGGCCGGCCTGGGAACAACAGGGTCAAGGAATCGCGGACCGCCCACGGGCGCGGCCGGTTCGGGCGGCGTCACCGGCGCAGGACCCGGCGCCGACGCCTTGTCTGCCGGCGCCGGAGCCGGCTTCTCGCCGTCGGGAACCACAGCAGCCGTTTCGGGTGCGCTCCCGCTCCGCGATACCAGGACGATGATGAAGAGGAGAAAACCGAAGGCGAACAACCCGCTGGCGATCATCAACTGCATGGACGAGCGCCGCGGCGCCGCCGGCACCTCGGGCGGACGCGCAGGCACACGCCGGCTCTCGGAAACCGCAGATGCGGCGTCGGCTTTGGCGGGCCGGATACCGTACGCGGAGATCCCCCGCGACGCAGCGGGCGCTACAGCGGCCGCTGCGGGCTCGGGTGCCGAGGCCAGCGCGCAGGCGGCGCACAGATGCTCGCCATCCTCGCGGATCGTCCCTTCCGAGCCCGGTGGCATGATCATGCGGGCGCACTTGACGCAGTACCAAAGCTGAAAAGAAGAGCTGGCAGCCTGGCCTGAAGAGGGGTCAACCGTGCTCATTGAGGACACCCAGTGTTCTGTTCCGGCCAGCGAGGATACCCGCCTCCGCACACTTTGCAAAACAATACCGTAGAGCTTGCCTGCCGGGTGTGCGTCACCGGACTTGCGCGGGAAGTTTCTGTGAGGCCCGCGGGGCCGTTCGTCAGTAGCCGGGGGCGGAAGCCCCCGGTATGCGGGCGCGTCCATGACCCAAGCCCCGGCGGGGCGGCCGTGGCTTACGATCGCCCTTTACAGGGCTTTACGGTGTCGAGGTTTCCTCTCCGGGGGCTGCCGCCCCCGGCTATTCACGCGGCGCCCCATCCGGGGCGCAAGTCCGGTGATGCACCCACCGGCCGCCGCGCGCCAGGAAAGCGCTTGCCCCGTGTTAGCTTTGTGCTACAAAGTAAATGATGGATGTCACTGCCGACGTGGCCATTGTGGGCGGAAGCTTCGCAGGGCTGGCCTGTGCGCAGGCGGCCGCGGCGCGGGGTCTGCGGACGATCGTCCTGGAACGGAAGGCCGACCCGGGCCAGACGCCCCACACCACGGGCCTGCTGGTCAAGGAAGTCGCCGCGTTCTCCAACCCGCTGTTGCGCGCCGCCCGTACCGTCTTCTTCCACACGCGCGGCCTCTTCACGGCCGCCGCCTGGCGCGACCTTGCCGAAGCCTGGCTGTGACCGGATTGCCGGACAAGCGGGCGACCTTGGCCTACGAGCCCCGAGTCCTACTTCCCCGTTTTGAGGAATGCGACGAAAGTGCCGACGTCGCGCGTCAGACCGGGGAACGTGGCGAGGACCTTGTCGTCCGGCGAGATGATGGCGTAGAACGGCAGCGCAACAGTCTTGAAACGTTCCTCCTGGATTTTCCGGTTGCGCAGGCTCCGCGCGATTTCGTGTGCGTCTTTGCGCCCGTCGGCATGCAGTTGCACGCGCACGAAGCCGGTGAGCAACTGCGAGACTTCCGGCTGGGAAAACATATTCGTCTCCATCCAGCGGCAGTTCGTGCAGGTGTAGCCCGTGAAGTCAACAAAGAGCGGCTTGCCGGAACGCTGCGCTTCGGCCAGCGCGGAGTCCCAGTCCTCGAGCCAGGTCAACCCGGCCCCAGCGGCGGGGCCCGTCCCGGACGGAGTGACCTCCTGGCCGGGATACGGCTTTGGCGGCACATAGGCGTCCAGTTCGCCCAACGGCTGGCCGAAGAGCCCCGTGGTCAGCCAGAAGCCGAGAGAGAGGAACGCCGTCGCGAAGAGCGCGCGCACCGCGCCGATGTGCGGCAGCGGCGTATCGTGCGGGAACTGGATGCGCCCGAGCAGATAGAACGCCGTCAGCACGGCCAGGGCGATCCAGACGCTGACGAACACTTCCCGCGTGAGAAAGCCCCAGCGCCAGGCGAGGTCCGATTGGCTCAGGAACTTCATCGCCGCGGCCAGTTCCAGGAACCCCATGACGACCTTCACCGAGTTCAGCCAGCCGCCCGATTTCGGGAGCGCCTTCAGGAGCGGCGGGAACAGCGCCAGCACAAAGAACGGCGCGGAGAATGCCGTCGCGAAGCCGAACATACCCACCAGCGGCCACAACCATTGCCCCTGCGTCGCCGAGAACAACGCCGCGCCGATGAACGGCACGGTGCAGGTGAAGGACGTCAGCGAGAAGACCAGCCCCATCAGCAGCACCGCACCGATGCCTTGGCCGGGGCGCGACGCCGAACTGAGCCGCTCGAGGATGAAACCGGGCAACTGGATCTCGAACGAACCGAGGAGGTTCAGCGCGAAGACAACGAACACCGCCGCGATGAACAGGTTCACCCACGGGTTGGCCGCGAAATCCCTGATCCCCGTCGCCCCCATGAGCAGCGTGAACAGGAAGCCCAGCCCGATGAACGTGAGGACGATCCCCAGCGCGTAGACCGCGGCATCCCGGATCGAGCGCGCCCGCGACGTCTCCTTGCGCTTGGTGAAGAAACTCACCGTGATCGGGATCATCGGGAAGACGCACGGCGTCAGCAGCGCCGCCGCGCCCATGCTGAGCGCCAGTACCAGGTACGCCAGCAGGCCGCTCTGACGCGCGCGTTCGATCTCGTCGCGCGTGCCGAACGCCGGCGCGCTAACGGCAGCGGCGGGCGCCGCTCCCGCCTGCTCTTCCGTCACCCGCAACGCGAAGCTCACGGTCTTGCCGAATGACGGAACGCAGGCCGTGTCGCTGCAGATCTGCGAGTCAACCGTGAGTGCGACCTTATAGTCGCCCGGCTTGGCGTCCGCGTTCACCTGCAGCGGAACAGCGAACGTGGCGGACTTCTCAAACATTTCAACGTCGAACGCGTCTTGTTTGATCAGCGTAGGCTTTGGGTACGTAATCTCGCCGGCCACCTTGACAACAGAGCCGGAGCCAACTGAGATCGCCGTCGGGAACACTGCGGGGCCGTTCGCGCCATAGTGCTTCGTGGAATAGATGTGCCAGCCGTCGGGAATCGCGGCAACGACCTCAACCTTGATCGCCTGCCCACGCGCCGCCGTGACGCTCGCCGGACGCACACTCCACTCAACGACCGGCTGCTCCGCCGCTGCGGCCGAAACGCCGGCCAGAACGAACGCCGCCGCCAGGATGCAAATGCTGCTACTGCGCCTTAGCCGGTGAAGTCTGGTCATCGTTGCCCCTCGGTGCTCCGGGGACGTCACTTCCAGGCGGAGTTTTGGCAAACGCCATGCCGCCCGGGAGCGCGTCTGACCAGCACTTCGCACACAGCGCGAGAGCGAAGAAGAACGCAAAGCTGCCGCCCACACCCCGGATCACCGGGTTCGCGAACACGCTCACCACCAGCGCCCCGCACCCCGAGCCGAATGCCGCCAGCGCCAGCATCGGCTCTGTGCCACCTGCGGGCGTTGCCGTTGACTGCGCGTTCGCGCTCAGGCGCACAAAGGCGCCATGTGCGGACAGAATCCACGCCCCGAACAGAAAGAGAACAGCCACCAGTCCCGGCAGGCCCAGCTCGACCACGACGGTCTCCAGGAAACCGAACGTGAAGCGCTCGTCGGCTTCCATGTCGTACGCCGCCTCGTCGTCCGTCGGCCGTCCGGGCTTCGAGTACACTGGGTCGTAGTAGAAGCCGTTGATCTGCTTCTGGTATCGCCCCGCTCCAACACCCAAGACCCAGTTGGGGCGGCTCTCCTCGTTTCGCGGGTCGCTCGGCGCCGCCAGCAGGGAAAGCTCCGCCTGGGCGCGCCGAAGCCGCGCGGTCGGCTTTCTGGCTCCCGCATCATCGGCAAAGAACGCGAAGCCTCTGAACAGCACCTCATCATTGTGCCGGGGCAACCGCGGCAGAACGACCGCTACGACGGCCAGCAGGATCGCCACCGCCGTCAGCCCGGTCAGACGGCTGCGCGCGAAGGCATACGCCGTGGCCACGGCCAGAACGCCCAAGCTTGCGCCGGCAAAACCGCCCGCGGCAACCGTCACGCACAGCGCGACTGCCGCCGCGCCGCCCGCCGCCCAGCGTACGGCAGCGTCCTTGTCGAGCAGCGCGAAGGCGGCAGCGGCCGGCGCCAGCAGCGCCACCTGCGCGCCAAGAACTCCGCGGAAGTCATACCATCCGCCCAGCCGGACGTTGGTCACGCCGCCGAGGTCCTGTGTTGGGTTGGTGGGATCGTACGGCAGGCCCGGCGGCCCGACGTATTGCTTCAGAGCGATCAGCACGCAGACGCTGAAGCTGGCGCCAAGCACCAGCGCCACGCGGCGGTATTCCGCCGCATCAGCGGGCAGATTCTGGAAGACCCACACCGCCGCCACACCGAACAGCATAGGGTTCAGCGCCCCGCGAGCGCACGTCTTCAGCGATTCCAGAGCCGGGAAGCCCTCGGACCACACGCACGACAGCACGGCCAGTCCCGCCCACAAGACCACCGCCACCGGCGGAGACCTGAAGCGCGCCCACGGCCGTTTCGCGACAAGATCGGCCAGCATCAGCAAGAAGAGGATGGGCAAAAGGAAATCGAGCGGCGAGAAGTACACCGGCCCCTTAACCTTGAGCAGTCTTGGGACATCCACAACCTTGAGCAGTCTTTGGACATCCACGCTCATAGGCATCAAGGCCACCGTGGCGTACGCCAGGTATCGTCGCCACGCCGGCACGGGGGATGAGTCGTCAGGTGTCAGCATACCTTGACCATACCAACCGCCGGCATAACGGGGAAGCCACAAAGTGTGATTTTAGATTTCGGATTTCGGATTTCGGATTGACGGAACGGACGGTGCCAATCCAAAATCCGAAATCACTGGCGCGTCTTCCAGCCCATCCGTTCGGCCATTTCGCAGAGCATGGAGAAGTACACCGCCGAGCCGGCGGAGCTGCTCATGGGCAGCACGCGCGCGCTGTACGCGGGGATGTCTATGCTCTGGTCCGTCGGACGCCAGGGGGAGTCGAGCCAGATCAGGTTCGGATGGCTCTTGAGCGTCTTCGGGCGGCCGTAGGGCGTGGTGTAGACGAAGCGGATGCCGCGCTTGAGGATGCTTTGCACGTGCGCCACGTTCACGGGCGAATAGCCGAGGTGCATGACCACATCGCCGGCGCCGTAGCCGGCCGGGACGGCTTTGGTGAGGTCGCTGACGGAATGACCCCATTCGATCGGGTAGTCGGAGTCCTTGGGGCGTTCGAGGATTTCGGGGTAACTGTGACCGACGAGAATCGCGTACACACGCTTGCCCTTCTTCTTGGCCTCGGCCATCCACTGTCCGGCCTTCGCCAGGGCGGCCTGCTGCGCGCCGATGACGGTCAGGATGCGTTCCAGTTCGGCGAGGAATTCGCCGCCGAGGTGTCCGCGCGGGAGCGGCGGGATGTAGCGGTCTTTATGGAAGAACGGCGGCGACCACGGTTCCAGCGTGTTGCTATGTTCAATGAAACTCGCGTTGCGCGCGAACGCGCCTTCCAACCAGACGCTCATCCAGATGATGGGCATCTTGCCGCCGCGCGTGCACGCACCGATGAGCTCGCCGGTGGTAACCCAGGCGCGCACGATCTGCTCGAACGGGCGCAGCGGACACAGCGGCTTGAAGGCACCCGCGGCATAGAAGCCGTCGCCCGCCGCCGCGCCGCCGGTGAAGCCTGCGAAGCGGCCGAGCTGGCCGAGGGACGCGAGTTCGTCCTTGCGGCCGATGGCGAACAAGCGCGCCTTGCTCTGGATGAGCTTCCGGCCAGCAGCGGCGCGGCCATGTTTTCGCCCATGGCGGTGAGCGCCGGCAGGTCTTTCCTGATGGCGGCGACGCTCTTCCGAATTGCGCTGATGTACTGCCCCGCCGGACTGTTCCCCACCCCGCCCTCCTTACGCATGCCCATGCGTGTCCCGTTGTCCCGTGAGCCTTTCGCCGCCCGTTACAGCGCTTCCCATTCCTCTCTACTGATGCTCGCCTGGCGCAGTATCCGCGCCAACAACTCCCTTCTGATCTCCTGTCTATGTGGATTAGGGATGGCGATAGTTATGTCACCCTTCACCATGAACGGATGCTTTCCCCCGCTGAAGGGTCCCTCAAAGCCATACGCGCGCAACGCGCGCACGAGGTCACGCTGCTTTATGGGACCAAACGGCGGCACGGTCAGGCGACTTCCTTAATGACAATCCCGACTCCGTCAATGACCGGGAGCGGGAGGTTGCGATGAAGCCTGAACACGATCCATTCATCAAGCACTTCGGCGAGCGTCTCTCTGCATTCCTCCAACGTTGGCGCGTTAGCGTAGACGCCGTTACACTCGGGAATCTCGCCGTAGAAGGAGCCGTCGTCAGAGAGCACTTCGTACTTCGCGTGCTTCATGGCTCTAGTTATGTAGTCGAGGATCACGACTGTTCCTCCTTGGCAACCGGCGCCATGATAAGCCCTCAAGGTATGGGAATCAACGACTCGTCACCCGTCACCCGTCACTCGTCACAGGTCCTTCACGCGCGGCTTGTACTTCACCAGCAGCCTCGCGTTGAACTCGTCGCCGCCGGGCAGGTTGGCGCTGCGGAAGATCGGCGGCTCGATGCCGCGCTTCTTCATCTCGGCCACGGCCTCCATGACCATGCGGTGGGCGATGAAGGCGTCCACGATGGTGGAAGTCGGCGCGACGGGCACATTGAAGCCGGGCACGTAGAAATCCGCATCGCCGAACGGATTGTCATCGTCAATGCAGAGGTCGGCGAATTCGAAGAGGTGCTTCTTGCTGGGATGGCGGATGTGATGGTTCAGCGGCAGCTTCCTGCGCCACTGGTTGGAGGAGATCGCGATGATCTTCGCGCCGCGCTTCTTCGCCTCGTCCGCGGCGTCAATCGTCGTCGGGTTCATGCCGATGTTGTGGAAGATGATCAGCAGGTCGCCTGTGCCGACCTCGTAGTACCGGATCAGGCAGTTGCCGTAGCCGGTGGTGCGTTCCACTTCCAAGTACTTGAGCGCCTGGCACATGGGGCTGATGTCGTGGCCCATGATCGGGTTGATGTTCGCCAGTCCGCCCGCGCGGAAGAACATCTCAAAGACCATCATGCAGGTGTGCCCGCCGCCGCCGTAGACGTGGACGAGTCTGTCCTGCTGGCACGCGTCGGCAATCCACCGGCCGGCCGTGCGGATGTTCTTCTTCTGGCGCGCCTCGACGGCCCTGAGCTTCGCCTGGACGTTCGCCAGGTACGCCTTGCCGAGATCCTTCGTGGCCATGCTGTCGCCCCCTTTCTTACCTCGCGACTGGGAGCGCCGGCGTCCCGCCGGCCCGTTGCCCACATCTGCCGGCAAGATGCCGGCGCTCCAAGTCTGCCGGCAAGATGCCGGCGCTCCCGCCTGCCGGTTGGTCCCGTATGGTGTGTAGTCTTAGCGGAAAGTTCCAGATTCCGAAATCCGAAATCCGGAGGAATCCCCGAAATGGAAAACCGCGTTGATCTTGGAGCAATCACATCGAATAACGGTCCTCGTAAGTGAACCGCCAAGACGCCAAGGACGCCAAGAGGGAAAGGGTTCAGGGTTCAGGGTTTCGGGTTTCGGGCTTCGTCTTTGCTTGCATCTGCACCGGCCCGTATTGCACGCCGTCTGCCGCGCAGCTCAACGTCGCGCCGTAGGGGCCGGATTTCTCTAACGTCGGGCCGAACGCCGCCACGATGCTCGCCGCGCGGTCCGTGAACTCCTTGCGTCCCGTCGCCGCGCCGAGACGCACGCAGGCCAGCGCCACCAGGCCGTTGGCCGCCGGCTCCTCGGTATCCTGCCAGATTTTCACGCGCCAGTTCCCGCCGCTCAGCAGCTTACTCGCCGGCGCCACGCGATCGTCGTACCCCCCGCGCTCCTTGTCCCAGAAGCTCTGCTGCAGGCGGCGCAGTCCGGCTTCCGCCGCATCGGCGAACTCCTTCTGCTGCGTCGCCTCGAAGGCCAGCGCACACGCGTAGAGCAACGCCGCTTCGTCCTGCGCGAGGGCGAAATCGGGGGACACGATACGGAATTCCGGGGGAATTCCGTTCATGTCCCCCGATCTTAGAAGATGCACCGCATTGCTCTCCGCCACGGGCGGGACGCCCGTGGTACCACGAACGTCTCGTTCGTGGCTCTCCGCCGGAGCCGGGAACGCTTCCTTCAGCAAGCCGCGAAGAGTCTTCACGCCCCGCTCGACATGAGCCGGCTGGCCCAGCGCGCGGCCGGATTCGATGAACGCCGCGGCCATGAGCGCGTTGCCATCCACATACACGTTGCGGTCCAGAACCGGCGCGGGGCGCCGGGAGCGAGCCAGAAGGAGTTGTTCGCGGGAGCGCCGCAGGCGCTTTTCGGCAACGCCTGGCGGCACGCCGGCGCGCTGCGCGGCGTCCTCAAGCGTGAGGGCCTCAAACAGCACGTTGCGTTGCGGCGCCGTGGCAGGCAGGTCGCCGGCCTCATGCACGTCATAGAACGCGCGCGCCAGGCGACAGTCGGCATCGTCGCGCAGCACCCCCTCGAACTCCTTGATCGTCCAGGTGAAGTAGTCGTTGTCGTCGAGGTCCGATGTCCCGCCCGCTTGCGAGCCGTAGAAGAACGTGCCGCTGGGATCCTGCAGCGTGGTCCAGCAGGCAAGCGTGTCCTCCACCGCGCGTTTGTAACGCGTGTTGCCCGTCACCTGCCAGGCGTGCAGACACGCAGCCGCAAGCTCCGCGTTGGGGATGAGCAGTTTCTCGAAGCGCGGCAGGCGCCACCAGCGGTCGGCGCAGCAGCGGTGAAAGCCGCCCGCGAGGTGGTCGTAGATCCCGCCGCGCAACATGCCGTCCAGCGTGGCGGTCACGACGGCGAGGCTGCCCGTATCGCCGCTGCGCACATACTGCGCCAGGCACAGGTCCAGGGCGCGCGGCGTGGGGAACTTCGGGACGTCGCCGCCCGCCCCACTGTCTGCGGACAGTGGCACCACGCCGAACACAAAGCCGCCCGCCTTGGCATCGAGAGCGCCCTGCAAGACGGGCGCGAGACGCTGGAGCAGGTCTTTCGGCGCGGCAGGTGACGTGGGTTCCGGCAGCCCGTGGCTGTTTCCGCCTGGCGCCGCCTCGGTTGTCCCGTCTTCGTTCGCCTTCCGCAGGGCATCCTCCAGCGCCTGCGCCTGACGCCGCATCCGCACGCGGTCGTCTCGCCAGGCACGGACCACCTGTTGCAGCACCGTGCGCGGGCCCGGCCGGCCCGACGCCGGGTCGTCATCCGGCGGGAAGTACGTGCCGCCGGCAAAGACCTGTCCCTCGGGCGTCAGCAACGCCGTCAGCGGCCAGCCGCGGCGCCCGGCGAT
>JAPLOD010000540.1 GCA_026692735.1 Planctomycetota bacterium | reverse complement strand
CGCCAGGATGGCGTTGACCTGCCCTTCCTTGCCGAGCAGCTTCTGCGCCTCGGCGAGGTTGAGCCACACCGTGATGTCGTCCTTGTTCCCGCGTTCGGGCTGCAGTCTGGCAACGGCGAACTCCCGGCCCAGCAGCGTGAGCTTATCGCCGGCGGCGAGTTTCAGACTGCGATGCAGCTCGTACCCCACGACCACGGTGCCGGGCCGGACGAGGTCGAGGAGCGGCGCCGTGACCTCCTTGCCGGCCGCGGGGATTTCGCCGCGCGTGCCGACCAGCAGGATGGTCCGTTCGCGCTCCGGCCACTTCAGCTTCTGCTGCAAGATGGGCAGGATGTGGTTGATCGAGGCAACCTTGGCCTTCACCAGCCTGTCGGCGAACGCTTCCGGCATGTGCTTGGCCGCGAAGTCCTCCGCGTACAGGTCGCTCAGGTTCTGCTCCTTGGGCAGGATGAGGATGTTGAAGCCGAAGCCCTTGGTGATCTTCCGGTAATCGTCCTCCAGCGCCGCCATCTTCGTCCGCAGGTCCCGCTCCTGCGCGGCGGCGCGCTGTTCGGTGTGCAGATCGTGCCGCCGCAGGAACGAGATCGCGGCCACCACGCAGCCCACCGCGACCAGGACCGCTCCCACGCCCAGGAGGAAGTTCATCTTCCGATAGAGAATCTCGCGCAGCACCAGGCGCCAGGCACTCATCTCACTCGCGCCCTTTCCGCGCTCTGGCTTTCAGCAGAAGGCCCAGCACGACGATCAGCGCCGCGCCGCCGGCCAGTACCGCCGCCAGCACCCACTGCAGAAGACCCCCGCGCTCCTCGACCGCGACGGCCGCGCGCGCCGGCACGGCCCCCGGCTGCGCCTTCGCGCCGGCCGCGGCCTGAGCCAGCGGAGAGAGGCCCTGCAGCAGCGGCGGCATGGCGCTGAACGCCTGATCGGTGCCCAGCGCGCTCCAGTCGGCACTCAGCAGCAGGTCCATGCCGGGCATCTGCTGCTTGATGCTGCACATGCACGCCCCGCAGAGGAACTCGCACGCCTCCCGCAAACTCTCGGCCTCCAGCACCTTGCCTGCCAGGCCGCCCAGCGTCCGCCCGCGGCCGAACACCGGGTACACCAGGGGGCCGGATTCCTTCTGCGCCTCCTTGTCAATGTTCAGGAGCATCTGCACGAACAGTTTCTCGGCCGGATCGTCCCGCGAGACGCGCTGCGTCGTGAAGGCGATGCCTTCTGGCCGCTCTCCAGCAGCACAAAGACCGCCGACTCGCCCTTCTTCAGCAGCCGCGCGGCTATCTCGCGGCGCGCGGGGGAATCGAACAGCCCGCGAAGCGCGTCGGCCTTGAACGGTCCGGCCCAGGCCGGTGAGCTCAGCGGGCCGTCGGGATACGTCAGCACCAGCCAGGGCAGCGCCGTGCCCTCGGGCGGCGTCCACTCGGGCTTCCGGGCCGCGTCGGTTGCGGCGGCCAGGTCAACGAACTCGACTTCCGCGTTGGCTTGCGCGCCCTGGCCCTCGGTCAGAGCCTTCAGCGCATCGGCCAATTCCTTCTCCTGGGGCGTCAGTGGTCCGCGGTGGAAGACCACGGCGCGGTAGGGATCGGCCTGGAACCGTTCCAGCGCGTAGCGGAACACCGGGATACTGCACGCCTCCGTGGGAGTGCTTACCAGGCTGAGAGCGCCGGCCAGGAGCGGCAGTATGAGGCGTGGAAGAGAGAATCTCATGCGGTGACCTCGGCGACACAGTGCAGCAGGCAGTCTTCTTTCCGCACCAACTGGTCGAAGCCCGCCAATCTGGCCTGTTGCCAGGCATGAGGACTGGGACTCGCCATGATCAGAGCCCCTCCCGCTTTCTCAACGGCTTCCCACACTGGAACCGCGGCCCCGATCCACTCCGTGCGGATCGAGGACACATTCGCCATATACAGCACCAGGCGCGTGCGCCCGGCCCGCACCAGAGCGAGGAGTCGCTCCCTGAACATCGGCACAATGTCCCCCTCCAGCAAGCCCGATAGCCGCACCAGCGCGAAGCCCAGGTCCGGGAAGCCGGCGATCTGCATGGTCGGGACTTTCAGCCGTCCGTACGTCTTCCTGTCTTCCTGCTGTTCCACTGTCGGGAGCTTGCCGAGCAACTCGTCCACGGTCTTCGTGATCGCCTGCTCAAGCTCCTCGGCCACGGGTGTGCCGGGCCGCGCCGGATACGCCACCACGTACTGCCGGATAGTGGCGACGCGCGCCGTCCCGAAGTTCTCCCCGAAGCTGAAGAGCTCCAGTCGCAGGCCCTTGGCCCGGATCTCCGCGATGACAGGCGGCGCGGCCTGCTGGACGGGATGCCCGGTCCCCTTATCAGCGGGGCGAGGTGCCACGCCTGCCCGCGACGGCGTAAACGGGAATCCGCGCGCCTGAGCGGGCGCGCGCGTTATGACCGGCCACTTGATGTTGGAGATGGGCTGGCAGGCCTCGAGATCGCCGCGCTTCAGGACAGCCCGCACGGTGCGGCCCCCGTCCGCCGTGGTCAGACTCGACGTCAAGTATTTGACCACCGTCAGACCTATGCCGCGGCCGGGGAGCACCTGTTGTTTCTGCCCCTCCGCCAGCTCTTGTTCGAGGTCAAAGCCCTCGCCCTGGTCGGTGACGGCCACCTCCAGCGCGTCACCGGCCGTATGCATATCCAGGCTGATCGTGACCTCCTTGTCGGGGGCGCGCTTACAGCCATACTCGAAAGCGTTGCTCACCACCTCGTCAATCGCGAAGACGGCCAGCGCAGAGGGCTTGAGCGGCCAGCCGAACTCCTCCCGTAACGCGGCTTCGATGTCCGGGCGCACGAGCATCCCGTAGCGCCAGCGGTCGAGCAGCTTGAGGCGGAGCGTCACGAGCGGGAGCTTCCGGTCCCAGCGCACCGTCTTCGCCCACTCCGCCAGCCTGTCGTGCGCGGCCGCCTGGCAGATGGCCAGAGCTGCCGCAAGCTCCTCGGCGCCCGCAAACCGCTCCTCGGGCTTCCTGGCCAGGCAACGTTCCACGACCACGGCCGTCTCGCCGCTCACGTCCGAGCGCAGCCGATAGACCGGAACCAGCGCCTCCTCGCAGGCCGGTATGCCGGAGCGGCCCGCCTCGCCGGCATCCCCCGTGAACGGCGGCCGGCCGCACAGGAGCGCGTACAAGGTTGCTCCCATGCCGTAGATGTCGAGGAGTGTGCCGGCGCGCTGCCCGGCCTCTCCCCCTTTCTCCGGCGGGGCCAGCCCCAGGCTGGCCAGCTTGGCGCGCTCACACTGCGGCGGCCGTTTGGTACCCTCGACGGGCAGAAGGATGTTGGCGGGCTTCACGTCGCCGTGGCTGGCTCCGGCGGCGTGCAGGGCCACAAGGCCGTTCGTCGCCGCAATGGAGGTGGCGAGCGCCTCTTCCTCTTTCAGGCCCGGCCGCCCCGCCTGCTTGACTTCATCCAGGTACGCCTGGGCGGTGATCCCGAAGTATTCCGTCACCACATAACGCAGGCCGCTGGCCGCATCCACACGCGCGTCGTGATTGGCCACGACGTGCTGCGACGTTACCCCGGCCCGGACGTGACCCTCGCGCTCGAACCACTCACACCCATCGGCGCTCTGCCGTGCTGCTGCCGGGCACAGGACCTTGACCGCCACATGGGCGCTCAGGCGCGGGTTCCAGCCAAGATACACGTTGCCGAAGCCGCCCGTCGTCAGCACCCGCAGGATGGGGAACTCGCCCAGCATGGGCACGCTCATGCCCGCGTGCATTCCGCGCCGGGCCTGCAGGAGCAGGGGGTCCGCCGTTAGGTCCTCCAGGGGCAGTTGTTCGGGCGTTGGACTGAGCAGTAACCTCGGGGAAACCGAAGCGTCTGAGTTTGGCATGATACCGGCACCGGTTTCAGAATGTGGCACCCATCCCTCCTTCGCCGCGTGTCACAAGCCCACGCTGCAACGTCAGTATATCTTGGCCGGGCAGGATTGGCAAAAGCCTGAAGCCGGAATGCGCTGGTAATGCGCACGGGAGTTGGTAACTGAGAGACCGCGAAGCCCGGAGGTGCCGAATCATGAGACCTCGCCCCTGTACCTCAAGCCGCCAACTCCTTCTCCGCTCGTGGCGACTCCTCGCGTGCTGCCTCCTGCCCACGCTTCTGGCGCTCACGGCGCGCGCCGGCGAGGCGCCGGCCGCCCCACTTGAGAACCTCGCGCCCAAAGCCCGCATCTCCGCCAACTCCGAATACAGCCAGGACTACCTCGCCAAGTTCGTCGCCGACGGCAAGATCCCCGATGCGGGAGGCCACGACGACTTGCGCCAGGCCTGGTGCGTCAAGGGCGAGACGCACAAGAACGGCGCGGAACTCACCTTCCAGTGGGACGCCCCCGTCACGATCGCGCACCTCGTCTACTTCGGCCGCACGGCGTGGTTCATGGAGGAATGCTGGAAGACCTATGAGGTCTTCCTCGACGGCGCCACGCAGCCCGTCGCGAAGGGCGGCCTCGCCATGGAGTCCGGCCCGCAGGGGATCACGCTGCCTGCTCCCACCAAGGCCGGCAAGCTGCTCATCAAGTTCACCAGCTCGTACGGCGGCATGAACCCGGGCGCGTCAGAGGTCCAGGTTTTCTCCGCCGTGCCGCCTCCGCCGCAAGCGCCGAAGCCCTCGGTGCTGAAGCAGCAACTGCTGGCCGGCGAACTGGGCTTCAACACGCTGGTGGCGATCCAGCGCCGCGAACTCAACCCCACACACGTCTACACGTACCACGTCGAAGGCTTCTCGCCCGGCGGCGGCCTGTGCCTCTGCACGCCCGACGAGAAAGGCGGCCAGTTGAAGGAACTCGTCGCTTCGCCACAAGGTCAGATACTGGACTGCGACGTGTCCTATGACGGCAAGGAGATCCTCTTCAGTTGGAAGAAGACCGGCAACGACCCCTACCGCCTCTACTGCATCAACGCCGACGGCACGGGGCTGAAACAGATCACCAACGATCCCTGGCACGATTTCAACGCCTGCTGGCTGCCCGACGGCGGCATCGGCTTCCTTTCCACGCGCAAGCCGCACTTCGCATATTGCTGGACGTCGCCCGTGGGCACGCTCTACCGCATGGACCGCGACGGCAAGAACGTGCGGCACCTCTCCGCGAACTACCTCAACGACTTCACGCCCGCCGTGATGAACGACGGCAAGATCATGTACTCCCGCTGGGAATACGTTGACCGCCCCGCCATCCCCATCCAGAGCCTCTGGACCATCAACCCCGACGGTACCAACCTGCAGGGCTTCTACGGCAACCGCGTGCTCAGCCCGGCGACGTTCATGGAGCCGCGGCCGATCCCCGGCACGTCGGCAATCCTCTGCACCTTGACAGCCCACAACGGCCCCTGCCGCGGCGCCATCGGCATCATCAACCCGGCCTACGGCGTCAACGCGCAGGAAGCGATCCGCAACCTGACGCCCGAAGTCAACATCGGCAAAGTTGACAAGGGCGACGGCAACTTCATCAAAGGGCCCTACGAGAACCCCTGCCCGGTTGACGAGAAGTACTTCCTCGTCTCCCGCCGCGGCACCATCATGCTTCGCGACTACGACGGCACCGATAAGTGCGACCTTCTGGCCCCGAAGAACGGCATCGGCTTCTACACCCCCGTGCCCTTGCGGCCGCGCGTCAGGCCGCCCGTCCGCAACTCCGGTCTCCAGGAAAAAGGGGAAGAGGAGTGGGCCACCGTCTACCTGCAGGACGTCTACAACGGACTGGAGCCGCAGGTGAAGCGGGGCGAGGTCAAGCAGCTCTGCATCGTGCAGGAGATCGAGAAGAGCCGTCTCGCGAGCCTGGACCAGAGGGCCTTCGGCTTCCAGTTCCCGGTGGTTTCCTGCGGCGCGACCTACGCGCCCAAGAAAGTCTGGGGCTATGTGCCCGTGGCCGAGGACGGTTCGGCGTACTTCAAGGTTCCCACGAGCATGCCGATCTACTTCATGGCCTTGGACGCCGAGGGCCGCGCCGTGCAGCGGATGCGCAGTTTCACGCACTTGATGCCCGGCGAAGTGCAGGGCTGCATCGGTTGTCACGAGCCGCGCAACCAGACGCCGCGTCTGAACCGGGTTGCCGGCTACCTCAACGGCGCCGAGCCGAAGAGGCCGGAGCCGCCCGAATGGGGTCTGGCCGGCTTCAACTACGCGCAGGTCGTGCAGCCGGTGCTCGATAAGCATTGCGTGCAGTGCCACAACGCTGCCGATCCGCAGAAAGGCGTGGACCTGAGCGGCGACTTGACGGACTTCTTCAACGTCTCCTACGAGACCCTGGCGCGCGAGAACCGCCGCACTTCCGCCAAGCGCTACACGAGCTGGATCTGCACGGAGAACGGCAGCGAGGCCAACATCCTGATCGTCGCGCCGAAGTCCTGGGGCTCCCCCGCCAGCGACCTGGCCGACATCGTGCTCTCGGGCCATCCGGACAAGGACGGCAAAGCGCGCGTGGCCATGGATGAGAAGAGCCGGCGGCGCGTGCTGGCCTGGATTGACCTCAACGTCCCGTACTATGGCACGAGCCTGTTCACGTATGGCAACCACCAGGGATGCCGGCGCATGTACCCGCCCGACCTGGACAAGACGCTGCAGGCCGTCGCGAAGAATCGCTGCGCGGGCTGCCACGATGGCGGCAAGAAGATCCCGCGCCGAGTCTGGACCCGTGTCACGAACCCGCAGCTCAACTACTTCCTCCTGGCCCCGCTGGCCAAGTCCGCGGGCGGCACCGAGAAATGCGGCAAGGCCATCTTCGAATCGAAGGACGATCCCGCGTTAGCAAGCGGACCGCCATCGGCGGCGTGCGCCCCCGCCACGGCAAGCGCGACGCGGCCGTAACTCCAAGGGTTGGTGCCCTGCCCAGCCTCGTACTTTTCGGGCCGCTCGCAGCGCGCAGCGCCCCGCCCCGCCGCCGCGCCGTTACCCTGAACCCTATACCCTCAAACCTGCCGTTCATCGTGTCCAAGACTGCACAATGTGGCGCAATCCGGCGGATTGCGGCCCCCGTCGCCCAAGCGCGAACCCCGAACCCCGTTCCGTTCACCCGATATGCCGATCTTCTGAAGCGACTTGACAGCGCAGCACAGGGACTGACGATGCACACAACGAGAATCCGAGTCAAGGCACAGGAACATAGGAGCGAACCGCACCCGCATTCGCGGGCGTGTTATGCGGTACTTCAAACCGGGTTTGGGGTGTTGGGCGGGCCAACGTGACCAATGTTCGCCAGACAAGAAGGAGGAATGAACCGTGGCATTCTTTGACTTCCTCAAACCAAAGTGGCAGCGCTCAGATCCCGAGGTACGAAAAGCTGGTATATCCAGCTTAGAGGACCAGACACTTCTCGATCGTATTTCGCGAACCGACGAGGATCCTTCTGTGCAGGAAGCCGCGTCAAGACGTCTACAAACCCTAATGGAACGGCATGTTAAAGGCCTCGCGAATACAGTAAGAAATGGCGATGACGACCGAGAACAGGCGGTCAAGACCCTTGTCAACATGCACAGTGATGATGCTGCCCGTGCATTGTTTGGCGCGCTCGATGGAACTATCGGCCAACGATGGACAGGCCGTACCTTCGTACTTCCAGAAATGTTGGCGGAACTCGGTGAGGCCGGGATAGGGGTCATGAGCGCGGTCTTGGAGAGAGAAGGTACGGAGCCCGATCTTCAATCAGCTATTGCAAAAGCGATGGAGACCATTGGCAGCCATCGGCCAGAAGCCATCCGTGCATTGGTGCGAGCACTGGGGCGCGAATCGGAGACGTTTTACTTTGTAAGAGAGAGGGCGGCGCGCGCCCTGGGACGAGTTGGTCCGGCTGCGTCAACAGCGATTCCCGCGTTGGTACGGAATCTGGCTGTTCCTGACAAGCACAACCGCGACGGGGTTTGTGCCGCAGCCGAGGATGCACTCAAGAGCATCGGCCCCGATGCGATACCGCATGTCCTCACCTTACTGAGCGATCCGGAGCGGAAAAGCAGGGCAATTCGCATACTTCAGCATCTGAACGTGTGCGAACCCAGCCTCTTCGAACCGATGCTGCAAACCTGGAAGCAATCGGAAAAGAAAGATCCGATCCTACTGCGCTACCTTGTGCAGATTTCACCGGAGAAAGCCGGTGGGATTCTGCGGGAGGCGCTGGAGTCCGATCAACAAGCCGAGGTTGGAGGTGAGACACTTTACCTCGATGCAGTCGCCGCACAGATTGTTGTCGAACTGCAGTCGTCGAAACCGGGTCTCGGTTCGGACCTGGCAGAGTCAGTCAAGAGGGCCGCCGCTCGGCTTGTGGCCGGACTCGAGAAGGATATTCCTGCCCCCCCGGCCAACTGCAATCTCTCAGCGCGCATAACACGCTTGGCCTACTACGGGCCATTTGCCCGGCCTTTCGCAGGAAGGGTGGAGTCAATTGCCAAGGCCACTCAGAATGACATGACCGCCATCTCGCTTTCTGCCCTGCTTGCGTGCATCGCCGACGATCCCCGTCCGCACATTAAGTATCTTTGCGGAATCATGCGGGCAGCGGATGCCGGACATGGAATGGGCATGGCAGGCGTGATCGGGTACATGAGCGCGTGGTCGGCATTCAGCCCCGCTATGGCCGCACAGAAGTCCTTGGACAAGATCGCTGCTATCATGGGTCGCCGGATTGCTCCCGTGCTGCGGGAAATCCGTTCCGAGTACCCAGATCGGATTGACAAGTGTCTTGAGGCCATTGAGAAGGCGACGCCGAACAAAAGCATGCATGCGACAAAATAGCCCGTGGCTGGGCGCTGGCGCGCCAGACGGCAAACAACAACACCTTCCGCCGTGTCGTGTGTGCCACTGCCCGCAGCCAGTGCGCCGTCTCCTCGCGATTCCGCACAACGCGGGGCGGCTGCCGCACGGACACCAAGGCCGCCCGCCCGCCCAACCACAAACCACAAACCACGAACTACGAACCACAAACCCCGTTCCGTTCACCCGATCCCCGCGCGCTGGCCCGCGGCCTTCCCTCCGGTGTAGGTAGAGCCATGGAGAGGAATGTCTGTGCTCCAAGGGTTGGTGCCCTGCCCGGCCTCGCCATCCTCTGCCTCGGGCTGCTCGCGGCGCGCGGAGCCCTGGCGGAAGACCAGCAGCCCACCGGGCTGCAGGCGCGGCACGCCGCGGGTCAGACAATCCTTACCTGGAAAGAGGCCGCCCCGCCCGTCACGGACGACGCCGTCACCGTAGACCAGCTCAACAAGGCCCGCGCCGATGGCGATAAGCAGAAGAAGACTCGGTACCGCATCTACCGTTCGTTGCAGCCGCTCGCTTCCGTCAAGGGGCTGCAGCCCGTCGCCGAGGTCCCGCCGCTGACCTGCTGGAACACGGATTTCTACGGAGGCACTGGCAAGCCCGACAGCAAGGCGCTGCGCTACGTGGTCGAGGAGGGCAAAGGTCCGGTTCCGCCGGGCACGGGGATCTGCGCGTACAATCCGCCGGAGCCGGGCGAGGCCTACTACGCGGTGACTGTCTCTGTCGGCGGACAGGAGAACGAGGCCGTCACTGAGGCGAACTCGCTGAAAGCCCCGGTCAAGGAGACGGTGGGGCAAGGCGTGCCTGTCCTGCAGCGCATCGAGAAGCCGAAGAGCTTCAACTATGTTGACGGGCCGACGCTGCATTACTACGTGCGCTGGGAAGCGCCTCCCAACTGCAGCGTGATCGGCAAGCCTTTCGATTACCTGGTTGCCGTACCGCCCGCGCCGGCCAAGCCGGCCCCGGTGGGCATCCATCTCCACTGCTGGGGCGGGAGCCTCGAGAGCGGGTACGGCTGGTGGTACAACGCGGAGAAGGGCGCCCTTCTGATCGCCTCGAACCAGATCCCCTACGACTGGTGGACCGGCTACCACGAGTTCCTCTGGACAGGCAAGCCGCTGCAGACCAAAGAGGATTTCCGGAAGGGCGTGGTCCGCGCGTTCTCCCAGACGCGGCTCCTGTCGTTCCTCGACTGGGTGGCGACGAAGTGGGACGTGGATCCCGCGCGGACGTTTGTCGCCGGCAGTTCCATGGGCGGTGCGGGAGCGCCGATGTTTGCCATTCGCTACTCCGACCGCATCGCCTGGGCCGTCGGCTGGGTCGGCGTGCACATTCCGGCGAAGTCCCCGACGTTCAAGGGCTCGTATGAGCAGGTCTTTGGCAAGCCGGAATACGGCGTGGAGTTCGAGGACGGCTCAGCGGTGTGGGACTACTTCAACGATGTCTGGTACCTGCGCAAGTACCCGCAGAAAGAGATCGGCTTCATCACCTTCTCCAACGGCAAGAACGACGGCGCCATCGGCTGGCCGCAGGCCGTGGAGTTCCTCAAGGCGTTGCAGGAGACGAAGCGCCCGCACCTGTTTGTCTGGGGCATGTCTGGCCACGGCCAGCGGGCGACCATGCCCGCGGACGGCGGCGAACGGATCAACCCCATGGATATCCGCACCGACCGCAGCCTGCCGGCATTCACGAAATGCAGCCTCGATAACAACCCCGGCAACGGCGACGCGGCGGATGGCGAGAAAGAGGGCCAGGTCAACCGTTTCCTCTATTGGGAAAGCGCCGACGCCGTGGACAAAGACACGGAATGGGCGATGACCATGGGGCTGGTCAAGCAGGCGCCCAAGGGTGAGTGCACTGTGGATGTCACGCCCAGACGCTGCCAGAAGTTCAAAGTCAAGCCGGGCGAGAAGCTCAAGTGGACATGCGCCGGCAAAGAAGCGCAATCCGGCGAAGCCACGGCCGACCAGTGGGGCCTGGTCACCGTTCCGAGCGTGCGCGTGACCAAGGAGAAGTGCCGGCTCACGATATCACGGCCGTGAGTGCAACTCGACCCGTAGCGCGGGTGGCTGCACCACGAGAGTAGGAGTATGGGCAGTCTGGCCGTACCGGGGCAGAGGCATCTGTTCTCGTGAGGCGCGTAGGTGCGGTGCGCTGTTCCTGTTTTCCTGGGGTTTCGGGGACGCGCACGAAACTCTCCGCAGCGGCCTTTCCCGCTTCACGCGAACAACTCCCTCCGGCCGGGCGCCAGGGCCGGCGGCTGCGGACCGCGCTTCCGCGGTCGCAGCACGCGCTGCGTGACATGGTGCGGCACGCCGAAAGCGGGGACAGAGCACCGCATCTTGACGCAGCGCGTAGATGCAGTGCTCTGTTCGTGTTTTCCGGTGCTCTGTCCCTGTTTTCCCTGTCCCTGTTTTCCTGTTTTCCCGCGATCTGGGGACCGCGTGGCAAGAGATACTTGGTCCCACCATTGTGGGCTGATGACGGCCGATGTAGAACATGCAGACGATATGGACACTGTTGAGAACGTTGAGCATTGGTTGAGCAGCCCACCCTGCCCGCGATGCGGCAAAGGACGCATTCGGCCATTCGAGATTGACGGCGGGACGGATCTCCTTCTCGACTGTCCGCAGGCAGGTTGCCGATGGCGAGCGAGGCTCCTCTTGCCGAGAATCCGGAAAGCCATCGTCTACCTGGACACGTCAACCATCTCCCACATGGCACGCGCCGCCATGCGGGGCCAAGGCGATGGCTGCGCGTGGCTCCGTCTGCGGAACGCCCTCACAGACGCTGTGCGCGACGAGATCATCTGCTGTCCCGTCTCAGGCCTCGTAGAACAGGAGGGGGAGTTGTGCCAGCTCTCGAACGAGATTCGCAGGCTGGCGCGCGAGTTGGGGATTGTCGGCTTCAAGTCGCAGCTTGGCGTTGGGCGAGCCCAGATCTTCCGGGCGTTCGAGCGGTTCCGGGCGGGCCAGCCGCCGCAGGTCGAGACCGATCCGCCTGTCGAGGATGCGCTCGATGATAGTCCTCACGGCTGGAACCCCATAATGAACATACACGTTCTGACCACGCCCATCCCTGGACTGGTAGAGAAGAGACGCAGCCGCAAGACGACAACTGCACAAAGGGCGGAGGCGATCTTCAGAGGGTATGAACAGGACGGGCTTGACTACGAAGCGATCCGTGTCCGCAAACTGAACGGTCTGGGCCGCGCTCTGATTGAAGAGATGATCCAGTCCGCAGCGATGCGGCACTCGCCGGAAGCGGTGCTCCGCGATTCGGAAGGAGCGGCCTACCTGCTGAAAACGACACTCGAACTGCTCATCTTTCAGGTCAGGCAGTCGCAAGGTGTCTCCGCTGACGAAGCCGTAGACGCAGCCGTGGACTTCGCACGCAGCCCGCATGCTCAAACCACAGCGAGCAGCCAGATATCCGCCAGCCTGTACGCTGCGTTGGCAATGAAGATGAGAGGCCCGACTGGCCGGGTGGTCAGGGCGAGCGACATGGACGACGTGAAGCACCTCGCGACATATCTGCCATACTGCGACGTGTTCATTGCCGACAGGTTCTTCGCGTCCCTCTGCAACGAGCCGATGATCCGGCTGGGGGAGCGCTTTGACTGCAGGATTTGCTCGCTGGGCGAGAACGACATAGACGGATTCATCCAGCATCTACAGGCGCTTACCCGAGCCGCTCCTCATGCCGAGCTTGCGCACCGAATCCACGAGGGCATCGTCGAGGGTGGCTACCACCAGGAGGTCGCAGAGCGCATGCGGCGATACCTCGATAACGGGGACGCGGATAACGGGGACGCGCACGAAACCCTTCTGCCTGCTGCCCCTGTCCCGCCAGACGACAGACAATAACAGCTTGCGCCGTGTCGTTTGTGCCACTGGCCGCAGCCAGTGCGCCGTCTCCTCGCGATTCCGGACAACGCAGGGCTGCTGCCGCACGCATCGAGCCCGCGTTCCGGGCTTATTGGTTTGCTGTTTTCCGTTTCCTTTGGATTTCGGATTTCGAGTTTCGGATTTCTGTCCGCACGTGGTGTTGTTCACCCGATACCCTGAACCCTGAACCCTGAACCCTGAACCCGGAACCCGGAACCCTGAACCCGGTCACACCTTCCACGGCGCGCGCATGGGGCGGGAACGCAGGCGGTTGGCCTGGTCGTCGGCGAGGAACTCTTCCTTCGTCGGGTCCCACTTCAGCGAGCGCTGCAGTCTGTGCGCGATGATCACGAGATGGCCCAGGGACGCCGAGCGGTGTCCGATCTCCGCGCCCGTGCTCGTGCGCTGCCGCGTCCGGATGCACTCGAACCAGTTGTCGTGATGGTTGTTCTCGCCCATGATCACGCCGCGGTTGGGAAGCTGCAGTTCCTTGAAGATGGCTTCCGGCCCTCCCTCAATCGGCCCGCCGCCGTACATGGACGTCAGCCACCCGCGCTCGCCGACGAATACGCCGCCGAAATTCCCATCCAGCCGCGCGCCAGCGGGGACGGCCTTATAGAGGTCCTTCACCTGGCCCCAGTGGTCAACGTGATGCAGCAGCGTCCCGTTGGCGTAACGGCACGTCAGCGTCGGGAACTCGCCGCTGCTGGGATGGATGATCTCGACCGGCCCGCTGTTCTCCATCCCCAGGCCGTACTGCACCACGTCCGCCGCGTGAGAATGATAGCCGGTTGATGCGACGACGCCGAAGGCCTCACAGAAGACCCACGGCACGACGCCTGGGATTGGGTTCCGGTGGTAGAGGTGGTTGTAGGGCCGCCACGGCGCCGGCCCAACCCACAGGTCCCAGTCCAGCCCGTCGGGGACCGGTTCGGCCGGCAGAGCGGGATCGAGCGGCACGTAGGACTCGCCGATGTTCTCGATGTGATATCTGCCCCACAGGACGAACGCCGACTTGATCCGCCCAAGTCCGCCGGCGCGCACGAACGCGCAGACCTTCCGTATCGTTGAGATCGAGCGGTACTGCGTGCCCGTCTGGAAAACCGTGGCGTACCGGCGCACAGTCTCCGCCAACTGACGCCCTTCGTGGAGCGTCAGCGAGACGGGCTTCTCGCAGTAGACGTCCTTGCCCGCCTTCGCGAACTCGATCGCGATGGGCGTGTGCCAGTGGTCCGGTGTCGCGATAACGACGCCGTCAATGTCCTTCCGTGCGAGCACTTCGCGGAAATCGTTGTACGCGTCGCAGCCGTGGTAGGTGCCGGCCGCGCGGCCGGCAGCGTACGTCTCATCAACGCGCTGCTTCGCGCTCTCGCGACGCACGCCGTCCACATCGCAGACGGCCAACAGTTGCACGCCGGGATCGCCGGCAAGCCTGTTCAGATGGCCGCTGCCCATGCAGCCGACGCCGATCAGGCCCATCGTCAGCCGCCTGCTGGGCGCCACGGCTCCGTCGCCGCCCAGCGCCGAAGCCGGGACGACCCACGGGGCGGCGGCAATCCCCGTCAGGGCCGCCACGCCACAGCGGAGGAACTCACGCCGCGTCGCCTCGCGCGTGTTCGACTTCGCCTTGCGTGCGAATCGGTTCATGGCGCTCCTCACTTTGCCAGGTCCAGGCTGGCCTTGTTGAAGAACTCTATGCTCCGCGCGACCTCGGGCATGGACTCGAGCCAGTTGTACGCGTACTCGATGCCGAACATGGTGGGCTTGAGGCCAAGGCGGTGGACTTCCTTGATGAACTCTTCGGCCTTGCCGATGCCGGTTCCCCAGGGGACATCGTGGCCTTGGGCGCTCAACTCGTTGAGATCATGCATGTGGATGGTGATGACGCGGTCCTTGAGCGTGTTTAGACCCTTGATGGGGTCAATGCCGGAGCGCATCCAGTAGCCGAGGTCGGGACAGGCGCCGATGCGCTTGCCGCGGCCCTGGCAAGCCTTCAGGACCCCTTCGGGGTTCCAGTACTGCGGCGATGCCTTCTGGTCGTGGTTGTGGATGGCGACGTTGATGTCGTAGTCGTCGCAGAACTTCTCGATCGTATCCAGTGCCTCCGGTGACGGCTCCGCCATCAAGGTTTCGATGCCGATCTTCCGCGCGAACTCAAAGACCTTCCGGCAGCCCGCCTGGTCGCCCGGGATCTGGTGGATGTAGTACGTCAGCAGGCGGACGCCGGCCGAATCCAGTTTCAGGCGAACCTGTTTCAGCTCGTCGTCGGTGAGCTCCGGATCGAAGTTCTTGTCAATCTCCTTGCTGACTTTCTGGAAGCTCAGGCCGCCCATGTATGGCAGGCCGAGCTGCGCGGTCTTCTCGATGGCCTCGAAGAACGTGTACTTCTGGAACGTGTAGGCTTCGATGCCGAGGCGCCAGCCGAGCTTCTCCTGCGCCCGGATGGCAGGCGTCAGTTTGCCGCTCGGGACCGTCGGCGCCGGCAGATCGCCGAGCGCGAACTGGACGGCCGCGAGGTAGAACTCGAGCATCCGCGGGTCCCAGAAGACCGAGGGGGCGTGGGCGATCGTGCAGTGGAAGACGCGTCCCCGGCCGTACTGGCGAACCCACGCCAGGGCATAGTCGTTGTCTTCGCGCACGAGATTGCCATACGCGGGGCCCTGCGCCATGTCGGTCTTCTGAGTGTCGATGCTGAAGAGAACGCGGACGCGCTCGCGCGAGTACGGCTCGTGGACGCGGAAGAACTCGGACCGGTAGTCGAAGCCTTTGCCGCCAAACGCCTGGTTCAGAGGATGATCGGGGTCGTCGAGCTTGATGAAGACGTGTTCGG
>JAPLOD010000539.1 GCA_026692735.1 Planctomycetota bacterium | reverse complement strand
CCCTGCCCGCGGCGTGGACGACGACGGGCCTTCCGGGCGAGGCGAACTCGCTGGGGGCGGGAGAATCAAAGAAACTCGACTTCGTCATCGCGGCTGCCGCTAGAGAGGAAGGGCCGACCCGCCTGCAGATCGAAGTCACGGGCGGCGCGAAGCCAATCAGAATGCCCCTGACGCTCATCGGACGCGAGGGCCCCGGGGCCGACGACCTCGCCCTCGCCTCCACAGGGGCCGTCGCGACCTCCGACAGCGAACTCGAGCGCGAGAAGGGGTGCACGCCCCGGGCGATTGACGGCATCGTCGCGGGGCCGAACGATTTCGAGGGCAAGCGATGGCATTCCTCGACCGACACGCCGCACCCGCACTGGGTCCAGGTGAAACTCCCGAAGCCCGCAAAGATCGGTCGCGTGGTCATCCGTTTCGCCGACCCCGTCGGACACCCCGTTGACTTCAAGGGCCTCGTGCTCGGGGCCGACGGGAAGGAGTGGAAAGAAGCGTTCGTCGTGAAGGGAAATAAGGACCCGCGCAAGTTCTCCAGGGACATTGACCCGGTTGAGACCGACACGTTCAAGCTGCTGATCGAGAAGTCCGTGAACCCTGTGACCCTCAATGCCGCACAGGTGAGCGAGATCGAGCTGTACCCGCTGGCGGCCAAGTGAACCGTATGAAAGCCTGGAACCACGAAGAGCACGAAGGACACGATACGGGCGTAATGAATCCCACAACTTGTCTTTGGTACGCACATCCCGCGGATAAGTGGGAGAACGCGCTCCCTGTCGGGAACGGTCGGTTGGGCGCCATGGTGTTCGGTAAGACGGACGAGGAGCGCATCGCGCTCAACGAAGACACATTCTGGTCTGGCGGGCCGTACTCACAGACCGTCAAAGGCGGCGCCCAGGTGCTTCCCGAGATCCAGCGGCTTGTCTTCGCGGGCGAGTACCTCAAGGCGCACAAGCTGTTCGGCCGTTTCCTGATGGGGAATCCGGTTGAGCAGATGAAGTATCAGGCCTTGGGCAACCTGGTCCTCACGTTTCCCCCAGGCGGACAGGTCCGGGACTATCGGCTTGAACTTGATCTGGATCAGGCCGTTGTCAGCGTGAGTTACGAGCGGGACGGTGTTCGCTTTGTCCGCGAAGTATTCTCCAGTGCCGTGGACCAGGTCCTCGTGGTGCGGCTATCGGCCTGCCGGCCGCGGCAGGTCTCGTTCAAGGCTGAGCTCCGCGGCTGCCGCAACACAGCCCATTCCAACTATGGCAATGATTACTTCCAGATGGACGGGGACGGTTCCGATGGCCTGCTCGTCCGCGGCAAGTCGGCGGATTACCTTGGCGTTGAGGGGAAAGTCCGCTACCTCGTACGCCTCAAGGCAGTCCCGGAAGGTGGACGCGTCAGCGTGGACGACGCGCGCCTGACCGTGTCCGACGCGAACGCAGTGACGTTGTACCTCGCCGCAGCGACAAACGTCGTCAACTACAAGGATGTAAGCGCTGATCCGGCTGCCCGCGTCAGGAGGGCACTAACATCCATCAAGGGGAAATCGTACACGCAGGTTCGCCAGGCCCACATCCGGGACCATCAGGCGCTTTTCCGCCGGCTTTCCGCGGATTTCGGTTCGACACCGGATTCCTTCTTGCCCACCGACGAGCGAAGGAGACGCTTCGATGGCGCGAACGATCCGAACCTGGCCGCACTGTGTCTGCAGTATGGGCGTTACCTGCTCATCGCCTCCTCGCGACCAGGCACGCAGGCCGCAAATTTGCAGGGGATCTGGAATGCGTCCATGAATCCCTCATGGGATTCCAAGTACACGACCAACATCAATGCGCAGATGAACTATTGGCCGGCGGAGGTCGGGAACTTGAGCGAGTGCGCCGAGCCGCTCTTCCGCATGATACGCGAATGCACCGATCAGGGGCGCGCTGTCGCGCGTGAACACTACGGAGCGCGCGGCTGGGTCTTGCACCAGAACACGGACATGTGGCGCGTGGCCGCGCCCATGGATGGACCACAGTGGGGCACGTTCACCACAGGCGGTGCGTGGCTGTGCACGCATCTTTGGGAGCATTACCGCTTCACGGGCGACCGTGCGTTCCTGCAGCGTGCATACCCGCTGCTCAAGGGTGCGGCGCAGTTCTTCCTCGACTTCCTTGTCGAGCATCCCCGCCGCAAGTGGCTCGTCACGAACCCCTCCAACTCGCCCGAGAACTTCCCGGCGCGGCCAGGAAACGACTCTTTCTTTGACGAGGTAACGGGCGGGATGAGTCCTGGCGGGACCACAATCTGCGCCGGCTCCACGATTGACATGCAGGTACTCAGCGACCTGTTCGGCTGCGTTGCTGAGGCGTCGAAGATTCTCGGCAGGGACGCGTCGTTCGGCAAAACGGTCGCGGCCGCGCGTGCCCGCTTGGCTCCTATGCAGATTGGGCGAAAGGGCGGCCTCCAGGAGTGGCTTGAAGACTGGGAGCAGAAAGAGAAGAGCCACCGCCACATCTCCAACCTGTACGGCCTCTTCCCTGGAAACCGGATTTCCCGGCGCAGGACGCCGGGCCTGGCCGAGGCCTGCGAGGTTGTGCTGCAGCAGCGCGGCCTCGAGGGGAATGGCTGGTCGTCCGCGTGGAAAATGGCCTGCTGGTCGCGGCTGTACAACCCGGACAAAGCCCTTGATAACCTCCGCTACTACCTCCAGCACTACGCGACCGAAAGCCTGTTTGCCACTTGCGCTAACACCCTGCAGGTGGACGGCTCCCTTGGCGTCGCCGCGGCCGTACCCGAGATGCTGCTGCAGTCCCACGAGAACGAACTTCATCTGCTGCCGGCTCTGCCTCGCGCCTGGCGCAAAGGAGAGGTGCGCGGGCTCTGCGCCCGCGGCGGTTTCGTCGTGGATTTGTCGTGGGACGGGAATGCCCTGTCGGCCGCGAGGATACTCTCACGACTCGGCGGCGCCTGTCGCATTCGCGCTGCCGCGCCTTTGCGCATCACGCGCTGCCGGCAGACCGTCCGTGTTCAACAGACGGATGCCACGGTCGCCACCTTCCAGACGGAGGCCGGACAGGAGTACACAGTCGTTCCGGCGCGAGTGTGCTACAATGGAGCCGAAGCCAAGGGTGGATACAGCACCTTCGATTCGCGCCAAGGGAGGGACGATGGCGAAACCAGCCTACCGACATCAGTACCATCAGGCCGTCACCTGCAAGGTCCTGTTGGGCAAGAAACCCGGCGTCATCCACTGCGACCTCGACCAGACGCTCGGTATCATCCGCGCTCTTGAGCGGCTCACACTGGGTTTGGAGCAGATCGTCTATCTCGTCGGCTGGCAATACGACGGTCACGACTCCAAGTACCCCGCGTTCCATGAGGTCAACGAACGGCTCAAGCGGCCTGGGACGCTTTCCGCGCGGCAGAGTCTGTTGTGGCTGATGCGCGAAGCGCGCGCGCACAACGCCTTCGTCAGCACCCACATCAACCTCTGCGACGCGTACGAGAACAGCCCGCTGTGGGAAGAGTACCGCCGCAAGGACCTGCTTGTCCGCGAAAAGGACGGCTTGCTCCAGAAAGGGGGCGTGTGGGATGGTGAGCAGAGCTACCGCGTGTCGAAGGCGCGCGAATGGGCGGCCGGACGCACGCAGCAGCGCATTGACCGTTTCCTCGAACTGCTGCCGATCACCGACGCCGGCACCGTACACATTGATGCCTTCTTCCCCAAGCCCAGCCCGTACCACGGCGTGACGCTGGAGGACGAGGTCAAGGCGATCCAGGCGATCATGCGCTACTGGCGTTCGCGGCGCGTGGACGTCACGGGCGAACTGTTCATCCACGAATATGCCGGCCTGATGCCCTTGGGTTGGCATCTCAACCTCGATGAGGCCAGCCGGCTGAAGTACCCGCCGTCAGTCGTCTGCGGCGGCGGGCCCGCCTGGAACGTGCGCCGTGAAAAGCACGCCGACCGCGCGGCATGGGCGGGAGTCTTCACCGCGCCCGAAGCCGGCTGTCTCTATGAAGAGGCCTGGGGCTACTCGATTGACGACGACATCTGCAACCCCGGCGACGTCGCCCGCTTTGCGGAGCGCTTCTTCCTGCGCACCGTCCCGTGGCTGCACATGAACCGGCACGCCATCGTCCGGCACGTCCATTCGCGGGACTCTTACGAGGTCCACCTGACTGGCAACCTGGTCAGCCGCGTGCGCGTGAAGGACCGTCAGCACAGCATCGTGGAAGACGGACGCCCCATCGTCAACGGGGACGACCTCTGCGTGCCGGCGGGCTGGCGCAAGCAGACCCTCATTGCCTACAGCAAGTCCGGGTCAAGCAGACGCTGGGAACTGCCGCCTTCCTGGCGCGGCATATCGCGCGTGAAGGTGACGCCCCTGTATCCATTCGACTCCCGTCCGCCCCGCGACGCCAAGGTCACGCGCCGTGTAATCTCCGTGCGCCTGGACCCGGGAGAAGCAGTGACCATTACGCCGGCGTGATGGGTGGGGGATGCGGCCGGGGACCAGGACTATGGAGCACAGGGGATGTGGCGTGGTATAATGCTGCGCAGTACCGGCGAACTTCGATTGCCCAGACTCTGGCAGAGCGGGAAGGCGCCATGAAACTACTCTTGTCGGTGGCTGCGGGGCTGTGCGTTGTCTGCACGGCAAACGTCGGCGCCGCGGTTGTCGTGAATACGGCTGACGACGGCGAGGGGTCTTTGCGCAGAGCTGTCCGCGGCACCGGAAAGAACCAGGTCGTGGAGTTCGCGCCACAACTCGCCAAGCAGACCATCCTCCTGAAGAACCCCATCGTCCTTGAGCGCGACGTGACCATTGATGGGGCGGGCGCGCCAGGGGTGACCATCAGCGGCGGGAAGGGCTGTTCGGCGTTTGTGGTTGGCCCGCGCGGGGCGGTGACGGCGGTGATCCGCAATCTCACAGTCGTGGACTGCAAGCCCGCCGATGGCGGCGGAGGCGGCGCGATTGACTCCCGCAGCCAGTCCCACCTGACCGTGGAGCGCTGCACCTTCAGAGACAATGCGGCGCCCAAAGGCGGCGCGGCGATCTGCTGCCGCTGGAAACACACCACAACGGTGCTCGAGTCCACCTTCGAGGGCAATGTCGGCGAGGCCAACGGCGGCGCGATCTCCACGGAAAGCATGGGCGCCCTGGCGATCAAGAAGTGTGTGTTCAACAGGAACAAGGGGGTCCTCGGCGGCGCGATCTACAGCCTGCTCGGCGCGCTGCTGCTGGAGGACTGCGTGTTGACGGACAACGAGTCTTCGGATGCAGGGGGCGCGGTCAACACCGACGGCGCCAGCGACAAGACCGACGACGACATCGGCGGGACGATCACGGTTCGGCGCTGCCGCGTGGAGAACAGCAAGGGCGGCTCTCAGGGCGGCGCCATGTTCCTCTTCGCGTACAAACTCGACAAGATCGTTGTCGAGGACAGCGTGTTCCTCAACAACCGAAGCGCCGAAGGGGGATTGGGCGGCGCAGTCCGTCTTGGCGGCCTTGCCGAAGTGACCGTGGTGAACTCCATCTTCGGCGGCAACGCTGCGGGTCAGGGGAGCGGTGTCTACATCGGCGACGACTGCTTCGGCAAGGTTGAGAAGTGTACGTTCTTCCAGAACATGGCCGGCAAGACCAAAGGCAAGCACAGCGCGATTCAGAACAACGCCAAGGGGCCGGTCGCCAGCGAAGGCCACACGTTTCTGAATGAGCCGCCGCCGAACCTGACGCAGGCGATCGCGGGGCTGCTGCAGGCCACTGCCGGCGTTCCGGCCGCAAAGACCGCCGCCGCCGCGGCCCCGGCCGCGCCTGTGAAGCTGTTCGCAAGCAAAGCGGAGAAGCCGGCGGCCGACCTCGCCGCGCTGATGAAGGACGATCCGGCGATTCCATCGAAGGATGCGGCGCTGGCAATGCTGAAGCAGTTCCTGATGAAGAGCGCCGCAAGCGGCGGCAAGCCTGCGTTGTCAGTCAAACTCGACTTCAAAAACTACTCCGAGTGCAACCCCGTGAACATTGACGACAGCGGTTTCAAAGTCGAGGTGCAGGGCACGCAGATGCCGTTTACGTGGCGCATGCTGAAGGACGAGGAGCTCTTCAACTGCTTCCGGCCGGCGATGGCGACGGCGCCCGGTGATGTGTATGCGGCGTGGCTCTTCCTGGGCCTGCATACGAAGTGCGTGGATGCCGGGAGCGCGCGGAACTGGGTCGCGAAGCTCCAGGAGAAGGATCCGCAACAGGCACAGCGCGTGGAACAGGTACTGCAACGGTTGAGCAAGTAGCAGAGCTGACCACAACTATAGCACAGGGGACCGAAACACAGCAGCCTCGCAGGTAAGAGGAAGACACACAATACGAAGTGCAGGCAACAGCAGGCTTCTGGGTCACTGGGCGGCTGCCCGCGCCACCGGCGCGGTACGCGGCGCTGGCGTCGTTCTTACGGCTTCGCCATGCCTTTCGCGCAGCCACTGCGGCCGCGAATCGAAGTCGTCCTGACGCACGTTCGCCAGCACCTCCTCAACCGACGTGATGCCCTGCACGGCCCGCTCCATCGCGTCCCAGTACAGCGTCGTCATCCCGGCGTGCTCCACCGCCAGATGCTTGAGGGCATCGGCGGTCGTGCCGCGCGTGGCGAGCGCCCCGCGCAAGACATCGTCCAGCATCAGCAATTCGTGCGTCCCCAGGCGTCCCTTGTAGCCAAAGCCGTCGCAGGCCGGACAGCCGCGCGGGCGATACAGGTGCACGTTCGGGTCGGATTGAACGCCGACGAGCGCCTTCTCTTCGGCACTGGCCGCATAGGCCGCCTTGCAGGTGGGACACAGGCAGCGCAACAGGCGTTGGGCGCAGATCATCACGATCGAGGAACTCACCAGGTGCGGTTCGATGCCCATCTCGATGAGGCGGATGATGGTCGAGGCGGCATCGTTGGTGTGCAGCGTGGAGAGCAGCAGGTGGCCGGTGAGCGCCGCTTCCACGGCGGCGTCCGCCGTTTCGCGGTCGCGTATCTCCCCGACCAGGATGACATCCGGATCCTGCCGCAGATAGCTGCGCAGCGCGCGGCCGAACGTCAGCCCTATCTCCGCGTGCACCTGCATCTGGTTGACCCCCTGCAGCGTATACTCGATGGGATCCTCAATCGTCTGGATGTTCAGCTCGGGCTTCTCGATCTCCTTTAGGGCCGCGAACAGGCTCATGGACTTGCCCGAACCGGTCGGGCCAACGTGCAGGATCATGCCGTACGGCGTCGCGATCTTCTCCCTGTATAGGCTCAGGTTGCGTGGCGAATACCCCAGCATCTCCAGCGACAGGGCGGAACGCCGCTTGTCGAGCAGGCGCAGGACCACTTTCTCGCCGTGCATCATCGGACTGGTGGCGACCCGCAGGTCCACATCGTCTTTGTAGGCCACGCGGCCGTCTTGCGGCAGGCGCTTCTCGATGATGTCAAGCTGGCTCATGATCTTGATCCGCGCGACCAGGGGCAGGCACAGCCGCTGGGGCCGGAAGCGTTTGATGACGCGCAGGTCGCCGTCTATGCGGTAGCGCACCACGACCTCATTCTCCCACGGCTCGATATGTATGTCCGAGGCGCCCGCCTCGCAGGCGTCGTCAATGAGCTTGTTGACTAACATGATGATGGGCGCCGATTCCTCGGAGGCGTCGCCGCTCAGGACCATTTCCGCCGACACCTCGTACAGCCGACCCAACTCCGTCTCCAGGTCCGCCATGCTGACCGGCGCCGGAGCGGGCACCGGCGCGTCCTTCGGGCCGCTACGTTCCACAGAGGGTTTTCGGGGGACGGAGTCAGTGAAGAGTGCGGCGATGTTATCCGGTTCGGTTACCAGCAACTGCGGCGGCTGGCC
>JAPLOD010000538.1 GCA_026692735.1 Planctomycetota bacterium | reverse complement strand
GCTGTCCTTGGCGCGCGCCATCAGCGCAGCCTCCTCTTCCCGCGGCGTATCCGGCTGCATGCATGGGCACAGGCGCCGGATCAGGCGCTGGGCGCAAATGGCGACCAGGCAGGTGGAGACCATGTACGCCTCGATATCCATCTCCGTGAAGCGGGCGATGGTCGTGGGGGCGTCGTTGGTGTGGAGCGTGGAGAAGAGGACGTGGCCGGTGAGGGCGGCTTCGATGGCAGTCTCGGCCGTTTCGAGGTCGCGGATTTCGCCGACGAGGATGATGTCGGGGTCCTGGCGCAGGAAGCAGCGCAGCGCCGCGGCGAAGGTGAGGCCGACGTCCTTCTTCATCTGCATCTGGTTGAGGCCGGGGAGGGTGTATTCGATGGGGTCCTCGGCGGTGGAGATGTTCCAGTCCGGCGAGTTGATCTCATTGAGGGCGGCGTAGAGCGTCATGGACTTGCCCGAGCCCGTCGGGCCGCAGTGCAGGACCATCCCGTAGGGGCACTGGATCAGCTCGCGGTACATTTTCATGTTGTACTCGCTGAAGCCGAGCTTATCGAGGGGGAGGGTGGACTTGGTCTTATCGAGGATGCGGGCGCAGAGCTTTTCGCCGAAGTTCATGGGGGCGGTGGAGACGCGGAGGTCGAGGTCGTACTTCGCGTTGAACTTCTTGTAAACGATGCGGCCGTCCTGCGGAACGCGGCGTTCGGCGATGTTCAGGTCGCTCATGATCTTGAGGCGGCTGATGAGCGCGCGGTGCGCCTGCTTGGGGATGTCCATCACCTCGCGCAGAATGCCGTCAATGCGGTAGCGGACGCGCACTTTGTTCTCGAAGGGCTCGATATGGATGTCGCTGGCGCCTTTCAGGTACGCGTCCTCGATGATACGGTTGCTGAGCTTGACGATGGGAGCGCTGTTCTCGTCGTCCTCATATTCCTCCGCTGCAGCGGTCTCCAGCGCGCCCTGCTCGCCGTATTCCTCTTTCACCTGCTCGGCCACCGCTTCGGCCTTGGACGCTTCGGGGAAGATACGCAGGAGGGCATCGCGGATGTCCGAGGCGGCCGCGACGACCTTCTCCGTGGCCTTCAGCCCGGTGACGATCTCGAAGTCGCCGATGCGCTGGAAATCAATCGGGTTCGCCAGCGCCACGCGCACGCCATGCTCGCCGACCTTGGCTAACGGCAGGATCTGGTAGCGCTTCAGCGTCTCTTCGCCGATGGAGAGCAGAAGCGGGTTATCGAGCTCGGTCTTGCTATCCAGTTCCACGAACTCGACCTTGGCCAGGCGGGCGATGTAGCTGGCCATCTCGCGTTCGTGGAAAGGCGTGTTGGGGTCCTTGGCGCGCTTGATGATCTTGCCGGAATAGGAGGCCACGTCCTGGAGCAGGTAGACGTCCTCCTGCGAGAACTGGGTGACGGCCTTGCCGTCCGTGCACTTGTTCAGGACCTGGATGCAACCGACGATCTCGTCGCCGCACTTCAGCGGCACAGCGATCATGGAACGCGTGACAAAGCCGGTCTCGCGGTCCACCTGGTTGTAGAAGCGCGGGTCGAGCCGCACGTCCGCGATGAACGCGATCTCGCCCGTCTTGATGACCTGGCCCACCACGCCTTGGCCGAAGGGCAGCGTGAGGCTTTCCATCTCGTCCGCTTTCTTCTCGAACAGCTTGCGCCTGTTCTCGTCCGCACCGTAGAGGCTGGGCGAGTAATACACGTTCTGGAAGCGGACGCGGTTCGTGGCTTTGTCAACGGTGAAAACCGTGATAGCCTGCGCGTAAATCGTGTCGGCGATCTTGCGGATGGTGATCCCAAGGACAGTGTCCATGTCCTCGGGCGTGATGGTCTTCTTCTGGGTGAGGTTTCGCAGGAGTACGTCCAGGATGCGCTTCGAGTCCACCATTGAACGCACGCTGCGCATGACAGTGGTCTGGCCCATGTCTGCTCCTCGCCGCCCCCTACCTCCCAGAATACCCGCGCCTGTAGTCCCTAACTCATACGCCAACGCTCCGTGCGCCGCAAGTCAAGACGAAGGCCGCGTGCGAGCGAGGGCCCGTCTGAGCGGGGACCACGGAGCCAGCATGCCATGACCTCCATCCATTCCCTCCCTCGACGTTCGAACCAGCGCGCGTTCTCCGGCAGCCATGCTGTGCAGGTGGCCATGCCGCTGGGCGGCATCGGCGCAGGCTGCGTGTGCCTGAACGGCTTCGGCGGGTTGCAGGACTTTTCCATCCGGCACAAACCTGGCCTGACAGCGCTGCCGGACGGCCACGGGTGCGGCGAGGCGGCGTTCGCCGTGCTGCATGTCAGGGGCCGCAGACCCGCGACGAAGCTCGTCGAAGGGCCGTTCCCGCCGGAGCGGATCTATGACCAAGGCCTGCAGGCTCAAGGCTACCGCAAAGGCGGACACGAGGGCCTTCCGCGGTTTGAGCACTGCACGTTCACGGGCGAGTATCCGTTCGGTAGAGAGCCAATGCCGAAAGCTTCGGCAGCGCCGGCTTGTTGCTCCTGATGCCGCGCCATTCCGCAGTCCGTGATCCGATCGTCAAAGCGATGTGGTTGCGCGGGCCGGCGTGGTGCTATGAGGCCGTTTCAGCGTTGTGGAAGGAAGTGTCCACGGGCACATTCACCGGCAACGACGGCAACACCGACACGGATACCGATGGCCGAAACGGCGGCTCAGTCCTGGTTCCGTGCACCCTCGCGCCCGGCGACGAGATCACCATCCCCGTGGTCATCACGTGGTATTTTCCGAACTGTTACGTCACGGCAGGCGGCGTGCCTCCGCAGGATAACGCGAGCGCTCCGGGCGGCTGCTGCCGCAAACCTGAAGCCGCCCCGCCGCCGTGGCGGCCCTATTACGCCTCGCAGTGGAAGGACGCGCGCGACGTGGCGCTCTGCGTTCACCGGAACTACCGGACGCTGCGCGCGCGCACGCTGGCCTTCAAGGATGCGCTCTTCTCGTCCTCGCTGCCGCCCTACGTCCTCGACGCCGTTTCCGCCAACCTGGCCATTCTGAAATCGCCGACGGTCCTGCGTCAGGAAAACGGCAATCTCTGGGGCTGGGAAGGATGTTTCAGCACCGGCGGCTGCTGCCATGGCGCCTGCACCCACGTCTGGAATTACGCGCAGTCCATCCCGCATCTGTTCCCGGACGTGGAGCGGACGCTGCGGGAGCAGGAACTGAAACGTTCCATGCATGAGGACGGCTACGTGAAGTTCCGCGCCGCGCTGCCGGACGGGCCGGCGCCGCGCGATTTCCACGCCGCCGCAGACGGCCAACTCGGCGGCATCATGAAGGTGTACCGCGACTGGCACATCTGCGGCGATCGCGAGTGGCTCAGGCGCATGTACCCGCTGGCCAAGCGCAGCCTCGATTACTGTATCCGCACGTGGGACCCGGACCACAAGGGCGCGCTCTTTGAGCCGCACCACAATACGTACGATATCGAGTTCTGGGGCCCCGACGGCATGTGCACCAGCATCTACCTTGGCGCGCTCTGCGCCCTGGTGGAACTCTCGCGCGCAGCGGGCCACCCCGGAGACGCGCCGTTCTATGAGGAGCTCGCGCGCCAGGGCGCGGCCTTCATGGATAAGCGGCTCTTCAACGGTGAGTACTACCTCCAGAAGGTGATGTACACGGGCCTGCGCGACAGGTCGTTCCTGGAAAAGCTCGCCAATCCAAAGGACATCAACGCCGCGGCCCTGGCGCTGCTCAAGAAGGAAGGCCCGAAGTACCAGTACGCGAACGGCTGCCTGTCCGATGGCGTCATTGGCGCCTGGATGGCGAAGCTGTACGGCATCGAGACGCCACTCGACCGCGCTAACGTGCGCAAGACGTTGCGCTCGATCTTTCGCTACAACTTCCGGCGCGATCTGAGCGATCACGCCAACACGCAGCGTCCCGGCTATGCCATGGGCCGCGAAGGCGGCCTGATCCTGTGTACATGGCCCAAAGGCGGCAAGCCCACGTTGCCGTTCATCTACAGCGACGAGACCTGGACGGGCATCGAATACCAGGTCGCGTCGCACCTCATTCTTGAGGGGCTCGTGGACGAAGGGCTGGCCATTGTGCGAGCGGCGCGCAGCCGTCACGACGGCCGCGCCCGCAACCCATGGAACGAATACGAATGCGGCAGCTACTACGCCCGCGCGATGGCGAGCTACGCTCTGCTCGGTGCGCTCTCGGGCTTTCGGTACTCGGCCGTGAACAAGACGCTGTGGTTCGCGCCGAAGATCAAGGCGCGGCCGTTCCGGACGTTTTTCTGCACGGCCAGCGGCTACGGGACCATCACGCTGGACAAGAAGGCGCTGACGATCGAGATGATCGAGGGGGAGTTGGCGGTGGAGCGCGTGTGCATCGGCGACGGTGAGAGGACGGTGGAGAAGGCATGGCGGGCGAGCGTTCAAGCAGGGCGCACAGCCAAGACGCAGCTACGCGTTTGACTTGCGTTCCCCGGCGGCTGTGGGATAGAGTAAGGGAAGCCTTCGGGGAGACATAGCCATGGCCAAGCCTGCCAGCATTTCTGCAACTGACCGGCACATTGCGCGTCTGCGGGCAGCCGGCGTCGCTGTCGCTGAAACAGACGAAGAGATCATGCAACTCGTCGCGGAAGCCGAAACCGATCCGCGGGAGATCCCCCTCGAAGAGGCCTTCAAACAGGTGCGTGCACGGCTGAGGGCCAGACGGAGGAAGAGGGGTGCATAGGAGATACCTCGTTGTTATCAAGCCGCAAGCCATAGCCGATATCGAGGATGCCGCCGCCTTCATTGAGGAGCAGAGCGGCGACTCCTGCGTTGCGGATCTGTGGGAAACAGCGGCGTACGAGCAGATCAAGCACCTTGAGACATTCCCCAACAGCTATCCCCGATTCTCCAGGCGCAAGTACCGCCATATCACCTATGGACGCTACCTGATTGTCTACCGCGTTGATGACGTCGAACTCAAGGTTGTTGTGTGTCGTGTCGTGTCCGCGTGGCGTGATCGGCAGCGTATTGGCCCTATGGAGAGCGACTGACCCTCACTTGGCCGTGGAGCGCGTGTGCGTTGATGACGGAAAGCCACGGGAGTGGCGCGAGACCCCTTGATCAGGCCGTTCGGCAGATTCGCGCACCGCGCCTGCAGCGCGCCCGTAAGTAACGCTGCAGCGCCCAGTGCCGACCATTGCGGGGGCTCGCCCGGCGCTGGCCGGTCTGGAGAGTGAGCCATGGCGGTGACAGCGGAAGAGGTCAGCATCGCGGCAGACGGCTTGGCGGCATGGCTCATAACGCAGTACGACACCGAGCGGAATGCATTTGGTGCGGCGAAGGAAGGGGCAGGCATTGCGTGCCTCTCGATGGTTGTGCGAGCGTTGTGTGACAGCCAGCGTAGATACCGTAAGGCCAGCGGGCGGTTCATCGCCGAACCCCTGAAACGCATCGTCTCACAGGTTGCGCCAGATGGGCTGGTTAACGGCACGAAGTCTCTGGAGGACTACGTGGACGTCGCGCTTGCACTGCGATCAGCGGGAGACCCCGACCTTGCCCGCGTCGCGCGGACTGTGGACGAACGCCTGACGTGCCTCCTTAATGCGATTGGTTTCGCGGACGAGGACGAGGAGACCGTGTCTCTATCGTATTGGGAGATAGAGCACGCCTGCGGTGAGCTGGAGCTGAACCCGACGCAACTGGCGCGGCTGCGCGACTGTCTGGAGGCGGTGAAAAGGGATAAGAGGAAGAGGGTCTGGATCAGGCGCGGGAGGCCACCGTGGGCGCTCCTCCTGGCGGAGGCCCTGCTGAAACGACGCCTGGGGGACGGCACGTTCGGTGGTGATGTACAGGCGAACGCTCTGGCACTGCAGATTCTGAATGTCTGCTACAATGAGATGAGAAACCAATAGCGAAAGGACAAACAGCCCATGTCAACCTTCAACGGTCTTGGTCTTCATCTGGGCAATCTCTCGCGCCTGTCCTCGGCGGAGACGCGTTCCATCAGTCCGGAGAATTTCACCGGCGGGAAAGGCAAGGCCGGCATGGCCACCGAAGGCACGGGCAAGAACTGCGCCCGCGACCTCGGCCAGGGCTGGAAGATTTCGCCGTGCATTGAGATCAAGGCGGGACAATGTTTCACGCTGGCGGATATCAAAGGCTCCGGCGCGATCCAGCAGATCTGGATGACGCCGAACAAGCAGTTCCGCCACAGTATCCTGCGGATGTACTGGGACGATCAGGAACAGCCCGCGGTTGAATGCCCGATCGGCGACTTCTTCGCCTGCGGCTGGAACAAGTACGCGCAAATCTCGTCGCTTCCCGTCTGCGTGAACCCCGGCAGCGCCTTCAACTGCTATTGGGAGATGCCGTTCCGCAAGCGCTGCCGCATGACCATGACCAACATCGCCGCCGAAGCCATGACGCTCTTCTACCAGATCAACTACACGCTCACCGACGTGCCGGAGGACGCCGCCTATTTACACGCGCAGTTCAGGCGCGTCAACCCGCTGCCGTACAAGAGCGTCTACACGATTCTGGATAGCGTCAAGGGCCGCGGGCATTACGTCGGCACGTACATGGCCTGGGGCGTGAACAACGCCGGCTGGTGGGGCGAAGGCGAGATCAAGTTCTTCATGGACGGCGACAGGGAGTTCCCAACGATCTGCGGCACCGGCACCGAGGATTACTTCTGCGGCTCCTATGGCTTCGATGTCGGCAAGGAGAACGGCGGCTATCGGGAGTTCACAACGCCGTATGCGGGCCTGGCGCAGGTAATCCGGCCGGACGGCCTGTACCAGTCACAGACGCGCTTCGGCCTGTACCGCTGGCACATCATGGATCCCATCCGTTTTCAGCGAGACCTGCGCGTGACGATCCAGGCGTTGGGCTGGATGAGCGGCGGCCGCTACCTGCCGCTGCAGGACGACATTGCCTCGGTCGCGTACTGGTATCAGACGCTGCCCACGGCGCCGTTCCCGAAACTGCCCGACAAGGACTACTTGGAGATCATCTAGCCGGAGGCCGGCGTTCTTCTGCGGGTGCCCCAGCGTGGATGCCGCGTCTTGCGCAAAGCGGTGCGCGCGTTAGACTATGATCGGCTGAAATGAGGGAGACGGTTATGCCTCACCCATCCGTGTCCGACGAGGAAGTTGCGCGCCTTCGGGCTGCCGGCATTGCCGTGCCCGAGTCGCTTGAGGACGTCCGTAGACTGTTGCGAGAGGCGGAGCGCGACAAGCGCGCAATCCCGCTGGACAAGGCTTTTGGGCAGATACGCGCGAGGTTTGGCGCCAAGTACCGGACCCGTTGAAAGCAACTGACCGCTCACTTGTCGTTTCCGCTTCTGCTTGTTCCCGGTACAATCCTCTTATGAACTTCGTGCTGGATGTCCCTCAGCCCGATCCGCGGGCCGAGGCGATTCCTTTGCCCGCCGTGGCCGTGAAGCCAGTCAGCATTGGCTCGCTGGTCATTGACCCCCCAATCTTCCAGGCGCCTATGGCGGGCTTCTCAAACTATGTCTACCGGCAGGTCGTCCGGGACTTCGGCGGGGTTGGCCTGTATGCCACAGAGATGGTCTCGGCCACGGGTTTCGCGTATCAGGTCGGGGGGCTGAAAGAGTGTGTTGCGCGCCTCTGGGGCGTGAAAGACGAACCCCGCCCGCTGGCCGTCCAGATGTGGGACAACGATCCGGAAGCCCTGGCCTGGGCCTGCCACAAGCTGGCGTTCGAGTACCTCGTGTCGGTCGTGGACCTGAACTTCGGCTGTCCTGTCAGGAAGGTCTCGGAGAAGGCTGAGAGTGGCAGCTATCTGCTGCGTTTCCCGGCGCGAGTGGGACAGATCGTCGCCCGTGTCGTCAAGGCGTGTGCGCCGGTGCCGGTGACGGCGAAGATCAGGCTCGGTTGCACACGGGACACGCTTACGGCCACCGATGTCGCCAAAGCGGTTGAAGATGCCGGCGCGGCGGCGCTCACTGTCCACGGTCGTGTGGCGTCCGACTTCTTCGGCGGCCGGGCCGACTGGAACAGGATCGCCGAGGTGAAGGCTGTGCTCAAACGGATCCCGCTCATCGGCAACGGCGACATCAACTCCTCCGGGGCGGCGGTGGCTGCCTTTCAGAAATACGGCGTGGATGGCGTGATGATCGGCCGCGCCGCACTGGGCCGTCCCTGGCTTTTCAGGCAGGCGGCTCAGGCCTTGAGAGGCGAGCCCGTGATGCCGGAACCGGCGCCGGCGGAACAGGCGGAGCTGCTGCTGCGGCACCAGCGGCTGGTCGTCGGGCGGTTCGGGGAGGAGCGGGGCAACATTCTAATGCGAAAGTACGCCTGCTGTTACGCGCTGGGGCGCCCGGGCGCCAGAGAGTTTCGCGGCCTGGCCAGCCGCTGTGGCAGCAGCGTCGAATTCGAGCACATTGTGCGGGAGCATTTCCCGAAGGACGCGCAATGCTCTGCCCGGCATGCCGCGGGGAGCCATTGATGCCGGCCGGCCGGGGGTTCTCTCGCGGGGTCGCAAAGCCCCTGTCGTCTGCTGGGAGCGATGGACAACGCCACCGGCGAATGTAGAATTATAACCGGTATGGGAATCCTGGCCGAAAGAGGCGTTCTGAAGGGAGAGCATCTCAGGTATGAATGAGCCGCAGGTTCCGCTGGCCGAGCCCACCCCCGTGCGGCGCGTGATGGTGGTCGAAGACGACCCGAACTTCGGGCGCCTGTTGAGCTACCAACTGCAGCGCGAAGGGTATGACACTCACGTTGTCGCAACAGGGGAAGACGCCCTTGCGCGGCTCGGCGAACTGGACCCCGAGGTGGTCCTGCTGGATGTCATGTTGCCCGGCAAGGACGGCTGCGCCGTGCTTGCCGACATGCACCAGGCCCACCCGGATTTGCCTGTCGTGATGATGACCGCCGCCGGCAGCGTGGAACTGGCCGTGGACTGCATGAAGCGCGGCGCCTACGATTTCCTCACCAAGCCCTTCGATTTCGACCGCCTGCAGGCCATCCTGCGCAACGCACTGCAGTACCGCGATCTGCGGGTGCGCGTCCAGACGCTCGAAGGCGCTCTGGTCAAGGCCCACGGGTTTGACCAGATCATTGCTCACTCGGCAGCCATGCGGCACGTGGTCGAACAGTCCCGCCGCGCCAGTTCGAGCGATTCAGACGTGTTGATCCTGGGTGAGAGCGGCAGCGGCAAGGAAGTGCTGGCCCGGGCGATCCACTTCAACTCCAGCCGCAAGAGAGGCCCGTTTGTGGCGATCAACTGCGGCGCGATCCCGGAGAGCCTGCTGGAAAGCGAGCTGTTCGGCCACGAGAAGGGCTCGTTCACGGGCGCGGTTGCGCGCCGGGCGGGCTGTTTTGAGCAGGCACACGGCGGCACGCTCTTCCTGGACGAGATCGCGGAGATGCGGGCCGACATGCAGGTTCGTCTCCTGCGCGCCCTGGAGAACCGGGAGATTCGGCGCGTGGGCGGCGATCGCACCATCAAGGTGAACACGCGGGTGATCTCGGCCACCAATCAGAACATCGCCTTGAACCTCAAGAACAACACGTTCCGTACGGATCTCTATTACCGCCTTGCCATCCTGGTGCTGGAAGTGCCGCCGCTGAGGGACCGGCCTGAGGACGTCGGCCCGCTGGCGCAGTTCTTCCTGGATGAGGCGCGCAAGGAAGGACATACGCGCGCCACGCATGTGTCGCCCCAGGGCCTGGACGTGCTGATGCGGTACAACTGGCCGGGCAACGTGCGCGAGCTGCGCAATGCCCTCGAGCGGGCGGTTGTCTTTGAGGACTCGCTGGTCATCCAGCCGGGCAGCCTGCCGCCGGAGATCGTCCGCAGCACGCTGGGACCGCAGGCGGTGCCGCCTCCGCGCCTCACCGAGACGTACTCGCCCGAAGCCTTCAAAGCGTTGCTGGCGCAGAGCAACGCCGCGCGCGATGCGCAGCAGGCGCAGCAGGTCTCGGGGCTTACCGGCGCGCCGGTGGAACGTGGAGCGGCCCCGGGGGGAAGCGTGTTTGGCCCCGTGCCGCGCCCGCCGGCCGACGGCGAGGTGCTGACGCTGGACGAGGAGGAGAAGCGCATCATCCTGCGGACGGTGTCGCTTACGGGAGGCAACATCTCCGACGCCGCTCGCAAGCTCGGCGTCCATCGTTCTACCCTGCACCGCAAGATGGCGCGTTATGGTTTGGCCACCGATGAGCAACTGGCGGCGGAACCGGTCGAAAAAGATGAGGCCTAGGGCCATGTGAGAAGTCAGAATCCAGAAGCCAGGAGTCAGAAGCCGGAAGGCGCGCGGCAGCAAGCGGGTTCCGAAGGCTGAGCGGAGATCGAAGACCGCAAGCCGGAGGTCCGCCAAGCCTCAGGCAGCCGGCGCCGCGTCGCAGGCACAACGGCGGGAAGTCTGGAACCTGCGGCAGAAGAGGTACACGGAGGTCTTCGGGCCGGCCTTCCCCAAGGGCAAGGTGCTTCTGGCCGATGGGAGTTGTGTCACGCCGCTGGCCGGCTGCCGCGAGGGATTGTGCGTGATGCAGTATCCGCCTCGTCCGGATCGGATGAGCTGGGTCTATGTCACGCACGGCCTTTCACAGGCGGCCCGCAAAGGCCGCCGTTCCTCCCGGCTCGAACTCGTGGTCCACTGGCGCAACCGTGAGAGCCAGGCCGCCCGCGTCCTGCTGCACGCCGCACGCAGCATGTTGGAGAGCGGGAGCCCGGTAGGGCCTGGGACGGTCATCTCCAGCCGCGACGTACCAGGTGTGGCTGCGCCGGGGCTGCAGCACTGGCTGGTCTGCGGTCCCGACCGTACGATACCCGAGCGGATCGAGCACCCCGGCGGACACGTCCGTTTTGTGCTGTTGTTGGGCATTACGGATGCGGAACTGCAGTGCGCGCTGAGAGTCAACTCCGCTCTGGCCGACGGCCGTCAGGTCCTGCTGGAGGCCGTGCGGGACGGCGGGGTGTATCCGGTGAGCGACCCCGAGCGTAACTGCCTCACACGCCGCGGCGATTTTCTCCGCTTGTGGGAGAATGCCTTCCGCACGGTGCGTGAGAGAACCGCCAACGGAACGGCCGTGTGAGGCGGGCTCTCTCGCCGTAGGACGCAGGCTGCGTTGCGGGCTTACCGCCCGTGGTGCCGCGTTGCGTAGTCACGAGGGACTCACGCCTTGAGCGAACCATCATTGAGCGAGCTGCTGGCGGTCGCGTCTGAAGCCGCCTATCTCGGCGGCCGGCGAACGCTGGCTTACTTCGGCACCGGTATCAGCGTCGAGACTAAGGCCGACAATACGCCTGTCACGCGCGCCGACCGCGAATGCGAGGAAATCATCCGTGCGCGCATCGCCCGCTCTTTTCCCGGCCATGTCATCCTGGGCGAAGAAGGCGGAGAAACGGGTCCTCCCACCTCACGCCGCGGGCGCCAAGCCTCAAGCCGCAAGTCTCAGGCCTCTCCTCAGTATCGTTGGATCATTGATCCGATTGACGGCACCAAGACCTTCATCCATGGCGTCCCGTTGTACGGCGTTCTCATCGGCGTCGAAGTCCGCGGCAAGCCGGCGGTGGGCGTCGTGTACCTGCCGGCTCTCGATGAGATGGTCGCCGCCGCCACGGGACTGGGCTGCCGTTGGAACGGGCGGCTGGCACGAGTGTCATCCGCGGCGCGGCTCGAAGACGCGGTCCTGCTCACCACCTCGGTTAAGAGCGCCACGGCCCGGTCGGGCGCCTACGCTAAGCTCGCGGCCCAGACCAGGCTGGCGCGGACGTGGGGCGATTGCTACGGCTACGTGCTGGTGGCCACTGGGCGCGCCGAGATCATGCTCGACCCCGAGATGAAGCCCTGGGACAGCGCGCCGTTCCTGCCGATTCTTGGGGAGGCCGGCGGTCGTTTCACGACCTGGGACGGCCGGCCCACCATCTGGGGCACGGACGCGGCGGCGACGAACGGCGTGCTGCATGAGCAGGTATTGGCCATCCTGCAGACGTAACCGGCCGTCTGCTCGTCGTTGCTTTGGCATAGGGAGAACCCCGGCGACCTCTGGTATTCGTCAGAAGTTCTCGGCAGCGCGATACATGGCGAGCACCTTCTCTGCAGGGACCTCGGCGAGAAGGTTGTGGATGTTGTTGAACACGAACCCACCGCTCTTGCTGAAGCAGCGGCAGACTTCCTTCACCTCGCGTACCACATCGCGCACTGTTCCCAGCGCCAGCGTGTGCTGCGTGTTCACGCCGCCGCCCCAGATTGCTGCGCGCTTGCGAAGTTTCTCTTTCCAGGCGCGGTAGCCGTGCCCGCCTGCGGGCCACTGGAACGGGTTGATGATGTCGAAGCCGCTTTCCACCAGCATGTCCAGCAGGTCGTAGATGGCGCCGCAGTTGTGCATGAAGGTCTTGATCCCTGGCGCCAGCCGGTGCACTTCGTCGTTGACTCGCCGGTAATACGGCAGGAACAGCGTGCGGAAGACCTGCGGCGAGGCGATCAGCGACTTCTGTGTGCCCCAATCGTCGCAGCCGGTCATCACGATATCAACGTGGCTTCGGATCTCGGGAAGCAGTCTGCGCAGGTCGCCAAGCACGTGCTCGATGGTTATCTCGTGCAGTTCCCGGACGTAGCTTGGCTCGAGCACACAGATCACGGGGAACACCCCAATGCCGTTGTGCGCGCCGATGGCGATACGCGCCCCGCAGTGATCCGCGCAGAACACGGCCCTGTCCGTCGCCGCGCGGACGCGCCGGCATAGGTCGGCCGTGCGCTTGATCTGCTCGTCCTTGAGCGCGCCGGCTCGCAGGTCGGCCTGGTACTTCTTGAGGTTAAGCAGCGGCAAGGGCTTGTTGAAGTCGAGCACCGGGTTGCCGCTGTGCTCGACGTTGAACACGAAGGATGAGGGCGGCATGCGCGCGTTGTCCCATTGGACGACTGTGCCGTCGTTGAGCGTCTTGAAACTCGACGGGTTGAGAACGCGCGCGGCCAGCCGTCCGCCGAAATCGTAGTCGTGCCACTTCTCCGGTTCCTCGAACGCATCCGTCACGCCGCCGTCAACCGTAACGACGTCGCAGCCGAGCGCGTCCAGAACGTCCAGGTCCGGAAACGCCAGCATCTGCCAGGTATCGTGGACGCGCGGCCGCCGTGGCGGCAGGCCCAGCGCCGCCACCAGTTTGGGGTACGCGAACGCGCTGATGCCCGTGGACCTCATGGCCCCGAGGTCTTTGGGCAGCCTGTCCGTTCGTTTGAAGTCCAGCGCCTGCAGGACTCTCTCCCGTGATGTCATCGCGCTTCATCCTCTCCTTCGGTCCGCGTCTTCGCCTGATACCCACGCCGTCACGTGTCGCCGGCGCTGTGTTCGGAGCGCGGAAGACCTTGCGGTGGGCTACCCGTGTGCTTATTCTGGGTGCCACGAGTTGGCAAGTGGCATTCGGTGCAAGGGCGGCTTGGCCCGCCCTGCACTCGGAGGGCCGCGTTTCTCCCGGGAGACAACTGGCCATGGTTAGCAACGGATTCCGCACTCTTCTTCTCAGCGCGTTCTGGCTGATTGCCGCGGTCGGCTTTGCCGGTGAGGCGGGAGCCGAAGGCTTTGTGGAGCTGTTCAACGGCAAGGATCTGACTGGTTGGGACGGCGCGCCGGGCTGGTGGTACGTCGAGGACGGCGCGCTTACATCGCAGAGCACGCCGGAGAAGCCCTGCAAGCAATGCAACTACCTGATCTGGAAGGGAGGCAAGCCCGCCGACTTTGAGCTGCTCGCCGATTTCCGCTTGAGCGCCGCCGCGAACTCCGGAGTCCAGATTCGTTCCGAAACGCGGCCGAACTGGGACACCTTCGGTTACCAGGCCGACATGACCGGCGACGGCAGTCTGGTCGGTTTCGTCTACCACCACGCCCGCGGCCTGATTGCCGGGCGCGGCCAGAACGTGGCGATCGCCAAAGACGGGAAGAAGGAGACGAAGAGCATCGGCGACCCGGCCGAGCTGCTCAAGAGTTTCAAGAAAGAAGACTGGAACACGTACCGCATCGTCTGCCGCGGGCCCGAGATCACGCTTTACGTCAACGGCGTGATGATGTGCCAGTTCACGGACAACGATGCCAAACAGGCCGCAGCCAGCGGTATCATCGCCCTCCAGATGCACCCTGGCCCGCCGATGAAGGTTCAGTTCAAGAATATCCGGCTCAAGGAACTGAAGGACGCCAACCCCAAGCCGGCGCCGTAACGCGACCCGCCGGGCCGCCACGCGATCCAGAGGATCGCGCTACTTGGGCGTGATGCTGACCTTCACGCCGTCCACCCACTGCTTGTGCTCGTCCGTGTAGTAGAGGTACGCGCGGCTGGCGGGGCCGGTGTAGCTGCCGGGCACCGCGGCGATCAGCGAGAGCGGTACCTCAATCTTCGCTTCCGCCGCCATCGTCCGCCAGTACAGCACCACTTCGCGGCCGATGACTTCGTAGGCGTCAATCGTCCCCTTCTTCACCAGTTCCTTGAGCTGATCGTGGCGCGGCTCAAGACCGCCGGGTATCCCGACGATTGCGACCGGCGTCGGCACCACTTCCTTGGCCTTGTTGGTCACCGTGACGTTCGCCTCGGTCGCGCCGCCTTCCACGACCTGCGCGTTGGCG
>JAPLOD010000537.1 GCA_026692735.1 Planctomycetota bacterium | reverse complement strand
GAAAACGCCAACCACGGGCACCACATCAAGGCCGCCATTCTCTGTCAGGATGGCCGCTGGACGCGCCGCTGGCCACCCCCTGTGCCCGTGCTGGATTTCCCGGCTGCTTTGCTGAACTAAAATGAAACAGTCCCCGTCCTCCCGTCCTCCCCCAACGCACTTGGCGAGCAACCCTCCTGCGGCGATACTGGGCGGCGTATGAGCGACGCCCCGAGGAAGCGCCCGTCGTTGCAGTTCTCGTTGGCGACAGCGATCGTAATGATGCTCGTGGCGGGCGGCATTCTCTGGCTGAACATGCGCATCTATCGCATCGAAGAGGAACTCGGCTATGTGCCGACCGGTTCGCTTTCCATCTTCAACCGCGTCGCTTGGCGGTGGGATGCTCGCGGTTGGCCCGTTCCGTGGTGCAAGATTGACATCCCCGGGTCGCTCGAACCGCAGCGTGTGTTCCTCGCGTGGTATGGAGTCGCCATGGACGCTTGCGTCGCCATCGCCATCCTCATCGCCACAGCCGTCATTCTGGAGTGGCGCATCCGCCGCAAGGAGCGCGCCCATGACTGACGCCCCGAGGAAGCGCCCCTGGTTCCAGTTCCACCTCAGCACGGCCATCGTGATGATGTTCGTCGCCGGCGGGTTGCTGGGGGCGAGCATCCTGATCAGCAGAATCGAATCCACATCTCACTTTCATGGAATCACAATGACGGCACGGTTCTACGGGTTTCCCTTACCGCTCTATAAGTTTGGCGTCGCTTACGATGAACCATATGGGTTTGTGATTTGGCCACTGCTATGCGTTGATGTCTGTGTGTGGCTCACCGTTCTCCTTGTCACGGGGTTCCTCTGCGAGTGGCTCATCCGCCGCCAGGAGCGCCCATGACCACACCGCTCCGCTTCCCCCTGCTGGCCCTCGCCTGCCTTGCCGCCTGGGCGTTCGCGGCGGAGACGCCAGCGCCGACGTGGCCGCTCTGGGACGGGCACGAATCCATCGCCGACTACGCCAAGCGAACGAACCTGCCGCCCGCAAAGTCGCTGGACTTGGGCAATGCTGTGAACCTGGAACTGGTGCTGATCCCGGCAGGGAAGTTCGTCATGGGCGCGCCGGACCCGGTGGCACCAAAGGAGGATGTCTTCAGCGGGCAGGCAATCCTTGTGTTGGCGGGTGCGGCGGCGTTGGGGTTGGTGGTCCTCGTCATCATCCGTTCGATTCACAAGCGCCGTCGCCCGCAGTTCTCGCTGCGTTGGCTGCTGGTGTTCGTTATCACGCTTGGGTTCGCCATGCTCGGCGGCTTCCGCTGGCGGGACGTGGCGGCGGCGTGGAGGCGCTATGAGCTTGCACGGAGCTACGGCTCCGATGAACGTCCCGCTCATGAAGTCACGCTGACCAAGCCGTGCTACACGGGCAAATACGAGGTGACGCAGGAACAGTTCGCGCAGGTCATGGGCACGAACCCCAGCCACTTCAAAGGCCAGAACCTGCCCGTGGAGCAGGTCTCATGGGATGACGCGCAGGCGTTCTGCAAGAAGGTCAGCAAGAAGACCGGCCAGACCGTGCGCTTGCCCACAGAGGCGGAATGGGAGTTTGCCTGTCGGGCCGGGACGACAATGATGTACTACACGGGCGATGATGAGGCCGACTTGGGGCGAGCGGCCTGGTACGGAACCAATAGTAACGACACGACGCATCCGGTCGGGCAGAAGGAGCCGAACGCCTGGGGCGTGTATGACATGCACGGGAACGTGTGGGAATGGTGCGCGGACTGGTACGAGGGATACAAGTCGGGAGCCGCCGTAGACCCGCAAAGCTCGACCGACGGCCAGGCCCGCGTGTTGCGGGGCGGGTCCTGGTTGTACTATGCCTGGTACTGCCGGTCTGCGTACCGTTTCAGGTTCTATCCCGGCAGCCGGTACGACGGCTACGCCATCGGCTTTCGGGTGGTGGTGGTGGCGTCCAGGACTCCTTGATTACCCTTTGGCTTTTGTCCCTGTTACCCTTTTCGCTGTTGCGAGCGAAGCGAGCGGAAGGGGTATAAAGGGCGAGTTGGCGCAGTCCTGTGCCCCGCAAAAACCGTGGTACAATGCCGCCATGTGCCGGGTTCTGGCGTGCCTCTTCCTGGCCTGCGCGTTGGCCCATGGCGCTGACGCCCAGCCGCAGGCTCCGTATCCCCTCTGGGATGGCAAGGAACCCACCGCCGACTACGCCAGGCGCGTCAACCTGGCGCCGACGAAGACGCTCGACCTTGGCGGCGGCGTGGACCTCGACCTTGTTCTCGTACCCGCAGGCAAGTTCATCATGGGCACGCCGGAACCGAAGCCCGTGGACGAAGAGGGCTTCCGCAAGAAGATCGTCGTTGGCCAGGGCGCGTTCGCCGCCGCCATCGGCGCGCTGCTGGTGCTCATCGCGACGATCATCATCCGTGCCATTCGGAAGCGGCACAGGCCGCAGTATTCGCTGGCGCGGTTCATGGCGATGACGGTCGTCGCAGGCGTGGCCGTCATGGGCGGGATGCACTGGTGGTTCTCGACGAAGGCGCTGGCGGAGGCGCGGGCCGAGTACAAGGCGGCCTTTGCACGTTACCAGAGTTCGTATGACTGGGAGAAACCCGCGCACGAGGTCACGCTGACCACGCCATTCTACATGGGCAAGTATCCTGTGACGCAGGAGCAGTACCAGCAGGTGATGGGCACGAATCCGAGCCATTTCAAGGGCGCGAACCTGCCGGTCGAAACTGTGTCATGGGATGAGGCGACGGCGTTCTGCAAGAAGGTCAGCGAGAAGACTGGTTTGATGGTACGACTGCCGACGGACGCGGAGCGGGAGTATGCGTGTCGGGCTGGAACCACGACGACATACAACACCGGCGACACAGACGCCGACCTGGGGCGAGCCGCGTGGTACAACGCCAACAGCAAGGACACGACGCATCCGGTCGGCCAGAAGGCTGCGAACGCCTGGGGTCTCCACGACATGCACGGCAACGTCTGGGAATGGTGTCTTGATCTGTTGCAGGAGCATTACAGCCCGGAGGCCGCGGTTGTTGACCCGCAAGGACCGTCCGATGGCCAGGCCCGCGTGCTCGGCTTCCGGGTGGTGGTGGACGTGCCGCCGAGGAAGCCGTAGTTCTCCCCTCTGCTACCACCGCGCGCACGCCAATAGCCAGGAGCCAATAGCCAAGAACCAGGAGCCCCCTTCGTCATTCATCGTTGGTTATTCATCATTCATCATTCATCGTTGGTTATTCATCGTTCATCATTGCCTTCCTCTTCTCCATCACGTCGCACGCCTCTTTATACAGCCCCGTCTTCGCCTTGGTCTCGTCGCCGAATTCCATATACGCGTCGTTCACGGCCGTGTAGGCGGGCCATTCGGGAAGGCCCGGTCCGTTCGGATCGCCCGTGGCCGCAAAGCGCACCCAACAGGCGCTCATGACCCGCGACACCTCGCGGTCTTTGTCCTCATAGCCCGCCCTCTCCTTGACGTTGCCGAACGCATACGGGATCTCAGTGGCGTGGCAGGCGCCCAGCTTGCGTTCGCGCAGCATCGGCGCCACGCGCGTGAAATGATAGAGGTACGCCTTCTGCCCCGCCTTCTCGGCGTCCCGCGCCAGCACTCGCGCCGGCCCCACGAACGCCATGACGGTAACGAGGTGGTTGAGCGCCTCGGGCACCTCGTCGTCGGTCCGCGCGGGGAAGAGCCGCAGCAACTCGGCGGCGCTTGCTTTGAACAGGCTGCGCACCAGCAGTTCGTAGCCGATGGTCCGCTTGATGGGCAGTTGCTGCAGGAAGACGGTCCCTTCGTCGGCGTTCGTGCCGGCCATGAAAGGAATCTTGGCCTGCTTGCCCGCCTCCCACATGGCGCCGGGATCGTCGGGCAGCACCCAGCCGTCCACGATCCAGCCGAACTTCGTGCCCTTCCCGAACAAGCCCTGCGCCGCGTCGGACGCGGCGAGAATCTCCTCCGCGCTCTTCGCGCGCATCGCCGCCAGTGGGTCGGCTTCCTTATCGCAGCCCAGCCTGGCCGCAAGCTGTTCGCCGATCTTCTCCATCGGCGTCATGTTCTCGCGCGTCTCGCGCAGGTGCCGGTTGCGCCCGTGAGCGCCGCCGCTTTCCGCAACGGCGCGATGGAACAGGCCCTGCGCCAGCGGTGAGACCATCAGCCGGCAGACGCTCGCCGAACCCGCCGATTCGCCATAGATCGTGACGCACTCGGGATTGCCGCCGAAGGCCGCGATGTTGCGCTTGACCCACTGCAGCGCCGCGATCTGGTCGAGCAGCCCGTAGTTGCCGGAGACGTTCTTCTCGGATTCCTTCGAGAGCAGCGGATGGGCCAGGAAGCCGAATGGGCCGAGCCGATAGTTGATGGTCACCACGACCACGCCCTGCCGCGCCAGGGCCACGCCGTCGTAATACGTGGACGCGCCCGACCCCGTCGTGCACCCGCCGCCGTGAATCCAGAACATGACCGGCAGCTTCTCATCCGCGCGCTTCGCCGGTGTCCACACGTTCAGATAGAGGCAATCTTCGCTGAGCTTGCCGAGTTCCCTGCCGAGCATGGGCTTGGGCTGCGGGCACCACGGGCCAAATTCGGCGCACGCGCGCACGCCCTCCCAGGGCTTCGCCGGCTGCGGCGGCTTCCACCGCAACTCGCCGACGGGCGGTGCGGCGAACGGCACGCCGCGGTACACGCGGACGGTCTTGTCCTTGCCAACGACAGCGCCGGAAATGGGGCCGCTGTCAATGCGGATCGGATCGGTGGATGCGTTCTCCGCGGCGCGGCAGTCCCAGAGAACGAGCAGCGCGGCAACGGTGAACACCGCCCGCCAGAAACGAAGGCCTCGGCGGCAAATCATCGTTGCATCCTCCGTCGTAGGCCGGACATTCTTGTCCTGCCAAGGCCAGCGTGAGCTGCCTGGCTGCACTAGACCCTATACCCTGAACCCTGAACCCGGAGCCCTGCCTCGCTACTTCCGCTTCCTGATCTCCGCGCGTATCTCTGCCAGTGTCTTCATGTGCAGCCGCGCGGCCCCCTGCGTCTTCCGCGTGCCGAGACGCTTGCACGAAGCCAGCCGCTTCTTCGCCGCGGGGATGGCGCGCCTGTACTGCGGGAGCCACTTGGCCTGGGCGACGAGCATCTCGTCGGTCATCTGCCAGATCTCCTCAGGATCGCAGACGGCCGCCGTGAGCGGGTCGTGGAGCATGGCTTGCTTCAGCAGCGTTACGTCGCCTCTCACCGCCGCTTCCTTGGCCATGCGCTGGACGTTCACCGAAGCTGCGCAGGTCGCGGCACAGGCGTGCGGCAGATCGCCGACACGCGGGATCGAAATGCCGTTGTGGTCCACGTAGCCGGGCACCTCGACGATGCAATCCGGCGGCAGGTTGCTGATGCAGCCGTTGTTGCGGACGTTGAAATGCCCGCGATAACACCGCCCTGTTTCGAGCGCTTCGATGATGTAGCTGCCGTGTTCGCCGCTGCGGTTCTCTTTGGCGATGGGCTTGTCCTCTTTCTTGAGCCACTGCGGGAAATCGGTCTGGAACCAGTTGCGCCCTTCGGCGCAGACGCGCAGGTAGCCGCCGGTTTCGCCGTTGATCCAGCTCGACAGATCAATCCACTTGCGGATGTCCTTCAACCGCTTGCGATACCACGGCACGTATTCCGAAAGGTGTCCGTTGGATTCGGTGCAGTAGTAGCCGAAGCGCCGCAGGACGTCTATGCGGCACTTCTCCGTGCGGCTGAACTCGGGATGCTTCTCGAACGCCCTCAGCAGTTCCTCGCTGCCGATCAGGCGGCCCTTGTACTGGATGCGCACGTACCAGGTCTGGTGGTTGATGCCGGCGCAGATGATGTCCACGTCCTTCCGGTCCTTCGCCCCCAGCACATGCGCGATCTGCCAGTGGCCGCCCTCGACGCCGTGGCACAGGCCGACCGCGTTGGGCCAGCCGTAGTCGAGCGCCGCCCACGTGTTCATGGCCATCGGGTTGGCGTAGTTGAGGAACAGCGCGTCGCGCTTGGCAACCTGCCGGATGTCTCTGCAGAAATCGAGGACGCAGGGGATGTTCCGCTGGCCGTACATGATGCCGCCGGCGCAGAGCGTGTCGCCGACGCACTGGTCCACGCCGTACTTGAGCGGGATCTCGATGTCCAGCTTGAACGCTTCCAGCCCGCCGATGCGCGTGCAGTTGATGACGTAATCCGCGCCCTCCAGAGCGCGGCGGCGTTGCAGCGTGGTCTCGACTTTCGCCGGCAGCTTGTTGACGCGCAGGTCTTTCTGGCAGAGCCGCGCGACCATGTCGAGGTTCCGCGCGCTGATGTCGTGCAGCGCGAAGTGCGTGTCCGCGAATTCCGGCACGGTCAGCAGATCGCGGAACAGCGTCCGCGTGAAGCCCACGCTGCCTGCGCCGATGAAAGCCACTTTGATTGCCACGAGCTGATCCTCCCCGTACCTCGACCCTCCGGGTCGAGACGCGCGCCGCCGCTGCGCCCCTCGCCGGCCCTGCAACACGGTAGCCCGAACGCCTCGCTCCAGCCTCAAAACGGAAAGAACTATTTGTATGTGGGTGGCGTTGCTTTGCCAAGCTGAGAACCCATGCGTTCTGAAACGGCCTCTTCGCTCTTGACTCTTGCGCACTTATGATATATTGCCTATCGGGTAAGTAGGAAAGGCGCACATGAAGGTCTCGCGAAAGTCCGAATACGCACTGCGTGCCATGCTGGAACTGGCCATCCAAGCCCGTGAGGATCAGGTAGTGCGGACGGCGGATATCGCGCGCAGTCAGCACATCTCGGAGAAGTTCCTCGAGCTGATCCTGGTGGAACTGCGGCACGCCGGGCTGGTGACAAGCAGGCGCGGACCCGTCGGCGGCCACCGGCTGGCGCGCGACCCGCCGGACATTTCCGTGGGGGACATCTGGCGCGCGGTTGACGATCCCGTGACCAAGACGGTTTCCGGCAAGGGCAGCAGAGCATCGTCCGATCCGTTCCGCGGCATCTGGGAGGACGTGGACAAGGCGGTCGCCGGTGTGGTGGACCGCGTCTCACTGGAAGACGTTAAGAGGATGGCGGAAACGAACCGGGGCGCGCCGGATTTCAGTATCTGAGCAGCGAAAAGCATCGTGACGTGAAAGGGGACACACATGGCTCGCATCTACAACGACAACTCCTTGAGCATCGGCAACACGCCGCTGGTGCGCATCAACCGCATCGCGCAAGGCACAGGCGCGGATATCCTGGCCAAGATCGAGGGCCGCAATCCGTCCTATTCGGTGAAGTGCCGTATCGGAGCCGCGATGATCTGGGCCGCGGAACGCGACGGCAAGCTGAAGCCGGGCTCGAAGGACGTGAGGGTCGTCGAGCCGACGTCGGGCAATACGGGCATCGCGCTCGCGTTCGTCTGCGCGGCACGCGGTTACCCGCTCGTGCTGACGATGCCGGAGACGATGTCGCTGGAGCGGCGGCGCATGCTGCGGGCGTTCGGCGCCGAACTGGTGCTCACGGAAGGCCCCAAGGGGATCACCGGCATCGCCCGTTTCATCAAGGCCGAGAAGAAGAAAGCCATCAAAGTCGTGGGGATTGAGCCGGTCAGTTCGCCCGTGCTGACGCAGCTCAGAGCCGGGCAACCCCTCAAGCCCGGGCCGCACAAGATCCAGGGCATCGGCGCGGGCTTCAAGCCCGAGGTCCTCGACCTCAACCTGGTGGACGAGATCGTCACCGCCGCCAATGACGAGTCCGTCGAGATGGCCAAGCGCCTGCACAAGGAAGAGGGTATCACGTGCGGCATCTCCTCCGGCGCGGCGATGGCGGCGGCGCTTGCGATCGCTCAGCGGCCCGAGAGCAAGGGCAAGACGATTGTGGTGATCCTGCCGGATGCGGGCGAGCGCTACCTGTCGAGCGTCTTGTTCCAGGACATCCCGGGCTGATCGTACCAACGCAAATCCCCTTGACGCTCCCGCGCCGCGCGCCATCCTGAGTGCCACTTGAGCACAATGATGGCCGGTGCGTCATCCGGGAGCACGTATGCCAGCCTGCCCGAAAGGCCCGGACGCTGGAGTTGAGCGTGCTGTGCGCGGCGGCTGTTGGGACAGCGTTCCGGAAGCCTGCCGATCGGCCTTCCGCTGGTCTGAGCTCCCCGGTCGCCGGGGCCGCAGTCTTGGCTTCCGCGTGGTGGTGGAAGTGCCTGCCGCGCTTCCTCAGCCCTGACACGCCCTATTCCGTCCCGACCACAGGAATCTTCCCGCGCACCCGCCGCCGGACGCGTTACACTGCGCCCGCGAACACGGTCAAGGAGACATGCGTATGGCGGGCACAAACGCGGTTCTTGGCGGCGGCGGGTTCCATCACGTGGCGATCAAGGTGCGGGATTTCGATGCCGCGAAGAAGTTCTATGTCGCCGGGTTGGGATTCGCCGAGACCATCTCCTGGGGCGAGGGCGACGGCCGCGCCGTCATGCTTGACGCCGGCGACGGGAACTACCTCGAAATCTTCGCCGGCGGCCCCGCCGAACCCCGGCCCGAGGGCGTCGTGGTGCACTTCGCGCTGCGCACCAGCGACTGCGACGCCGCGCTCGCCCGCGCCCGCGCCGCCGGCGCTCAGGTGACGATGGAACCGAAGAGCGTTGAGATCCCAAGCAAGCCCGCCAAGACGCCGGTGCGCATCGCCTTCTGCAAGGGGCCGGGCGGCGAGGTCATCGAGTTCTTCCAGAACGAAACAACGTAAGGGTCTTCACTGCGCGGCCGGTTTTGCCAGCCGGACGCTCTCGCGTTTCCTCAGCCGTTCGTCGCCGCGCGTCTGGTACAGCTTGTACTCAACGCTGTCCACCAGCGCGTGCCAGCTTGCTTCGATAATGTTCTCGCTGACGCCCACCGTCGTCCACGTGGTCTTGTGGTCCGACGACACAATGGCAACCAGCACGCGCGCGCCGGTCGCGGCCTTCGGGTTGCACACGCGAACCTTGTAGTCCTGCAGGAAGACTTCCCTCAACTCGGGGTAGAACTTCTCCAGCGCCTTGCGCAAGGCCTGGTCCAGCGCGTTGACGGGGCCGTTGCCGTCCGCGGCTGTATGCTCGATCTGCCCGGCCACTTCGATCTTGATCGTGGCTTCCGTGTTGCCTTCGTTCGCTTCGTTGACCATCGTCACGACGCGGAAGCCGTGGAGATCGAAGAAGGGCTGGTGGACGTTGAGCGTCTTGCGGACCAGCAGGTCGAAACTGGCGTCGGCGGCCTCAAAGACGTACCCCTCGTTCTCCAGCGCCATCACGCGGTCCACCACCCTCTTCAGGTCCTGGGGCCTGTCCTTCAGGTTGAACTTGCGGCCCATCGCGGCGACCACGTTGCTGCGCCCGGAAAGCTCGCTGATCAACACGCGGCGCGAATTGCCGACCGTCTCCGGCTCGATGTGTTCATAGGTGGACGAAGCGCGCGCGACCGCGCTCACATGCACCCCGCCCTTGTGCGCAAACGCGCTCCGGCCCACGTAGGGCTGGTTGTCGTGGAGCGGCAGGTTGCCAACCTCATAGACGTGGCGGCTGATCTCCGTCAGCTTGGCGAGGCTCGGCCGCCCCAGCAGGCAGTCGTAGCGCATCTTGAGCTGCAGGTTGGCGACGACGGGCACCAGGTCCACATTCCCGCAGCGCTCGCCGAAGCCGTTGATCGTCCCGTGCACATGCCGCGCGCCGGCCGCAACCGCCGCCAGCGCGTTCGCCACCGCGACGCCGCTGTCGTTGTGGGGATGAATGCCGATGCGCATGCCGCCGAATTCGCCCGCCACCGCCTGCACGATCGTGGCCAGTTCCGCGGGCAGCGTCCCGCCGTTGGTGTCGCAGAGCACCAGGCACTTGGCCCCGCCGGCGGCCGCGGCGTGCAGGCCCTTCATGGCGTACACGGGGTTGTGCTTGTAGCCATCGAAGAAATGCTCCGCGTCGTAGAGCATCTCGCTGCAGTGCCCGGCGAGGTGCTTCACGCTGCTCTCGATCATGGCCAGGTTCTCGTCGAGCGAGACCCGCAGCGCGTGCGTGACGTGGAAGTCCCAGCTCTTGCCGAAGATGATGAGCACGGGCGCGCGGCTGGCCACAAGGGCCTGCAGGTTGGGATCGTCGGCGGGCGTGTTCTTCACATGGCGCGTCGCCCCGAAGGCGGTGATGCGCGCGTGGCGCCACCGTTCCTCGCGGGCGCGGTCGAAGAACGCCATGTCCTTCGGGTTGCTGCCGGGCCAGCCGCCCTCGATGAAGTCCACGCCGAGGGCGTCGAGCTCATGGGCGATCTCGAGCTTGTCGGCCAGCGAATACGCAATGTGCTCCCCCTGCGCCCCGTCGCGCAAGGTGGTGTCGAGGATCTCGACGCGTGGCCGGGGCGCAGCGTCGCGAACAGGGGATGAGGCGTCCTGCGGGCTGGCCTCAAAGGCGGGCTTGGTCGTGGCTTTCATCAGGAGCTACGGTTTCCTCTTGTGTCACCAGCCGGGTGGCCCCGAGAGGCGCTTCAGCGCTGTTCGGGGTGCGGATGGTCACGCGCCGGCCTTGATGATCCCGGCGAACATCAGGATGATCACGACCAGCAGCACGACGACGACGGCCAGGAGGGCCACAAGGAGCGTCTTGAGCTTGCCGACCTCGCCCGCGGTGGCGGCGGACGACTGCCCCGGGTCAAGCGCCTTCGCGTAGTCCTTGGCCGTGGCCGGAACGCCGCCGCCGCCCTGGGCGGCGCGCATCTTCGCCAGTTGTTCCTGAATCTTGTTGCCGTCCATGACATAGGTATTGAGCGTGTCGGGCACGGCGGGTCCGGCTTCGGCCCCGGCAGGCTGTGGGGCGGCGGTGACCTGCTTCTCATTCTTGAACTTGAGCGTGTACTTGCCGATGATGACCTCATCGGCGTCGTTGAGGAAGTGCTCCGTTATCTTGTGCCCGTTGACGTACGTGCCGTTGGAGGAACCGAGATCCTTGAGCACGTAGGCGTCGCCGCGCGCGATGAACTCACAGTGTCTGCGCGATATGCCGAGATTGTCAATGTGTATCTCACAGCCTGGCTCCCGGCCCACCGTCAAGCTTGGCTTGTCAAGCGGGTAGGTCTTCTGTTCCTGTCCGGCGAAAATAACAATTATGGAAGCCATTCCGGATTGCTCCTCTGCGGCCTCTCGTTATGTATCGTCCCATATTACTTTCGCCTACAGCGGGCGTTATGTCAAGTTGCGGAGGAACGGAACCGCACTGGCGGCCCCGCACGCGAACGCGGATGAACGCGGACACCGTGCAGGAAGTAAGGTGACTGTTCTTCCTCTCCCTCACGCGGGCAGAGGGTAGACGGTCCCGGCTGTTATGACAACGGCCGGGAATCCGCTCAGAAAAATGGCGCATGGCGCGGCGTCCTTACGTCGTTGCGTATGGGTGCGGTTCATGGCGGAGGGTGAAGGCAATGGTCATCCACTACTGCGAGAAATGCGGGACCTTGATCCACGGCACAGAGCGGGAGAACACCCCCTTCCTGTGCGCGGATTGCCAGGCCGGGAAGGTGCGCACCAGCAAGTACCTGCGCGACAGCGACATGATCCCGAACAGGCTGCGGTTCCGGCGGCTCTTTGTGAAGGAGTTCGCGCCAGGCGAGGCGCGCGGGTAGGCGAACCACGAAGAGCACGAAGGGGGGCAAAGGTCCGGAAGTTTACTGAGCGAAGCAACCATCCGCGCGCAGCCGGCTGCGAGCGCCGGGATGGGATCAACACCCGAAGCACACACTCCAGAGGGAACCGCAGACCGTAGCAGAGCACGTGCGCAACGGGGGGACCGCGGGGTTCAAGCCTCTTTCTTGCCGGCCGCGCTCTGCAGCGCCCTCGCTAACTGGCCCTCCAGTTTCCCGAAATCCTCTTTAGCGTCCTGGAGTTCCTGGCTCTGTTCGTCAAGCTTGGCACGAGCCGCGTTGCCCTTCGTCACCCACTCGGCCTGTTGCTCTTTCGTCAGCGACATCCTGGCTTTTTCGAATTCCACGCGCAGTTGTTCCCGTTCGGCGAAGGCGGCCCGAGGTTCTTCCTGATCCCCGTCGCAACCTGGTCGTCCCGCTTGATCGCGAGCGCCGCCGATACCGCGTCGTCAATGCGCTGCCGCTTGGCCTCGCTCAGCCGCCTATAGACGCCGTCTTTGTCCGGCTGTTCGGTGCCGAGTTCCTTGCGCGCCAAGGCCAACGCTGAGCCGTAGATCCCGTTCTGCGCGCGCCGGAGGCCGATGGCGGCCTGTTCATCGCGCGGCTTGGCTTCCAGCGCACTCGTGAAGGCCGCCTGCGCTTCCTCCCATTGCTCCTTGCCCAGCGCGGCCTTGCCCGTCTTCATGGCGGCTTGATAGGTCGCGGTCCCCGGGCTAGCCTTGGCCTTCGCGGCTTTCTCCATGCCGGCGGTGGCAAGGTGCAGTTGCGGCGCCGCGGCCATGGCTGCTCCTCACGGAAGACGTGCGGGTACTCTATAGGCAAACGGGTACAAGGCAAGGAGACAGGCGCTCTCCCATTGCGGATTGACGGATGGAACCGCAGACGAACGCAGATGAACGCGGATAGGAGAAGAGGACTTGGGACTTGGGTCTTGGGGCTTGGGTTTTGGGGCTTGCGGATTGCGGGTTCCGGACTGCGGATTGCAGATTGCACTTTCTCTTGTAGTTCCGGCTTTCCGGGGTATGGCTGTTTGCAGTGCACGGTAACGGGACTGGGAATAGGCGTCTATGCAGCACAAGAAGCATGTTCGCAGAACTCTCTTCTGGTTCATCCTATGGTCCGTTGGCGCGGTGGTGTGTTTCCTCTGCGACCGCTTTCCGTTCGCCGACAAGGTGCTGCTGGCGCAGGCGCGGGGCTTCCTGTGGGCCGGCGTCACGCTGGGGATCATGGCGACCTGCCAGTTCCTCTCGCTGCTGACCATGTTGCATCTCCGGCGGGACGAGAAGCCGAGCGTCGAAGGCGTGATGGTGGCGCGCATCTACAAGCTGGTGGCCGCCATCGGTATCGTCCTCAGCCTTATCTACGCCTCCGGGAAGCTGGAGAACGTCGGCACGGCGCTGGCGGCGTTCGGCGGCATGCTGGCGGGCTTTTCGCTGCAGGCGCCGGTGAGCGGCTTAGCGGCGTGGGTGCTGATCTCGCTGAAGCGGCCGTTCCGGCCGGGCGACCGCGTGCAGTTCCCGACCCTGAACCTGACCGGCGATGTCCAGGACATCGGCGTGATGTACACGGTGCTCGACCAGGTCGGCGGCTCCATCGGCAGCGAAGAGGCGGTCGGGCGCTACATCCTGGTGCCCAACGCCATGCTGTTCAGCCAGGTGGCCATCAACTACACCGTCAAACAGACGGCGGCCTACATGCTGGACGAAGTTGTCGTGCGCATCACGTTCGATTCGGACTGGGACCACGCCGAGAGGATCCTGCTCGACGCCGCGGAGGAGCTGACCAAGGAGATCGTCACCGCCACGGGCGTCAAGCCGTACATCCGTTCGGACATGTACGACTACGGCGTGTACCTGCGGCTGCGCTACCAGACGCGCGTCCAGGATCGCGCCGAGATCGCGTACAGGATCAGCAAGAAAATCTTCGAGGACATCCAGCACGCGCCGACCGTGGACATCGCCATTCCCTTCATCTATTCCTACCGCACCGGCGCGCGCACCGCCGCCAACAGGCTCGACGACATCCAGGATAAGGAAGCCGAGAACATCCGCGATCTGGAGGTCAGCCAGCTCCGGAACCCGCACCCGGCCACCGAGGCGGATGTCATCGCGCAGTTGGCGCAGAGCATCGCCACGCAGGGGCTGCTGCAGCCCATCGTCGTCATCCGCAGTCCGACAGACCACGTGTACGACATCGCCGCGGGACATCAGCGCTTCGAAGCCTGCAGAAAACTCGGCTGGAAGACAATCCCCGCCATCGTGCGCGACAGCCCCGCACCGGAGAACGGCAAGGCGGCCCCGGAAACGAGCAAGCCCCTGCCGGCAACGAAGGCGTCGTAGTGATCGGGGAATCAGAATCCGGAATCCGTTCACCCTCTCCCCATGTAGCGCAATTTGGCAAATTGCGCCACGAAGGAGAGGGTGGCGCGCTCAAAAGCGCGCCGGGTGAGGGGGTGCCCCAAGCCCGCTCCCTCTGCCGCTACACCAGGCCGGCTTTCAGGTATGCTTCGGCCACGCGCAGGTCTTCGGGGCGCGTGACCTTGATGTTCGTCTCGCTCGCCTCGACCAGCGCCACCGGATGCCTGAACAGCTCGCACACCGCCGCGTCGTCGGTGACTTCGTGGTCGGGCGCTTCGCGCGCCAGACGCTCGAACAATTCCAGGATCAGAGCGCGGCGGAAAACCTGCGGCGTCTGGGCGCGCCAGAGGCGTTCGCGCGGGACGGTCTCAAGAGTCACGGGGGGCGCGTGCCGGGCGGCGAGTGACGAAGATGTGGTGGCGCTTTCGCGCTTCACTGTGTCTTTCACGCGACAGGCGAGAATGGCCGCGCCGTCCGCGAAGGCCACGTCGCAGGCTTTCGCCATCGCGTCCCGCTCGGGGAAGGGACGGGCGGCGTCGTGGATCAGAACGACCGCCGCTTCCGGCACCACGGCTTTCAGGCCGTTATAGACCGAGTCCTGGCGGCGCGGGCCGCCGTCGGCAAAGTCCACGCGGATGCGCTTGGGCAGGCGCGCAGCCTTGGCCGCGGCCGACGCTCGCCCGCGGTCTTCGGGGCGGGTGACGAGGACGATTTGCTTCAGGCCGGCGACCTTGGCGACTGCCTGGATCGCCCAAGCCAGGATCGGCTTGCCGCGCAGCGTGAGGTACGGCTTGCGTACCTTGCCGCCCATGCGGGAGGACGAGCCTGCGGCGACGATGATGGCGGATTTAACAGTAATCATTGGTCCTTTGTCATGTGTCGTTGGCCTCACCGCCGCCCGATGTGTGTCACATGCTCCCAAAGTTCCGCAGAATCTGCAACCCCACGGTCTGGCTTTTCTCCGGATGAAACTGCACGCCCATCACGTTGCCTCGTCCGGCGGAAGCGCAGAAACGGCCGCCGTAATCGGCGCAGGCCAGCGCGTCGCTGCCGTCCGCGGGTTGCGCGTGGTAACTGTGCACGAAATAAACGTGGCTGCCGGGGACGATCCCGGCGAAGAGCGGATGGACGGGCGTTGACAGTTCGAGCGCGTTCCAGCCGATCTGCGGGATTTTCAGCGCGTCCGGGCCTTCAAAGGGCTGCCCGCGGAAACGCACGACGGAGCCATTCAGCAAGCCCAGGCCGGGAATGTCCGGGCTTTCCTCGCTGCCTGCGAAGAGCATCTGCATGCCGACACAGATTCCCAGCAGCGGCTTGCCCGCCTTGACTGCTTCAACCACCGGCTCGACGAAACCGCACGCGCGCAAGCCGTGCACGCACTGGCCGAACGCGCCCACTCCTGGCAACACGATCTTCTTCGCCGTGCGCAAGTCCGCGGGGTTCCTCGTCAGCTTCGCATCGAGACCGATGAACTGCAACGCCTTCTCCGCGCTGCGCAGGTTCCCGATGCCGTAATCAATGATGGCAATCTCCATGGACCCCTTATAGCGAATCGAGCGCCTGCTGGCAAACCGAGGTACAGCGCGTGACTGCGGGGCGGCGCGTTTTCCCTGCGCTTTCCTCAGTTCCTGCTAGAATGCGAGCAAGCTTACCGAGGTTGAACACACAATGGCGTCAAACACGCGCATTACTCGCACTGTCCTGCTGGTGGAAGACCACGAGACCACCCGCATCACGCTGGCCGGAGTCATCGAACGGGAGAGCTGCAAGGTCACGGCCGTCGCCTCCGGCGGCGCGGCGCGAGAGAAACTGCGCGAGGAGGAGTTCGACCTGGTCATCACCGACCTGCGCCTGCCCGACGCCGACGGCATGGAAATCCTCGAGGAAGCCAAGCGTCTCTCCGCGGGGACGCCGGTCATCATCATCACCGGCTACGGCAGCGAAGACACCGCCGTGCAGGCCATGAAGAAGGGCGCGTTCAACTACCTCTCCAAGCCCATTGACCTCAACCGCCTCCGCGCCGAGCTCGAAAGCGCGCTCCGCTGGCGCCGCGTGCAGGTGGAGCATGCCGAGCTGCAGGCTGAGCTGCTCACCCGCCGCCGCGGCGACAGCGACCTGGTCGGCGTGTCGGCGGCCCTCCAGAAGATCAAGG
>JAPLOD010000536.1 GCA_026692735.1 Planctomycetota bacterium | reverse complement strand
AGGATGCCAGAACGGGCAACGTTGACGATCCGGGCGTGCGGGCGGCGGTGCAGCGCGCGTTGGCGCTGGTCAGCAACGGCTTCAGGATAGGCGTGGGCTCCGGCCGCGCGTCCAGCGCTTTTATCAGAGCACTGGGCCGGCGCGTGCAGCAGGGCTTTTGCGTGGAGGCCGTGGTGGCGTCCAACGCCTCGGAAAGCCTCGCCCGCGAGGTCGGCGTCCCGCTGATTGATCTGGGCGAGGACGTGGAACTGGACATCGTCGTGGACGGCGCGGACGAGGTCGCCCCGAACCTCGACCTGATCAAGGGCTGGGGCGGTTCGCTGGTGCGCGAGCGGATCGTCGCCAGCGCCGCAAAGCGGATGGTGATCCTGGTCGGGCCGGAGAAGCTCGTGCAGACGCTGGGCGAACGCGGATGCATCCCGGTGGAGATCGTCCCGCTGGCGCGCGGCTGCGCGGCGCGGCGGCTGAAGGCGCTGGGCCTGGTCCCCATCCTGCGTCTGAACAAGGACGGCTCGCCGTTTATCACCAACAATCACAACCTGATCCTGGACTGCGCGCTGACCTCGCCACTGAAGGATGCCGCGGCCGCCCGGCACATGGAGGCGCAGATTCTCGATGTCACCGGTGTGGTCGAGACGGGCATGTTCCTGGGCTGGGCGACCGAAGTCTTCGTCGGGCACCCCAACGGGCAGGTGGATGCGCTGACGAGGAAAGCCGGCTCGTTGAAGACGTAGGTCTCGCGTCCGGCTTCGGTGTACTCTACCATGACGACGTGGCAGACGGCGGGCGCTGTGCGACGGGCCACGGGCGAGGATGCGGCCGAGCTGGCGTAGGCCGCCCGTGCCACGTGCTGCCCGCCCCAGATGGGAGGACACTCAGATGGCGCAACGTTTCGCGGCATTCGTGGCTGGTGTGGCGCTGATGGGAATGGCGTGGGCAGGCACGCCTGAGATGGAGGTCCAGGGCCTCTATGAGGGCGCAGGCAAAGACGCCAAGGGCGAGTTCAAGCTCGAGGTGCGCGTCGTTGGCCAGGGCGATGGCAAGTACAAGGTGCTTGTCCGGCAGTTGCTTGCCGACAACACGATCTCCAGAGTGGAACTCGCCGGGAAGACCGCGGGCGACGCCGTCACCTTCGCGGGCTCGGCGGGCGACGTTGAATGGAAAGGCGTGTACGCCGCCGGCGTGATCAAGGGCGAGATCGGCGCAGGCGGGACGTTTGAGATCAAGCGCGTGGAGAAGAAGTCGCCCGCGCTCGGCAAGAAGCCGCCCGAGGGCGCCGTCATCCTGCTTGGCGACAAGGGCGTCGCTGAGATGGTCCGCGCGAACGGGGCCGACTGGTATCTCGGCGACATGAGCAAGCAAGGATGGCCGGTCTTCGAGGCGCCGGTCTACACGATCTCGGAGAAAGACCCCGCGGAGTGGCCGAGCGCCGACAAGCCGCTCCCCACGGGTTGGGTCCTGAGCAAGGAGCGCCGCCGCGCGGATGTGGTTACGGGCGTCGGTGAGGACGGCTCGATCCAGGTGCCCAGAGCCGGGATGAATTCGAAGCAGCAGGTCGAGGGCAGCTTCGATCTGCATGTCGAGTTCATAAACCCCTTCCAGCCCAAGGATCACAGCCAGGGCCGCGGCAACAGCGGCGTGTTTCTTCCCAACGGCGAGGAGATCCAGGTCCTCGATTCCTTCGGCGAGACCACGTACACCGGCGGCGGCTGCGGCGGCTTCTACAAGTATAAGGACCCCGATACGATGGAGGTCATCGAGAGCCTGAAGAACAAGCCGGAGAACAAGTTCACGCTGGCGTCGTATCCGCCGGGCACCTGGCAGACCTACGACGTGGAATACCGCGTCGAGAAGAAGGATGGTAAGTACGCCGGCAAGCCGCGTGTCACCGTCTACCACAACGGCATCAATATCCACGACAAGTTCGAGACCAACAGCGCCGCCAGGAAAGGCGGCTTCTCTTTCCAGGACCACGGCAACCCGGTTCGCTTTCGCAACATCTGGGTCCTGCCTATCGAGCAGAAATGACGCGCCAGCGTCTTGGCGTGTGCCACCGGGCTCGCCGCCCGAGAGGAAACGAACGGTACGTAGTGCAGCGGAGGAATCACTGTGTCCGCAAAGCTCTCTGCGTTGAGCCTGCTCGGCGTCGCCTTCGTTATGCTGAACGCCGCGCGCGTCAGCGCAGCCGCCGACTTCATCTTCACGGACGAGTTCGCCAAGTACCCCGCCGGCAGCGACGGCTCGCCGGCGTGGTCTTCCGGCGGCATGGGTTGGGAAGTGCGCAACGGCGTCTTCACTTGTGCCGACCGCGGCAAGGACCAGGCCCTTGTTGACGCCGCGCCGTGTGGCGGTGAGGTCGTCGTCCAGGCGGACATCAAGCTGCGTGAAGGCACCGGGAAAGGCTGGAAGGTGGCGGGCCTCTGCGTGGTGCTCGATCCCGCCAACTTCTGGCACCTCGCCTTGGTCGAAGGGCCGGACGAGCAGGGCAAGCGCCATTTCGTCGAGCTCACCGAGATGCACCAGGGCACGTGGCTGGCTCAGACGCAGGCCGCGACAAAACTCCAGCAGAAGGATTCGCAAGGTCAGAGCTTCAACTGGGCCCACGACCACACCTACCGGCTTGTCCTTGAACTCAACGCCGCCGGCATCACCGGCCAGGTCCAGGAAAGCGACGGCACCGTCCGCGCGAAAATCGGCTATGCTTTCGGCCAGGCGCCGGTCGTGACCTGCGGCAAGCCGGGTCTGGCCGCGGGCGGCTTCCACGCGGAGTTCACGGCGTTCTCAACCAAGGTGGGCCAGCCTGTGCCGGTGGAGAAGACAGGGACGAAGTGGCCGTCGTACGATGTAGGGCCACCGGCCAGGTTGCCGTACAAAGGCAAAGCTACGGGCTTCTTTCACGTTGAGCAGGCTGGGGACACGTGGTGGACGGTTGATCCGGCCGGCAACGCCTTCTTCATCATCGGTACCGATCACGCCAACTATCAGTGTCATTGGTGTGAGAAGCTCAGCTACGCGCCGTACAACCGCAACTGCGAGAAGAAGTACGGCGGGGAAGCGAAGTGGGCTGATTCCACGCTGGCGCGCCTGAAGGCCTGGGGTTTCAACAGCCTCGGTACGAATGCGTCGCCATCCCTGCGCCGCAGAGGTCTTCCGCATCCCGAATTCCTCAGCGTCGGCACGGGCTTTACGGACCACGACTACATCACCGCCAAGACCACCTGGACCGGCTTCCCCAACGTCTTCAGCCCCAAGTGGCAGGCGTACTGCGAGAAGCAGGCGCAGCGCCTCTGCGCGCCGCTCAAAGACGACCCGTGGGTGCTCGGCTACTTCTTGGATAACGAACTGGAGTGGCATCCGTGGACCGGCACCGGCCTCTTCGGCGATACCTTCAAGAAGCCCGCGGACCACAGCGCCAAGCGCGCGCTTGTCGAACTGCTCAAGCAGCGCCATCCCACGCCCGCCGACTTCAACACGGCGTGGGGCACGACCATCGCGTCGTTCGACGACCTGCTCGCGCTGAACGCAGCGCCCGCGGCCAACACCGCTGCCGCGAAGGCTGACATGGCCGACTACACGCGCCTGGTCGCCGAGAAGTACTTCGCCATCTCCAGCGCCGCCGTTCGCAAGTACGACCCCAACCACATGGTCCTCGGCTGCCGCTTCGCCGGCTACGCGCCGGAGATCGTGGACGTGGCGGGGAAGTATTGCGACATCTTCAGCATCAACTGCTATCGCAACGTGGACCTCGAACGCGGCGTCATGTCCGACAACTTCGAAGAAGACCTGCGGCGCTGGCACGAACAGTCCAAGCGGCCGATGATGATCACCGAATGGAGCTTCCCCGCGCTTGACGCCGGCCTGCCCTGCAAGCACGGCGCCGGGCAGCGCGTGCCGACGCAGGCCGACAAGGCGTTCTGCTTCACCGTCTTTCAGAAGCTCCTCTTCTCGACGCCCTTCATGGTCGGCTCGAATTACTTCATGTGGGCGGATGAGCCGGCGCTGGGGATCTCGAGCACGTTCCCGGAAGACTCCAACTACGGCCTCGTGAATGAGAACGACGAGCCGTACGAGTTGCTGACACAGGCCGCGACGAAGCTGCATCCGCTCGTCTACGACATCCACAGCGGAAAGATGACGGACTTCTACGTCATGCCCGGCAATATCGGTGTGATCGTCGTTAATGCCGGCAGTATCGCTGCAAGAGCTAAGGTCACGCTGTGGACAGATGGCCAGCCCCAGACCAGTGAACTGGAAGTGGCCGCGGGCAAAACGCAGGACATCATGGCGCCCCCCGACAGCATCGCCAAGCCCGGGGTGCATGCCCTCGTCTGCCGGGTCGAACCGGATAGCCCGCTGCTCGAAAAGAACCCCTCCAACAACAGCCTGACACACGTGCTCTATGTGCCCGGCCTGCCGTGGGCGGAGGCGGCACAGGGCGCGAAACAGCGCATCCCGCTGCTGGTTGCCAATCCGTCGGACAAGCCGCTGGAACGCGCCGTCGTGGCCGTCAAAGTCGCCGACCTGTTGCCGGGGCAGCCGCTCCCGGAGCCGCTGGTGCTGGCGGCACTGGACACGGAGACAGGCAAACCCCCGCCAGTCTTCCAGCTTGACCATCTCGAGGACGACGCGCAGTTGGTTCTGAGCGTGTCCGACCTCGGCCCGCGCTGCGCGCGGACGTTCTTCCTCTATCTGAACACCGACGCGCCCGCGCGCGGCGAGGCGCCCGTGAAATGTCGCGGTACGGCCACGGGCTTCGAAGTGGACAACGGCGTCCTTAAGCTGGTGAAGGACAATCCGAAGAGCGGCAACGCGTTCGACCGCATCTCGCTGCGCGGCCTGGAGCTTGGCAGGTTCACGCCGCTGGTCCATCAGGCGACGGGCCAGAACATGTGGGTCGGGCCGGACAGGATCGAGGAAATCGAGGAGTTCAACGGTCCCGTGCGGCTGGTGCTCGACATGACATTCGCGCGCGGCACAGGCGGTGGCGGTGAGACCAAGACTCAGGTGAACGACGCCGGCAAGCCCGCGCCCGCTCAGACCCGCGAGAAGCAGTTCCGCACCAAGTACCGCTTCATCATTGAGCCCAACCGTGAGTGGTTCACGAGCCAGCTCATGTGGATCGAGAACACGGATGCCACGCCGTGGGAACTGGCCTCCTACTATCACTATCTACCGTCCAACATCGGCGGCGACGCGAAGGACGACGAGCCGCGCGGCGATCACTGGTTCGACCCCGGCACCAAGACCTGCTTCGGCATCGTGCCCGGCGCTCCGCTGATCAACGTCTACTTCTGGAAAGACCCCGGTGGTGGCGAGCATCCTGACGCGGCCCGCAAGCTAAACATCACGCTGCAGCCGCGCGAACGCTACGCCAAATCGGAACCCGTTGCGTACGTCGTCGGCAGCAAGGAAGACGCCTGGAAGGAAACGTCGCAACGCTTGCGCAACCAAAGCGCCATCATCTGGCGGGCGTTCCCGCCGGAGAGGAAGTGAGTCCGAGCCGTGACCGTGAGGGAGCGGCGGCTGAGGCGTGAGAGTGGCACGGGGTCGTCACGACGTTTTCCCGGATCGGCTCCGGGCGAGGAACTGCTCGGCGCTGCCGGCATCCAGCGGCACAGCGAAGTAGAAGCCTTGCACGCTCGCGCACTTCAGCTCCTGAAGCCGCACAAGCTGTTCGGCGGTCTCAACCCCCGCTGCGGTCACGTCCAGCCCGAGCTTCCGCGTCAGTGTGACAATCGCACGGACGAGCTCGGCGTGTTCGCTGCTCTTCTGCATGGCTTCCACGAACGACCTGTCCATCTTGACCGCGTCAACCTGCATGTCCCGGATGCGGCCGAGGGAAGAGTAGCACGTCCCGAAATCGTCAATGTGGAGCTTCACGGAAAGAGCCCGGAGCTCCGCCAGTGTCGCGGCGAGGGCGTGCGCATTCCCCAGGATCGTCTGCTCCGCCACCTCCAGCGTGAGACACGCGGGGTTGAGCGTCGTTTCGGCCAGGATCTGGCGGAGCGTCGTTATGAGCTCCTTGTCAAGGATCTGGCGGCTGGAGAGGTTGACGCTGATGCGCAGGGGCGGTTCGCTCGGATAGCGCTGCTGCCAGCCGGAAGTCCAGCGACAGGCCTGGCGCAGCACGTGATACCCCATGGGCACGATCAGGCCGGTCTCCTCGGCCAACGGCAGGAAGTCGCAGGGCGCCAGCAGCCCGCGCTGCGGGTGCCGCCAGCGCACAAGCGCCTCGAAACCCAGAACGCGGCGGCCGGCGACGGCCACCATGGGCTGGTAGAACACCTCGAACTCGCCCCGGTCGAGCCCGTGGCCCAGTTCGCTCTTGATGCGCAGCAGCGTCACCGCGCGCTCATGCATCGTCGCGTCGAAGACCTCGTGGCGGCCTTTGCCGATGGCCTTCGCGCGGTACATCGCCGTGTCCGCGTCGCGCAGCATCTCTCCGGGCTTCTCGTATGCCGGCGCGCTCAACGCGATGCCGATGCTGACCGTCGTAAAGACCTCAACGCCGCCGAGGGCAATGGGCGCGGAGACCCCGCTCTGGACGCGTTCCGCGACGTGGAGCGCGTCGCTGACGTCGTGGATCTGCTCCAGCACCACCGTGAATTCGTCGCCGCCAAGGCGTGCCACGGTGTCGCCGGGGCGCATGCACACTTCCAGGCGGCGCGCGATGGTGACGAGCATCTGGTCGCCCGCCTGGTGCCCGAGGCTGTCGTTCACCTCTTTGAACCGGTCCACGTCGAGGTACAGCACCGCGAAAGGATTGCTCCCCGGTCGCTGTGCGCGCCTGAACAGATGCTCCAGGCGGTCCATGCACAGCGCCCGGTTGGGGAGGTTCGTCAGCGGGTCGTAGAAGGCCTGGTAGGCCAGGCGTTCCTCCGCCCGTTTGACGGCGGTGATGTCACGCGAGATGCCGAACGTCCCGATGATGCGGTCGTCCTTGTCGCGCAGCGGCAGCTTCGTGGTGGAGGCCCATCTCACGCTGCCATCCGGAAAGGTCTCCTTCTCCTCCTTGGCCACGATCGGGCGGCCCGTGCGCATCACAAGCTGCTCATCGTTGAGCGCCGCCTCGGCATGCTCGGGGGCAAAGAAATCGCTATCGGTCTTCCCTACGGCCTGGCTCGGGTCGTCAAGGCCGAACATGCGCGCCTGCGCCCGGCTGATATACGTGAAGCGGCTCCGGGCGTCCTTGAAGTAGATCGAGTCTGGAACGTTGTCCATGAGCGTCTTCAGCAGGTTCGCGTGCTCGGCCAGCGCCTTCTCGGTGGTTTTGAGCGCCGTGACATCGTGCGATATGCCGAACGTCCCGACGATACGCCCATCCGGCGCGCGGATCGGCATCTTGGTTGTGGTGTTCCACACAACCCGGCCGTCCGGATACGTCCCCCGTTCCTCCTTCGCCACAATGGGCCGGCCGGTGCGTATGATCTCCTGTTCGTCGTTGTGGAACCTCGCCGCGTCCTCAGCCGGGTAGAAGTCAAAGTCGCTCTTGCCTATGGCGTCGGCCGGATCCTTCAATCCGTACAGTCCCGCCAACGCGCGGTTGATCCGCAGGAATCGGCCCTCCGCGTCCTTGAAGTAGATGAAGGCCGGCGCGGTGTCCATCAGCGTGTCCAGAAGGTGCTCCGGCTCCAGGAGGACCCGCCGTCGCGCTTTCACGGACGCGCCGGACCTTCCCCTGTCCGGCTTCCTCTCGCGAGACTGCTTCCGTTTCTTCCTCATCGGACCTCCGCGTGACGCTGCGGCTGACGACGGGATCGCCCGCGGGGTGTGCCACTGCGAGCTAGCTCGCAGTGCCACTCGCCCGGCGGTTATTACACCCGTAACGTTGCAGGAAGACTAGCGTAAGCACGCGCCGCTTCCAGTTCCGCAGAGGGCGCCTCGGCCTGCTGTCGTCTGCGCTGCGGCGCAGCAGCAGGGAAAGACTGAAAGCGCAGATGACTGATAGCGTGCGGCGTATAGAGTCACAGAAGGCGATTCGCGACGAGGCGCTGATAGGGAGGAAGACGCTTCCATGAGACCATGGCTTGCTGTCCTCGCGCTGTTCAGCTACACGCTGGCTGTTCCAGTTGGCAATTCCGCCGACGCGGGCAAGACGCCGAAGCGGCAGACATGGGAAGAGTACATGACGGTGGACCTCAATGCGCGCGTCGAGGAGCTTCCGCCTCCGGCCGACGCCGATGCCCGCCGCAAGGCCTTCGCCGAACGCAACAGCCCCGAGAGCGTCGAGAGGGCCGCGAAGGAACTCTTTGCTCTGTGGGATTTCGGCGAAGGGCGCGCGAGCCGGAATCCCATGACGCAGGGGCTCGATGCGGAGAAGGCGAAGATACGGAAGCTGTACGAGGCCAAGAAATACGAGGAGGCGCTCAAGGCATACCGGTCCTATCTGATCCGCAAGACGAACATCCTGTGGAACACCAAGCCCAACTTTGCCTCGCGGGATTTCAACGAGCGGTTCAACTCCCCGGTCGTGAGGAAGCGCTACGAGGACACGGTCGCGCTCCTGCTGCAGGATCGTTTCCAGACGCCGACGACCAAAACCACGGTCCGCCTCGGCGAGCCCGGCCTGGTCCACTGGGAGTGGAAGGCAAAGGAGGTCCAGAATCCCTGGGACAATCTGAAGCGGCCGGAGATCGAATACTTCTCCGGGTCCGACTTCGACAGATTGTGGTGGAAGTTCGTGGATACCAAGGACCGCAAGTATCTCGATAGGTGGCTCGCCCTGCTCGACGACTACTGCTTGAACCATCACCTGCAGGAGGACCTGAGCTCGCTCAACTTGGACCTGGGCAAGCAGGGCGTCTTCGATGGCATGGGATTCCTCGGCGCGCTCTGCGAGATCAGCCGTGCCACGCCCGAGGGCGAGGACGTGGTGCCGCCCGCGACGGTGGCGCGCATGATGGCCAAGCAGGCGGCCATCATCGTCCCGCAGTCGCTGTTCTACAACCGTCAGCAGAGCAACAATCATTCGCCGGGGACGACCGCCACTTTCATGCGGCTGTCGGAGTTCCTCTACGACTTCAAGATCGCCCGCACGATCGAATGGGAGTGCCGCCGCCAGTTCGAGAACTACGGCACGCTGGAAGCCAGGCCCGATGGCGTCGGCCCCGGGCGCCTGCCGATGTATGCCCTGTTCGAATACAAGGAGAACCAGCCCTTCCTGCAGAAGATCCGCGAGGAGGAGTACGAGTGGTTCACGCCGCAACTGAACCGCGAGTACCGCGACCGCATGCTCCTGCGCGGCCGGTTCATGCTGGCCATGTACGCGCCGAACGGCGAGCTGATCGTCACGCAGAAGACCGACCGGCACGGCGGGACGTTCAGCGAACAGGTCGCCTACTACAACAGGACGCTCCCTGAGCTCTTCGATGAGCCGGCGATGCTGAAGCTCGCCAGCCGGATCGTCAGGAACCAGACCGCGGCGACCTGGAACGGCCGCGTGTACCAGGCGAGGGAAAAGCCCATCGCGCGCATGGGCATGGGCAGCCCCGCGGATGACGAGCCGGAGTTCGCCTCCCAGTCCTTCCCCTTCGACCGCATCCATATCCTGAGCAGCGGGTGGGACCCGAAGAACGATCAGTACGGCGTCTTCCTGGGCTCGACGGTCCGCGGGTACGGCGACTCCTTCATGAAGGAGAACAAGGCCTGCAACCACTTCAACATCTGTGCCTTCGATCAGGACTTCTTCAACAACGGCGTGGACTACGCCTACAACTACCTGCGCAGTCCGCTCACGGTTGACGGGCAGACGCAGTTCAACGGCGCCGGCGAAGGCCCCACCTCCCGGCGCGGCGGCGGCAACTACGGCCTGGACCCGATCTGCCAGGACCGCATCCACTACGGTCCCGCCTTCGATGTCGTGGAAGGTTTCTACGACGGCGCGTATGCGAACACGGGCGACCACAATCCCGACTACTATGACTACCGGAACAAGCTGGAGGCCCTCAAGCGCTGTATCCGGGGCTGTTCGCATCGCCGCGTGATCTGCTTCGTCAAGAAGCACGGACTGTGGGTCGTGACGGACCTGATGAAGTCGGACAAGCCTCACGAGTATGCGCAGCAATGGTGGGTGGCCAAGAAGAGCAAACAGCTTCCCGAAGGTTTCCTCGAAGAGCAGATCCAGGCCAGCGCGGAGAAACAGGTCATCAAGACGACGATCGCCGACAAGCCGAACCTCTCGGTGTACCACGTCGGACCTGCCGATCTCGACAAGCAGGGCGCCACCATTGGCGGCATGGCGTACGCTCCCGTACAGCTCAAGCAGGAACTCGAAGATACATTCAAGGGTTCGCGCGCCGACCGCCTTGAGGGCCGCGAGTACATCGAGCTGAAGGGCTCATGGAAGAGCCAGGGCGGCCGCAGCCAGGTGATCACCGTGCTCTACCCCCGAAAGACCGTCGAGGACGAACTCGTCTCCTTGACCCCGCTTAAGCGTGAAGACGGCCAGTTGAACGGTTTCACCGCAACGCTGAAGGACGGAGCGGAAGTGACGTATGTCGCGTCGCTGGAAAAGCCGGAGCCAGTCCGTGCCGGGGACATGCAGGCTGTGGCGGAGGCTGTGCTGGTCCTCAAAGAGGCCGACGGCAAGCTGAGCGGCGCGGTGCTGGGGTGCAAGGAGCTGAAGGCCGGAAACCTGACGCGGCCATGCGACGACTTTGAGTTCGCGGTCTCGGGCGCGCAGTCTGAGACGAGTCCGATCTACCGGCCGATCGAGCCGGTCGTGGTCAAGCCCGAACAGAACGTGTTCGTGGACAAGATCGAGGTGTCGCTGACGACGCCGACGGAGGGCACGGAGATCCGGTACACGGTGGACCAGAGCGATCCGACGATGAGCTCGCGGCTCTACACCGGCCCCGTCACCTTCACGAGCAGCGTCATGGTGAAGGCCCGGGCGTTCCGGAAGGGACTGAAGAAGCCGCCGCCGCCAACGGCCACCGGAACAGAGATGACCGGCGTCAGTTGTGCGGTCTTCACGCAGGACGAGTACCACGAGCCCAACACATGGACCAAGGACGCCAAGCCCGGCCTGAATTTCGACTACTGCGAAGCCAAGTGGCCGTTCCTGCTGTTCGGGCCGAATACCAGCCTGAAGCCCTTGAAGCAGGGCAACGTTCCGGCGTTGTTCGATACTTCTCCGAAAGGCGACAACAAGGATCGGGCGTTTGCCTTCCTGTATGACGGTTACCTCAACGTGCCGGAAGACGGCGTGTACAGCATCTATGCGCCAAAGGAGTTCGCTCACTACCGGCCGCTGGCGGGCTACGACCTGAGCGTGTGGCTCGGCTACCAGACCGTCTACTACGACGGTAAGAAACAGAAACTGAGCGGCGGAAGCCCGCGGAACATGTGGTATCCGGCCACGCGCCGGCATGCGTTCGGCACGTGGTCCATCGCGCTGAAGAAAGGGTTGCAGCCCTTCCGCGTGTACTATGCGGACATCCGCCCCGGCGGCACGCTGCAGTATCTCTCCTTTGAGTACCCGGGCTGGAACGTGCCGGGTCTGACCAAAATCATCTGGGACGGCGACGCGCCCCAGTTGGAGATCGCCGGACCGGGCATCCAGAGGCAGCCGATTCCGGCAGCGTGGTTATGCCGGTGAGTTCGATATATGGACGCCACTAAGGAAGTCTTCATCCCGTTCCAGTTGGTCACGCGCGACAACGTTGACCGCTTCCTGCCCAAACGCTGATCGCGGCGTTACTCGCTGGCTGCCGTGGCCGCGGCGCGTTCACGCCGCACGGTCGCTGCGATGGCGGGGCCGCGGCTGCGCGACGCCTGGTCGGCGTTGCGGACATGCGCCATGGTGTTCTCAACGGAGGTCTTGCACATGTTGATCAGTGGCTGCGGATAGACGCCGAACAGCACCACGACCACCACCAGCGGCACCAGGGAGAACAGTTCGCGCCCCGTGAGGTCCGTCAGGCCTTTGTACTTCTCGTTCAGCGGTCCGAAGAACATGCGCTGCAGCATCCACAGCAGGTACGCCGCCGCCAGTATCACGCCGATGCCGGCCACGACCGTCATGGAGGCGACCGACCGGGCGCTCGACGAGCGGCTCCCCATGTCCGAGCCGAAGGCGCCCAGGAAGACGAGTATCTCGCTGATGAAGCCCGACAGCCCCGGCAGGCCCATCGAGGCGAACACGGCCACCGCCGTGATGCCGGCGTACACGGGCATCTGAGTAGCCAGGCCGCCGAAGCCGTTGATGTCGCGGTGATGCGCGCGGTCGTAGATCACGCCCACCAGCAGGAACAGCATGCTCGTGGACGTCCCGTGGTTGAACATCTGCAGCACGGAGCCGGTCATGCCCCAGCCGGTCAGCGCGGCCAGGCCCAGCATGCAGTAGCCCATGTGTGAGACCGAGGAATAGGCCACGAGCTTCTTCATGTCGTCCTGGGCCATGGCGCAGCACGCGCCGTAGATGATGTTGAAGACCCCGAAGAGCGCTATGGGCACGGCGAAGTACACGGCCGCCGTCGGGAAGATGGGAAAGGAAATCCGGAAGAAGCCGTACACGCCCATCTTCAGCAGGATGCCGGCCAGGATGACGGAGATCGCCGTCGGCGCTTCCACGTGTGCCCACGGCAACCACGTGTGGAAGGGGAAGACGGGCACCTTGATCGCGAAGGCCACGTACAGCAGCACGAACATCAGGGTCGCGAAGCCGAACTCCCACCCGAAGAGCGGAAACCTGTCCAGGAACAGGCTGTAGCGCTGCTTGAGCTGGATGAAATCGAATGTGCGGCCGAGCGGAATCCGCTCGAGCGCCTCTTCCTGCGCGTCGCCCCTGGCCCGCTTCACCGCCAGGAACTTGTCAACGTATGCCCGCACGTCCGCGATGTGAGCGTGGTCAACCTGGTGGGCACTCAACAGCTTCCGCAGCGCGTGGCTGCCAAGACCGGTCGCGCCCGGATTGCGCGCCTTCTGCGCGGCTTCTTCCTCGGCGAGCTGGTCAAGCATGGGCGCGTGCGCGTCGTAGACGGCCCGCTGGGCCACCAGCCTGGCCTCCGGCGACGAGTACCTGCCGTCCGACCAGTACCAGATGCCGAGCAGGACGACGAGCATCAGCACCGAGCCGGCCATGGTGTACAGGAAGAACTTGATGGCCGCGTACACCCGCGCGGGCCCGCCCCAGATGCCGATCAGGAAGTACATCGGCAGCAGCATCAGCTCCCAGAAGACGTAGAACAGGAAGAAATCCAGCGCGCAGAAGACGCCGTTCATGCCGGTCAGCAGCAGCAGGATCAGCGCGAAGTAGCCTTTGACCTGCTTCTCGATGCCCCAGCTCGCCACGACCGCGATGAAACCGACCAGGCCCGAGAGCAGCACCATCGGCGCCGAGATGCCGTCCATGCCGAGCTTGTAGTACACATGCAGTTTCTCGCCGTTCACCCACAAGGCGTTCTCGTAGAGATGGACGTGGCCGTCATCGCGGAAGACGCAGAAGAGGTAGATGCCGACGAACAACGGCACGGCCCCTGCCACCGCCGCGATGGTCTTGATGATGTCGCCGCGCTTGGAGGGGATGCAGAAGATGGCCAGCATCCCCAGCACCGGCGCAAAGATGTAGAGACTCAGTAGTGGAAAACCCATGTCATCTCCCTACCGGTGGCACGGGCATCTTGCCCGTGAGCCATGGGCTGGAAGCCCATGCCACGCCACGGTACCTACCACAACAACAGCCCCAGCCACAACAGCACCACGATGCCGAACGTCACGCACACGTAGTACTGGATCTTGCCCGCCTGCAGGGCACGCGCCAGGACCCCCAGCAGCCACGTGACAACCCCGAACAGGTCAACGATCTTGTCCACGATCGAGTCATCGAAGACCCGCGCGCCCCAACTCCACGTCCTGACCACCAGCGACCAGCCGTCCACCAGCCACCGGTCAATCACGCCGTCGTCGAAGCGCCACGCCTGGCGGTTCAGCTTCTTCGCCAGCACGACGATGCCGTCCTGGTACAGGCGGTCAATGAACCACAGTTCGCTGAACAGCGTGTAGGCCCCGCGCAGCGGCGCGATCCGCAGAAGCTGTTCGGGCGTGACCTTGCGCTTGAGGCACATGCCATACGCGGTGCCGAAGCCCAGGGCCAGCATCGCCAGCGAGACGATGGTCGCGATCCCGTGCGCCCTCTCCAGAAGGCGCTCGTCCACCTCGTGCGGCACCGGCGAGACGATCAGGCTGTTGATCCAGCCGTGCTCCACCCCCGGCAGCGCGATGAGGTTGCCGCCCAGGAGATGACCGCTCCACCAGAAGCCCAGGCACAGCGTGGCCAGGATCAGCAGCGGCACCGTGGCCACCAGCGGCGCTTCGTGCGCGTGCTCGTACACCTGCTTGTCGCGCGGTTCGCCGTAGAAGGTCATGAAGATCAGGC
>JAPLOD010000535.1 GCA_026692735.1 Planctomycetota bacterium | reverse complement strand
GGCCGATGGAATAAGCATACGGGCTGTTGGCCTCCGGCAGACATGGTTTGGCGACCACATCTGTCAGCGGCACAACAGCCCGTGTTGCTTTAGCGAAAATCGCCGCCTGACCGCTACAAAAAGGGCAGAAGTCGAGCTTAGGCGTCGGTGCATCCCATGAAACAAGGGGCCTGCACGACGCCAGCTTCTTCCCATCCTGATCGGTTCCCACAACCTGGATGAAATCCGACCGAAAGTCAAAGAGGGAAACGGGCGCGGCGGAAGTGTTGGAGATGGTCCATTCGGCCAGAATTGGCTCGTGTTCTAGGTAGTCGGCTCGGTTGGTTTTCAACCCGAGCTTCAGTGCCTCTTCGGATGCACCTCGAACTCCGGCAAGGCCAAGAACTGTGAGCGCGGCACAGAGGGGAAGCGCAAATGGCCTGATCATAGACCATCCTCCTTGTCTCTAACGTTGTAGATGTGTTCCCGGCACAACTCGTGCGTGTCGTTCTGGTCATTGCGCCCCGCGCCGGGCGCGCCGCTCCTGGGGCTGGCGTCGTCCATCAGGCAGTTATCGAGGTTGTCCCAGGCTCTCTCAGTGTCGTGGTCCATGGCATTGTTGCCGCCGGGGTCGAACTGATGGACGAGTTCGTGGCAAACAGTGCTACGGATTGAGAGAGGCGGGAGGGGCGCTCCGGCGGGGCGTTCCATGAACACGAAGCTCATATTACGCCTCCCTACGGCGTAACTGGCTGGCCAAGTCAGCCCGCGGCCCATCGCGTCCTTACCTCGCCGCATCGAACAGCCGCACCTTGGCCGTGTGCCAGACGACGGGCGTAGAGCAGGCACCGAGGCCAAAGGTCTTGGCTTTCACGGGCCAGCCGGTCCATACGCTGAGCGCCGCCTGCTTGCCTTTCCAGTCAACGATCTTGCGGCCGTTGAACTCGGCCTGAACCTGCGCGGTCGCGCCTTCAATGCGCACGCGAACCGTAACGTTGCAGCGCTGGCCCGGCGTGATAAAGCCGTGTGTACCCTTGGGCGCGGCGATGGTGGTGGGGTTGCCGGTGTCAACGGGCGGCACGCCGTTCACGCTCCCCAGGCCCGTGACGCCTTGCCAGCCGTCAATCATCAGCACGGTCTGAGCGGCGCCGACGGGCAGGATGATCGCGGGCTCATGCCGCGCACCTTCCTTGACCGTGAACGCGACCTGAAGGTCATAGCTGCCCTGCGTCGTCTTGGGGATTTCAAGGACGCAGTGGTCGCCGGTGCCAGCGACCTCAAGCTCGTTGCCGCGCCTGGTCCACTTGCCCGTCGTAGCGTGCTTATCGGGGTTGACGAGTCTGAGCAGGTCCGTCCAGTCGGCTCCCGCGGCGTCGGACGCCGTCTGGATACGCTTCTCGGCTTGAGCTTTCCGCAGGCCAGTCAGTCCGTCGAGCGCCTGCGAGTACCACGCCGCCGCTCGGTTCTGCATCGCGGCCTTGAACGCCCCACCCTCCTTCTCTTTCTCCGCCGCCGACCACCACAGGTCGCCGACGTCCGCTTGCGCGGCACCATCCTCGGGCTTCAGCAGGTCTTTCGCCGCCGCCTCCTTGAGGGCCGCTTGAGCGGATTTCGCGAACAGCGGCAAGGCGTGTTCCCAGTCGCCCCGGGAAGCCGCGTAGTACTTGCCCGCGGCGACGGCGGCTTCGGCGTCCTCCGGGTCGGCCTTCAGCCTGTCGAATAAAGGCTTAGCCCTGGCCCATTCAGTCTGCTGCGCGCGGAGTTCCTTCGAGCGCGCCTGGAGCGTCCTGGCCATGTCAGGATGGTTGGCGCGCCGCGCCAGGTCGTCGAGCGGGCCGACGAGTTTCAGCGCGCCGTCGAACTGATTGTCGCGCGCCATTTCGTCCAGCAGGTCCAGCCCGGCGGCGTAAGCCTTCTCCGCCGCTTCGGCAGTAGCGACGGTGCGCACGGCGGCGGTGAGCGCGCCGGCCTTCAGCCCGGGCGCGTCCACGGCGAACGCCTGTGCCAGCGTGTCAACTGCGCCGAACGCGATGTCGAGTTCGCCGGCTGAGGCCGCGACGTCCCTGGCTTCGCGCAACGCGACGTAGTACGCCAGCGCATCGTTTTTGCTTTCGCCGGCGAGTTTCAGCAAGCGCTTCGCGAGGTCGGTGCGCTCCGCCACACCTTTCTTCTGGTACTCCGCCTTAAAGACCTCTCTGATCTCCTTTTCCGAATCGAGCAGCGCAGCCGCGGGCGGTATGGGCAGGCGCTTGTCCGCGGTGCCTGCTGTCTTTGCGGGCGCTGTGTCCTCGGCGAGGGCGCAGGCCGCAGCCAGGAGTAACGTCGTGAAAGCGAGCGACTTCATTGCGGCCCCCAACCACCAGGCATTGTAAGCATCGCTATTCTCCATGCAAAGCATTTCCCCCACCGCAGAGGATGAGAGGATGAACCACGAAGCGCACGAAGACCAGAAACAGGAATTCACAACACTACGCCCGTATCTGTACTACTAACCGTCCGTTGTTTCTCCTGGTGTGAGGATTCCACCGAGCGTGCCCGTTGCTGTCCCGATACCCGAAACCCTGAGCCCTGAACCCTGAAACCTTTGCCTCCCTTTGGCTGCGGCGCCGCCGCGCTGGGTTCTTCGTGCGCTTCGTGGTTCAACCTTGCCAGAAGCGAGGCGGATGACGATAATCGGCTCCCGGTTCCTGACCTGGGAGACACCATGCAGAACTCGCAAAGGCTGCAGGCCGCAGCCAGGATGAACCACGAAGCGCACGAAGACCGGAGACAGGAATTCACAGCACTGCGCCTGTATCTGTGTCCTTCGTGGGCTTCGTGGTTCAATGTCGTGAAGGCGTGCAGGCCTCACGGCGCGGCCGCCTGCGTTATGGCCATGTTCCTGGTGGCGCAAGCCGCGCCCCTTTCCGCGGCCACGTACTACGTTGACCAGAGGGCCGAGAACGCTTCCGACGCCAATCCAGGCACCGAGCTGGCGCCATGGAAGACGGTGGCTCGCGCCGGGAGCGCCAAGGAGCTGAAGCCCGGCGATCAGGTGCTCGTCAAGACGGGCGTGTACCGCGAATACGTGCAGGTCAAGGTCTCGGGCGAGAAGGACCAACCCATCACCTTTGCCGCCGCCCCCGGCGCCCGCGTCGTCCTCAAAGGCTCGGAGACCGTGCGAGGAAAGTGGACCAAGCTCGCCAACGCCCCGGCGGTCAAGGAACCGTACCCCAACGCGTTCGCCGATGTCTGGAAGGTGACGCTGGGCGACGAGTTCTTCAGGGACGCACGGTTCGAGGGGGTTTACGGTGACAAGTCCCGCCGCTGGGTCTCCCAGGTCCTCGTCCAGGACGACAAGCCGCTCCAGCGCATCGGCCCGGACCCGATGTACAAGAACGATGAGTACCTCAAGCTGACCACGGTCGGGCGCGAGCTGGCGGACCTGATCCAGGACTCCTTCTACTTCGATGCGGCCGACCAGACGCTCTACATCCGGATCGCCGGCGAACCGGGGTGGTTCAGCATCGAGGTTGGCGTGCGTGGCTTCGTCCTCACGGCCGACGAGGTGCACGACGTCGTTCTACGCGGCCTCGAGATGCGCCACAACCGCCAG
>JAPLOD010000534.1 GCA_026692735.1 Planctomycetota bacterium | reverse complement strand
ACCGCCTTCCGTCCCGGCACCTACAAGGCTGGCGGCCTGGAGACCGACGCCCAACAGGCCTTTGTGCTTCGGGACGGCAAGATGGCACGGGCGCTATACCTGGGCGGCGGCACCCGGCTTGCCGCCGATGGCGTGGCCCTGCAGCGCAGCGAACCCGGGCTGGCCTATCTGGAGCGCATGGACAACGGTTCCTACGTGCTGGCCAATCCTTCGCCCGGCGATGCCACGATCACGGTTGACCATCCCGCACTGGCTGGCCTGCAGGCCTACGCGCTGGACAACCAGGGCCGGCGCGTTGGCGCCGCAGCCATCACCAAAGTCGCCGGCAATGCCGTGCAGGTTCCGTCGAAAGCCGCCGCCCAGGTGGAGTTCGCCGCCGCCGCCGTGCCCAGCATGTTCGAGTTCCGTCAGGCCATGCTCGCCAAGCGCCAGGCCGAACAGGAGGCTGCCAATGCCCAGGCCCGGAACGCCTGCGTCGAGCGGACCGCCAAGCGCGAGGCCGAGGCCAAGGCCAAGCCGGCGCCAGCGGGCACCATCGCGGTGGTCAACGCCACCATGATGAGCGGCCAGGGCGGCGGGACGGTGAAGATCACCTCCACCAAGCGCGCCGCGGTCGGCAAGGCGTTCTCAAACTGGGATGCGCAGGGGCATTGGCTGGAATGGAAGTTCATCGTGCCGTCCGAGGGCTACTACAACCTCACCCTCTGCTACTGCAGCCAAGACGACTTGGCGGAGCGCCTTATTTCCATAGATGGTGTGGAGCAGGAACCCTTCGCGCCAATGATCCTGCCCGCGACCGGCGGCTATGCCAACGGATCAGACGACTGGCGTCTGGGCACCGCGATGAATCCTGTCAGCGGGAAACCTCTGCTGCTGAAGCTCAAGCAGGGCGAGAACACCATCCGCCTGACCAACTCCAACGGTCGCGCCGCCAACCTCAACTACTTGGCCATCAGCAGCCCGGATGTGGTGGTGACCCGCGAACTGCTGGCCAGCAAGGTCCCGCCGGAGGCACCTGCGCCCTGAGCGCCACGGACGTCGCAGCGCGCATCAGCCGCTGGATCCTGACGGGGAGTTGATGCGCCGCGCCCATAAGGTCGGCAGAGGACTGTAACGGAGCAGTCGCGGAACGAAGTGTCAATATGAGCATGGTCAACGCAACCCCGTCAATATCGGATACCACTCGGCCCGGCGTCAGGCCCAAGGCCTATACCGCCGGCGAATGGTCGATCCATGCGTGGGGAATCGGCGCCATCGCCTCGTACTTCATGTACGAGCAGTTCTATCTGATCAACAACATCCACACCACGGTCTACAAGGTTGACCCGCGGGTGGTCTTCATCATCCTGGCCCTTCCCCGGTTGGTTGACGGCGTGCTCGACCCCATCCTCGGCCACTGGTCGGACAACTGTCGCTCGCGCTGGGGTCGCCGGCGGCCGTTCCTCCTGGTTTCGGCGATCATTGGCGCGATCACGGCGTCGTTGCTCTTCTGGATGTCCCCGCAATGGCCTCAAGTGCTGAAAGGCGTTTTTCTCGCGTTCGGGGCCATCACACTTTTCACTGCCTGCGGCACGTACGACATGTCCTACAGCGCGCTGGGATACGAGCTGTCCGAGGAATATGCCGATCGCTCTCGAATCCAGGCGATCAAGGGCGTCTACTGGTCTTTGGTCTGCATCATCGGCGGCTATGTCATCTGGTCGGCAGCGAACCTTCACACGCTCGGCGACTTTCTGTTCGGCGCGCCCCCTCACAACTGGCTCGGCGCCTGGGAATCCATTCGCCCCAAGCTCTTCGATGCCGCCACCGGCGAACCCGATGAAGTCCTGGGGTTCCGCGTCATCTCCGGCGTCATCTCCCTCATGATCCTTGCCTCCGTCCTCTTTCCGCTGTACTGGTCCCACGAGCGCTACACCCAGGCCAACCGCACCCACGTCAATCTTTGGCAGGCACTCAAGGCCACGCTGCGCTGCCGCCCGTTCGTGGCAGTTCTCATTATCAACATCGCTCGCAGCGCCGGCACGCTCCCGCGCAATCTCTTCTTCTTCATCGGCGTCTACGGCGTCTGCCATGGGGACAAGGCCGAATACACCAAGGTCATGGGCGGCCATACCGCCGTCCTGGGCCTGCTCTTTTCGATCGTGGTGTGGCTGGCCACCAAGCCCATCACCCGCTGGATCGGCAAACGCACTTCCTTTATAGCCGGCTCGGCATTCGGACTCCTGCAGGCCTGCCTCGTCCCCTTGTTCGCCATCCCCGGTCACATCTGGTACTGGTTCTGGCTTAACACGGCCTTCTTGCCGATCAGCATGATTCTCAACGCGTCCGCCGCCGGCATCATGCCCGACATCTGCGACATTGATGAACTCGCCCACGGCGAACGCCGCGAGGGCCTCTTCACCGCCGTCCAGTCCTTCGTCAACAAGATGGAAATCTCCGTCATGACCGCTCTCACAGGCTTCTTCATCGCCTGGACCGGCTTCAATCAGGACCTGCCCCAACAATCCCCCGAGGTGCTGCACCGCATGCGGGTGTGGGGTTTCGGCCCACTCATCGTCATCTCTGCCATCGCCCTCGTCGTCTCCTGCTTCATGCCCCTAACCAAAAAGATGATGGATCAGGTTCGCGCCGAACTCGATGCCCGCCATGCCGCCGCGGGCAAGGACACCGCACACTAACCCGGTTCCGTCGTTGCTCCGGCGGATGTCATCCGGCGAACCGCGACAAGTCAATGCCTGGCTGGGGGCGACATCGTTGATTCCCGGCAATCGTGCCGCTGCGGCTTATTCGTGGGGCGACCCACGGACCATCCTTCCGAGCGAACACGGGGGAGGGATCCAATTTCACTCAGTGCTCTGCGCGATGAGTGATCGGTGGCCGCTCGCAGTGCCGAAGCGGGTTCACCACGACCGTCGGCCCGGCCTTGGTGACGATGAACATCGACACGTTCAGGCCAGGGACCGGCCAGTTGCTGCGCGGTCCGCCGGAACGGACTGGCGGCGGTCAGCTTGATAGTGGATGTGCTGATGTGCTGTTGCGTTACCGCGGCAGCGCATAGCTGCGCTCCGGATAGGCGAGGGCCTGATCGTTCCGGCGTTGGGGGTTTCAGGTCCGATCTTGCGTTCGGACCGCCAATCGGCCAAAGACACGGCTCGCTGGATTCCTCGCGCAAGCCGCTGGCTGCGAAGGGAATCTCAGTCCCGGACCTTCTCCGAGGTCTGGGGCGTTTTCTGCGGCTTTTGCCGTTCCTGCATTGGGGCAGTCAGAACGACGCGATGAACTCCTCCGCTGCCCGCCGTGATTCGAAGGACATCCCCAGCACCAGCCGCCGCGTGGACGATTCCCACCACGCACGCCGGGCCGTCTCGGGGTCGGCCCAGCGGACGATGCCTTTGCCTAGCGCATCAATCCGGCGGTAGACAGCCTCGATCTGGTCGGGCGTCTCGCGCGGCACCGGGACATACCGGATCACTTCGATGCCCGAGATGCGCGCGACCGCCTCCAGGTGCTGGACCGCCCCCGGCCCGTCGAGGTGATAGGCCACGGCGTCGTAGTGCGACGCCTGGTGTTCGAGCGAGGCGACCTCGAACTCGCGGAACATCCCCGGACTGAGCATGCACGAGACGTCGCTCTGGAGCGTGTTGGTATACCCGCGATGGTACATTCCGAGCCAGTTGGTAGTGCCGAAACAGTCCCAGCCAACTTCCTTCGCCAAGGCCTCCACGACCTCGTGGTAGACTCGGCGGACACCCGCGAGGGCACGGAGGATGTTCTCCGGCTGGTCCACCAGGTCCATAAGGAGCCGCTCCGGGCCGCGGATCGCCGAGAGCGCATCCAGGCCCGCGCTTAGCACGGGCGAACTGGTGATCACCCGGCCGTCGCACCGGGCTCGCATGCGGCGGATGAACTCCACCGTCTGTTGCCAGTAGAACGAGTCGCGGTGGAATCTGACCTCCACGTCGTCCCATTCCTTGACGAACGGAACGACCCAGTTCGTACCCCCGTGGAAGCGGAGCGACGCGCCGAGAAACGTCGCAAAGTGCTCGGCCGCAAACTCCACCATGAAGAATGGGACCGTGTCGCCAACGAAATGATGGCCGTCGGCCCACGCGAGAACCTGGTCGATCACCGGCTCGATGTCCAGTTCCGGACGGACCGGATACGGCTTCTCGGCGGGTGGAGCACCGGGCTTGCGGATGGCCGCCAGGATCATCGGCCGATCGAGCGGGCGCCCGCTCCAGAACGCGTCCCACCGCTGTGCGACCTCGTCGAGATCCGGCCTGCTTTCGAGTGGCATGGTGCCTCCTGAAAGGCTGCATGATGAACGACGAATGACGCACGACCTTTGCTTCCCTGCCGCGTTATCCTTCGCCATTCGTCATTCAACGCTACGCGCGCGGCCAGTCGTGCATGTACTCGGCGTTGGCATCCATCAACTCGTCAGTCAACTGGCGAATCTGCGGCACCGTGAGGACCGCTCCCGTCATCGGGTCAGCCTGAATCGCCTGACGGATCATTCGCCGGTCCTTGTTGAGCGTGGCCTGGATCGCCATCTCGTGGAGGAGAATGTGCGGCGTCATCACGGCGGCCAGCGGCAGTGGAAGCGCCCCGACCCGGCACGGCCGCACGCCGCATGCGTCCACATGGCACGGCACCTCGACGACGGCTTGTGGGGGAAGGTTCTCGATCAGCCCGCGGTTCCGTACGTTCCCGTAGACGAGGCGCTGCGTGTCGGTCTGGATCGAGTCAATCATCCAGGCCCCGAACTCGTGGCTGCGCGTGTAGGAGATGGCCTCGCGCCCGGCGATCTGGTTCTCGACGATCGCGTCGAGCTCCCCGTTTATGCGCTTGTCGAAGTGGTAGCCCCACATCGTCTCGACGGCATAATCGCGCTCCCCCATCTGGCGGGTCTTCCGGAACCACGGGTAATACTCGGTCTGGTGGTGCTGCCCCTCGGCCGGCCACGCGCCGAGGCTTTCGAGGAGCTCGAACTTCACGCGCAGGTCGGGGTGCTTCGCCAGGATCTCGGCCTTCTTCGCCAGGAGGCGCGGATACAGGTCCTGCCCCCTATGAGTAATCGTCAGGTAGAAATCAATGTGGTTGATGCCGCCCGCTGTGTAGACGACCTCGTCCGGGGGGATGCCCAGGAAGTCGGCGATCTGCCGGTACGAGCCCTGGATACTGTGGCACAGGCCGACGGTCTGCTCGTGCCCGCTCGCAAGGAACATCCACGTGATCATCGCCATCGGGTTGGTGTAGTTGAAGACCCACGCGTTCGGCGCCGTGCGCTTGAGGTTCCGCACGATCTCCTGGACCACGGGCGCCGTTCTGATGAGCCGCATCACCGCCCCCGGCCCAATGGTATCGCCGACAGTCGGCAGAACGCCGTACTTGACCGGGATGGCGCCGTCGGACTCGTAGTGCTTGAAACCGCCGACCATGACTGTCACGATGACATAGTCGGCGCCGTGGAGGGCACGGGCCTGGTCGGTAGTGGTCTCGACGGTTGCGGGTAGCTTGAGGTCCGCGATCATCTTGCGGATGAGCCGCGCGGAACGCTCCATCCGCTCTGAGTTGATGTCCATGAGCGCGATGCGCGAATCGCGCAAGGTCTCGAAGGTGAACAGGTCTCGCACGAGGCCGCTCACGAACTTCGCGCTGCCGCCGCCGATAAAGGTGATCTTCGCCATCCCGTCGGTCCCCCGCTTGCCCGTCTCCGCTGGCGCAGGCGCGAGCTGCCGCGGCCTGCGGCCCGCTCCCAGACTCTGAACAAGCCATTCTCCCTATCGGGCGGGAAGGCGCGTGTCAATCAGAGTCGGCGGGGCCCTCCACGCGGAAGGGCGTGCTGACGGCGCAATAACCCGCGACCATCCTGTTGCCGGAAAGGGCTTTGTTCTCGATCATCCGGCGTCCCATGGACCTTCGGGCAGGCCGCCCGGCTCTGCTTGCCCATCGCTTGATAGCTGCTAACGTAACGCGCTCAGTCACGCCTTCTGGGCGAGGTTTACACTCTCATTCAGCGCGTCCTGCCGGCCAGGGGCGGCGCAACGGAGGCATCGCAATGCCCAGGAACTCGGGGTTGAGAGGACAAGTGACAAGCCTGTTACTGCTGGCGGCGGGTGCTTGCTTCGCGGCGTCAAGCCAGTGTGCTGAATCGGCGGGGAAGATCAAGGTCCTGCTTTGCACGGGCGATTGGAAGAGCCAGCAGTGGTACCAAGAGGTCGTGATGAGGACCAAGGACGGCAAGCCGTCCATCTACCGCGGTCGGTACATCATCCAGGAGGTCGAGAAGGCTGCGCCCGGCAGATTCGAGTTCACGGATGTCCCGAACTACATCGGGCAGGAGTACCTCAGCCCCGACTACCTGAGCCAGTTCGACGTGGTGCTCCTCGGCGACATCATGCCGCACTTTCCCATCGCCTGGCAGGGCGCGGTCAACGAGTTCGTCAAGAACGGCGGCGGGCTTCTCTATTGCGCGAATCACAAATGGAGCACGGGCGTCAAGCATCGCGGCGAGCCCTTTGAGGATTGCCAGCCCTCTACCTGGCCCAGCCCCGATGCCAACGGGCACATTGAGGCGAACACCGGTGACGTGAGCTTCCAGCCGGTGGTGAGCGCCGCCGACCACGCGGTCATCAAGGGTCTGGACTGGGCCTCCGCGCCGCCGCTGAACTACGCGTATAACATGCCCGCCCGCAAGGATGCGGCGGTGCTCTTGACGTCACCGGCAGTCGCCACGCGCACGTGGCTGATCTCGCCGACGTACGCGGTTCCGAAGCCCGAAGCCGGCCAGGCCGCACCGGAGCTGCCGCCGCCTGACACCAAGGACCTCGCCACGTGGAAGCGGATCAACTCGAATCGTTCCGGCCAGATGGATCTCACCAAGAACGTCGGGCAGCTGGATTGGGTCGGCGTCTGGTCCCTGATCCACGTCAAGAGCCCTGATGCCCGCAAGGCGACGATCGTCGCCACTGGCGATGACTCGGCCCTCGTCTATCTCAACGGCGAACGGGTCAGGAACAGGGATGGCAAACCCTCGAACAACACGAACGGCGAAGCTGATTTGAGGGTCGGGTGGAACACCATCCTGCTCCGCTGCGACCAGTACACCGGTTGGTGGGGCTTCAGCTTCAACATCCAGGACGAGAAGGGCAGGACCTTGACGGATCTGGTGTACGCCCCGGAGCCCAGTGACGACTTCAAGCCGGTGGTCCTGGAGCCCAAGCCTATCCTGACTGCCTGGGACTACGGCAAGGGGCGGGCCATATCGTCGGCGGCCATCTTCGCCAATGACGAATCGTCCGAGAAGTTCGGGGCGGAATGGAAGGACTTCGGCAAGTACTACGCTCAGGTCTTTGGCTGGCTGGGCGAGCATTCCCAAAACAAGAAGACGGTGCTGAAGGATGCCACAGCCGAGGTCAACGTCACCGTGGACTTCACTAAGCCGCTCAACAAAATCAGCCCGGGCCTCTTTTCGATCCACGGCAACGAAGGCATTGAGGGGGTGGCCCTCACGAACTACATGTCCCTGAACCCCAAGGGTGCGTTCTACCGGTTCGGGGTTGACTACGAGAGCCAGGCTCCGGACGGCGCCGACGTGAACACTTTCAACTGGGGTGCCACGAAGAAGGAGCAGGAGCGTATTGACAAAGGCATCGCCGAGGCGCGGCGCTACGGCGTCGAGCCCATCGCCGGTTTCCACGGCATCACCTACAACTGCCCGCAATGGCTGTGGAAGGACAACTGGTGGGGCAAGTGCAGCGACAAGCAGGCCGCCGAGGTCGCCAAGATGTTTGCCGCCGTCATTGAGCACGTGAACAAAGGCAAGAAGGGCGACAACTCGTACGAGTTGAACCTGAAGTACGTCGAACTCGGCAACGAACCCGACCTGGACGAGAGCTGCATTGACGGCTACATGAAGATGGTCAAGGCCATCAGCGAACGCATCCGCCGGGATTATCCAGGGGTGAAGCTGATCGTGTATTGCCCGTACCGGCCCAGGTTCATACACCAGTTCATTGACACGGTGGGTGCGGACTTCGACGCCCTATCGTTCCATCCGTACGGCTGGACGCTTGACGTGCTTTTCCCGTTCCTGCAGAGCGTCGAGGACTATTATGTCCAAAAGGTCGGCAGGCACGTGGAACTGATGATCACCGAGTGGGATTTCTGGATCGAGGGCCGGCAGAAGTTCGATTACATGGTGCGCCGCAACTATCGCGCCGTAGCGGTGCCGGACCTGGTGTGCGCTCTGCACTACCGCCTGTGGCAGTATGGCGAGCCGATCTACCTGTTCGGCGTTCTGCATTGCGACTGGGGCGTGGGAAAGGGCAAGGCTGGCACGCCCATGCACGACGCCTACGACGCCTTCTGGATATGGAAGGACTTCCGCGGCGAACGGGTCGAGAGCCGGAAGACTCTGGCAGGCAATGACGTCAGTGAGAAGCTGCTCCACCACGTCCACGCCGATGCCAGCACGGGAGACGGCAGGTTCAATGCCGTGCTCTACTATGACTGGGCCTACGGCGGCACGGGCTACAAGGATTTCGCCAGGGGCCTCGCCTATCCGAAGGTCAAGGTGAACCTGAAGCTCCAACTGCCCGAGGCCCTGATGGGCAAAAAGCTGACGCTCTCGGAGGCCACTGGCCAGGGGTTCAGCGACCTCAAGAAGGACGTTCCCATCCCGGACGGCCAGAAGGAGTATACAGACAGCATAGAGATGGCCCCTCTGACGGCCGTTTCAGTGACCGTCAAGTAGCCGGGGTGCGCAAGAAGAGTTCCAGCATCAGCCGTGGCGGGCCGGAGGCGAGGAGCGGGAGCAGAACGGGCCGCTTGCCCTCCCCACTGCCCGACGTGAGGATTGCGCAGGCGGTGGAACGCTCTGTCGGCCGCTGGTCAAAATAGGCAGATTCAGAAGCTGGACCCGGCTTGGGCTTTGGCGTATACGAGGGAAGAGTTTGCGCCCGGCCAAAATCGGGTGGCACAAACCTTTGTGCTACCACATGACACACAAAGGAAGCGCATATGCTGCACGGTCGAATGGCTGCCGCCCTGCTCTCCTGCATTCTCGTCTGCGCGGCTGCCATAGCCGACGAACTGGCGCCCAACTGCAAGGTGCTGATCTGCACCGGTGATTTCGGCATGTGGGCCCAGGACCGCGTTCCGATGATCGTCAACGCCGTCAAACAAGCGGCGCCGCAAGCCAACGTCTACTGGGAAGCGCACCAAAGCTACAACTTCACGCGGCTGCTCGAGTCGGCCGCCTATACCCGGCGCTTTGACATCATCGTCATCTGTGATGTGGGAATCGGCGAGTTGACGCCGCCGGCGCAGCGCAGTCTGGTGTCGTTCGTCGAAGCTGGCGGCGGCTTGGTCTGGGGCCTGTGCGGCAAGGCGACGCTGCCGTTTAACGGAGCCCCCGAGGCTGCGCCAATGCCGCTGGTCGACATCCTACCCGTGGCCTATCCCGACTTTTCCAAGCCTCACGCGCAAGCCTCGGTCCTTTCTAGCACGGACAAGCTGTTCTCCGGCATCAACTGGGAGCCGCTGAAAGACGAAGGCATGCGCAAGGCGCTGCCACGTCTTGCATGGGAACGCGATGTAGGCAAAGGCAAGGTACCTGCGCTGGCGGGCGGCTTCGAAAGGCCCGTGAAATACGTCAGCTACGCCAACTTTCAACCCTTACCCGGCGGCTGGGACCAATTCCCGGACCTGGGTAAGTTATGGTGCCGGGTTCTGCAACGGGTCGGCGCGAACTCCCCCGTCCGCGCGCTCCCCCTGGACAAGGTCGATGCTCGACACGAGGCCCAACCGCTGGACGCAACGCTATCGGTTGACGCCACCCACCAAGTAGACGACATCCGCGCCGCGTTGTTCTCGGTTGTGGCACTTCAGCAACTCTACAACGAAGACGGCGGCAGCGGTGAAGAGCTTTTCCTGGAACTCAATCCCCGAGACTGGTTCGACCGGCGCACCCAGGAAGTCCTGCCCAACACCAAAGGAAAAGAAGCCGACAAGGCGGCGCTGCTCAAGAAGTACAACATCTGCGGCATCTACATGGCCGACAACAGCTACGGTTCCTACGGCAAGTGGAACGATGCCAAGTATGCCGAGCAGATCGCCAAGGCGATCGCGGATAAGAAGAAGTGGCCGGAGCAAATCTCCTTCTTCCAGGCCGGTAACGAGCCGCCCCTCGACGCGGGCTATGCCGCGTTTCACCAGCGACTCGTCAGCGGCGTG
>JAPLOD010000533.1 GCA_026692735.1 Planctomycetota bacterium | reverse complement strand
CCGCGCGTCGACCGTCGCGCCGCTCTCGAACGGATCGGTCGCCAGATAGTACGTGTTGAGCTCGAGGGCGTCGGCGCCGGCCTCCTGGATGAGCTTGGAATACCGCAGCCAGCCGGCGTCGCCAGTGCCGTTCAGGGAGGCGATGACGGGCACCTTGACCGCCTGCTTGACGCGGCGGATGTGCTCCAGGTACGGGTCCGGCCCCAGCGTGAACTCCTGGGCCGCCGGGAAATACGAGGCCGCCTCGGGCTGGGAATCCGAGGTCGCCTGCACAGCCTGCAGCGTGCTCTTGTCTTCCCGTTCGATCTGTTCCTGGAATAGAGAGTGCATCACGATGGCCGGCGCGTCTGCGTCCTCCAGCCGGCGGACGGTGTCCAGATCGTCCACCAGCGGCGAGGAACCCGGCATGATGGGGTGCTTCAGTTTGAGGCCCAGGTAAGTGGTCGAAAGGTCCACGGAAAGCTCCTCCCTTGTATCGTCGCACGGGCCGCGTGCCCATGCCCGGGCCGGAAGCCCGGACTACGGCTTCGCCTCGGCCGGCGCACCCGGCGTGGCGGGACTCTTCGACACCGCGAGCTTGGACAGTTGCTCGTAGGCCGCGTAGCGCATGCTGACTTCGGCCTGCGCCAGTTCCAGCAGCTTCTTGGCGCGCGCCGGGTTCATCTTCTCCAGCATGCGGTAACGGGTCTCGTTGTAGATGTACTGGGACAGCTCGATCTTCGGGGCGCCCGAGTCCAGCTTGAACGGCGGCTCGGGAGTGCCGACGCGCCGCGGGTCGAAGCGGTACAACGGCCAGGCGCTGCTCTGCACCGCGAGCTTCTGCTGTTCGAGGCCATTGACCAGGTCGTAGCCGTGCGCGATGCAGGGGCTGTAGGCAATGATCAGCGAGGCGCCGGAATACGAGTCGGCTTCCTGGAAGGCGCGCACCGTATGCATGTCGTTGGCCCCCAACGCCACGCGCGCCACGTACACGGTGCCGTAGGTCATGGCCATCAGGCCGAGGTCCTTCTTGGGCGTGCTCTTGCCCGCCATGGCGAACTTCGCCGACGCGCCCAGAGGCGTGGACTTGGAGGCCTGGCCGCCGGTGTTGGAGTAGACCTCGGTGTCCATGACCAGGAGGTTGATCTTGCGGCCCTGCGCGATCACGTGGTCGAGGCCGCCGTAGCCGATGTCGTATGCCCAGCCGTCGCCGCCCAGGCACCAGACGCTCTTCCGCACCAGGTAATCGGCGATGCCGGCGAGCCGCTTGGCTTACGGCGAGTTGACGGCTGCAAGCTTCTTGCGCAGTTCCGCGACACGCTGGCGCTGCGCTGCAAGGCCGGCCTCGGTGGTCTGGTCCGCCGCGAGCAGCTCGCCGACGAGGGTGTCGCCGAGCTGGCCGGCGAGCCGTTTGCACAGTTCGCCGGCGTACTCCGCCAGCTTGTCAACGGCGAGGCGGAAGCCGAAGCCGAACTCAGCGGCGTCCTCGAACAGCGAGTTCGACCAGGCCGGGCCGCGGCCGTCGCGGTTGGTGCAGTAGGGTGTGGTGGGCAGGTTGCCGCCGTAGATCGAGGAGCAGCCCGTGGCGTTGCCGATGAGCAGCCGGTCGCCGAAGAGCTGCGTCAGGAGCTTGACGTAGGGCGTTTCGCCGCAGCCGGAACAGGCGCCGGAGAACTCGAACAGCGGCTGCAGCAACTGGCTGCCGCGCACGTCCGCCTTGACCTTGCTCCGGTCCGCCTCCGGCAGGCTCAGGAAGAAGTCCCAGTTCTTGCGCTCCTGTTCCCGCAGCGGCAACTGGGGCGCCATGTTGATGGCCCGGCGCTTCGGGTTGGACTTATCCTTGGCCGGGCACGCCGTCACGCAGACCCCGCAGCCCGTGCAGTCTTCGGGCGCGATCTGGATGGTGAACTTGGAGCCCTTGTACTCGGGGATCTTGCAGTCGGTGCTCTTGAACGCAGCCGGCGCGTTCATGAGGGCATCCGGCGCGTAGACCTTCGGCCTGATCGTGGCGTGCGGGCAGACGATGGAGCACTTGTTGCACTGGATGCACAGGGCCGGCTCCCACACGGGAATGTCCTGGGCGACGTTGCGTTTCTCCCAGCGCGTGGTGCTGAGCGGCCAGGTGCCGTCCGGCACGAACGCGCTCACGGGCAACGTATCGCCGTCGCCCTGCATGATGGTTGCCGTGACGCGCTTGACGAAGTCCGGCGCCTCCGCGGGCACGACGGGGGGCAGCGCGACCCCGCTGGCATACTCGGCCGGCATCTGCACCTCGAAGAGGTGGGCCAGGGTATGGTCCACGGCGGCGAAGTTCTTGCGCACAACCTCGTCGCCCTTCTTGCCGTAGGTCTTCTTGATGGACTTCTTGATCTGCTCGATGGCCTCTTCCCGCGGCAGCACGCCGGAGATGGCGAAGAAGCAGGTCTGCATGATAGTGTTGATGCGCACGCCCATGCCGGTGTCCTTGGCGACCTTGTAGGCGTCAATGATGTACAGCTTCATCTTCCTGCGCACGAGCTGTTCCTGCACCTGCCGCGGCAAGTGCTGCCAGACCTCTTCCTTGCTGTAGGGGGAATTGAGGAGCAGCGTGGCGCCCTGTGCGGCGTAGCGGAGCACGTCGTACTTTTCGAGGAAGCCGAACTGATGGCAGGCGACGAACTGGGACTTGCGGATCAGGTCCGCGCAATGGATCGGGCGCGGCCCGAAGCGCAGGTGCGAGATGGTGATGGCGCCGGATTTCTTCGAGTCGTAGACGAAGTAGCCCTGGCCGTAGTTCGAGGTCTCCTCGCCGATGATCTTGATCGAGTTCTTGTTGGCGCCGACCGTGCCGTCCGCGCCCAGGCCGAAGAAGACGCCCCGCTTCACGTCGTCCGGCTCGATGTCGAACTCGGGGTCCACCTGCAGCGACAGGTGCGTGACGTCGTCTTCGATGCCGACGGTGAAATGGCCCTTCGGGCTGGCCTTGGCCAGCTCGTCGAAGACCGCCTTCACGCAGGCCGGGGTGAACTCCTTGCTGGCCAGGCCGTAGCGGCCGCCGATGACGCGGGCCGAGGACACCCCATCCAGAAGCCCCTTGGTCCGGCATTCATAGAGCGCGGTAACCACGTCCTGGTAGAGCGGCTCGCCGATCGCGCCCGGTTCCTTCGTCCGGTCCAGCACGGCGATAGCCTTCACCGTCTTGGGCAGCGCCGCGGCAAAGGCCTTGATGTCCCACGGCCGGAAGAGCCGCACTTTCAGCAGACCGACTTTCTGGCCCTGCCGCCGCAGGTATTCCACCGTTTCGTGAGCCGTCTCGGCCCCGGAACCCATCAGCACCACGACGCGCTCGGCCTGTGGATCGCCGACGTAGTCGAAGAGGTGGTAGCTGCGCCCGGCCAGCTTGGCGAAGTGGTCCATCTGCTCCTGCACGATGTCCGGCACTGCCATGTGGAACTTGTTGCACGCTTCGCGTGCCTGGAAGAAGACGTCGGGGTTCTGGGCTGTGCCGCGGATGACCGGGCGGTCGGGGGTGAGCGCGCGGGCGCGGTGCTCGGCGATCAGGTCGTCGGGCAGCATGGCGCGCAGGTCGTCGTCCGGCAGCAGCTCGATCTTCGCCACCTCGTGACTGGTGCGGAAGCCGTCGAAGAAGTGGAGGAACGGCACGCGCGCGCGCAGGGTCGAGGCGTGGGCGATCAGGGCGAAGTCGTGCGCCTCCTGCACGGAGCCGGAACAGAGCATCGCGAAGCCGATCTGCCGGCAGGCCATCACGTCGGAATGGTCGCCGAAAATGGAGAGGGCGTGGGTGGCGAGGGTCCGCGCCGACACGTGCATGGCGAAGGGCGTGAGCTCGCCCGCAATCTTGTACATGCTCGGGATCATCAGGAGGAGGCCCTGCGAGCACGTGAACGTCGTGGCCAGGGAACCGGCCTGCAACGCGCCGTGAATCGCGCCGGCCGCACCGCCTTCGGATTGCAGCTCGCTGACCAGCGGCACAGTACCCCAGATGTTCTTCCGGCCCTGCGATGCCCACTCATCGGCGAACTCCCCCATCGGCGAGGAGGGGGTGATCGGGTAAATGGCGATGACTTCGCTAACCCGGTGGGCGACTGAAGCCACCGCTTCGTTGCCGTCAATCGTGGTCGTGTATTCCTGGCGCATCAAAGCTCCTCCGCTGTAGATTTCCGATCAGGGATTTCGGATTGGGGATTTCGGATCTTCTCTTCGCTGTTCGGTTTCCACTTCCGAGCCGTCACCCGTTACCCATCAGTTGTCACCTGCCGCGCGTTGCTTGTCACGCATCACTGGTTGCGGCTTCGATCCGGGCGACGCGAGAACCAGAATCAAAAACGCTTCCTCAGCGTGGTACGGGCACCTGCCCGGTCACTGGAGCGAACTGCTCCAGCCACGCCTGATTCCCGGTCTGACTGCTCGCAAACGTCCTGGAGCGAAACCAAGCTTTCCAAGTTTCATGTGTATCACTAACGCCGATAGCGGGCAAGGAATTCCGTGGAGAAAACTACGTCGCCGTCGGGCTTGGTACGGGTCGAAATACCAGCGTCATCGGACGGCGGGGATCTCGAGGAAGAACGTGCTTCCCTGGCCCGGCTGGCTGACCACGCCGGCGCGTCCGCCGTGCAGCTCGGCGATGCGGCGCACGATCGAAAGCCCCAGCCCCGTCCCACTCACCGGCGGCCCGCCGTGGTCCTTGGGCAGGATGCGGACGAACTCGCCGAACAGACGCGCCTGGTCGTCCGGCGCTATGCCCCTGCCGTTGTCCGCGACCTCCACGCGGATGACCTGTGGCGCAGCCGTCCCGTCTGCCTGCGGGCCGGAGGCCTGCGCCAGATTAGCGCGGACGGCGATCCTGCCGCCCTCCGGCGTGTACTTGATGGCGTTGGTAATGTAGTTGGCGACGGCTTCGCGCAGCAGACGCTCAACGCTTCGGGCAGTGAGACCGCCGAGCGTCGTGCCGGGGCGCGGCGCTCCGTCCGTTGCAGCGGGCAGTTCGAGGCACAACGTATGGCGGCGTTGCTGCGCCAGGTCCTGATGCTCGTCCACCAGCGCCTTCAGCAGTGCGCCCACGTCCACCGGCTCCGCGGCAGCGGCGACCTGTGCGGCATCCAGTTCGGCGAGTATCTGCATATCGCGCAGGAAGGTCAGGACTTCGTGCAGCCGCACCTTGGCGCGCGCGGCCCAGTGCGCCTGCTTGTCGCTCAGAGACCCGCCCAAGCCGGAAGCCATGTTGTCCACGAGCATGGAGACGGCGCCGACAGGCCCCTTCAGGTCGTGCAGGGCGATGTGGAGAAAGGCGCGCCGCATGCTCGAGAGCCGCTCGAGTTCCTGGTTGGCCTGACGCAAGCGCCGCTCGCCCTCCCGCAGCATCTCCGCGATCCCCGCCATAAGGAATACCGCCAGCGCCATGAGCAGGCCATAGACAACCAGCACCGTGATCACGTAGC
>JAPLOD010000532.1 GCA_026692735.1 Planctomycetota bacterium | reverse complement strand
GCTGCCCGATCAGCCGGCCCTTGCGCATCACCACGATCCGGTCGCTCAGGCCGACCAGCTCGGGCAGGTCCGATGAGATCAGGATGACGCACCGGCCCTGGTCGGCCAACTGCGCGATCGCCTTGTGGATGACGACCTTGGCCCCGACGTCCACGCCGCGCGTGGGCTCGTCCAGGATCAGCACCTGCGGGTCGGCCGCCAGCCACTTGCCCAGCAGCACCTTCTGCTGGTTGCCGCCGGAGAGGTTGCCGACCGTTCTCCTGGGGTCGGGCGGGTTGATCTGGAGCGACTCGATGAGGTTGCCCAGCAGCCCTGCGCCTCGCGCCTGCGAGTACAGCCCTGCCGTGCAGCAACGGGAAACCACGGCGGACAGAGCGTTCTCCGCCACATTCAGCCGCAGCGCCAGGCCCTGCGCCTTGCGGTCTTCCGTGAGATACGCGAAGCCCGCGCGGATGGCGTCCTGGTACGCGCCGTGCTCGAGCAGCGCGCCGTTGAGGCGCAGAGCGCCGGAGTCCACAGGATCAATGCCGCACAACGAGCGGGCCAGTTCGCTGCGGCCGGCGCCCGCCAGGCCGCAGATGCCGAGGATCTCGCCGGCGCGGACCGCGAACGATGCGTCGTGGAAGAAGCCGTAGCGGCTCAGCCTTTCAACGCGCAGCTTTTCCGCGCCCGGGGGATTGCGCCGCTGGGCGTACAGGTCGGAGATGGAACGCCCGACCATCATCTCCACAAGCTGGGCGGCGTTGACGCCGCTGATGGGTTTTGTAGCGACCTTCTTGCCGTCGCGCATGATGGTGACGCGGTCGGCAATCTCGAGGATCTCAGGCATGTGATGCGAGATGTAGACGATCGCGAGGCCCTGCTGGCGCAGTTTGCGGATGATCGCGAACAGGCGGCTTACCTCTTCGCGGCTTAGCGCCGACGTGGGCTCGTCCATCACCAGGATGTGGGGGTTGTTGCCGACGGCGCGGGCGATCTCGACCAGTTGCGCCTCATGCTGGCTGATCTCCTCGACCGGCAGCAGGGGATCAAGGTCGAGGCCAACGCGCTCCAGGCAGCGCCGCGTTTCGGCGAGCAACGCGGCGCGGTCCAGGAAACCGAACCGCGCGGGCAGCCGCCCGGCCAGGACATTCTCGGCGATGCTCAAGGGCGGCGCCAGGCTGAGTTCCTGATGGATCATCTGGACGCCGTTGGCGCGCGCTATGGCCGGAGAGTGAAGGCGGACTTCCCTGCCGTTGATGAGGACGCGGCCGGTGTAGTCGGCGAACGAACCGGCCAGGATCTTCATGAGCGTGGACTTGCCGGCGCCGTTCTCGCCGATCAGCGCGTGGACCTCGCCGGCCTCGGCATCGAAATCCACCTCATCCACGGCAAGAGTGCCGGGGTAGCGCTTGCTGATTCTCTCCATCCGCAGCGCCAGACCGTCATCGGACATGCAAGCGGCTCCAGTGTGGAATGTAGGTACTCCGATGCGACGGCCATTTCAAAACTAAAATGCGGAATGCAGTGTCCGGGGCTGCCGAGGCTCGGCGGATTGCTCGACAGAGTGTGAGATGCGTGTAAGATGCGAGGCTTTGGTTCGCTGACGTGGCACGGCCTTCCAGGCCGTGGACATGGGCAAGATGCCCATGCCACGAACGCGCCTGCACAGGTAATGGAATGTCAAGCCTCCGGCTCATCGTTGGTGTCAAGGCAGATCCCATTGAGTACCGCTACTCGTATGCGTGGCTGTTCCGCCTGATGGCTTCAGAAGGCATCCGGCACCTGCAGTTCGGGAGCTTCCTGGAACTGTACCAGTTGCCTGACGACTATTTCCGCCGTGTGCGCAGCCAGGCCGAGGATTTCGGCATCAGCATCTGCAGCATGTTGACGTCGCATCGCGAATTGGGCGGGTTCTTCCGGCCTGAGCCAGAATGGCCGGCCGTGGCGCGGCGCAGCTACGAGCGGTACATCGAGGTCGGCGCGCTGCTGGGCGCCAGGTCGGTTGGCTCCAACCCCGGCTCAGTCCCGCGCGACCAGATGGGCACCAAGGCTCAAGGCACCGCCTGCTACCTGCGGCACATGAAAGAACTGATGGCCTACGCCTACCGGAAAGGCGTCGGGTGCCTGACGATGGAGCCCATGTCGTGCCTGGCCGAGCCGCCGACTCTGCCGGACGAGATCCGCGCCATGGCGGACGAGTTGAACGCCTTCCACAAGGCACACCCTCACAGCGCCGTGGCGGGCTACTGCACGGACGTCTCCCATGGGTACCTCGACCAGCATGGGAAGACGTGCTGGGACCACATGCAGCTTCTGGAAGCCTGCCTGCCCTACACGTACGAGCTGCATCTCAGAAACACCGGCGCGAACTACGAATCCACGTTCGGCTTCACCGAGGCTGAGCGCAAGAAAGGCATTGTCCGGGTCGAGGCCGTCCGCGATCTGCTGCTCCGGAAGGCCGACGTGCTGCCGTCCAAAGAGATCGTCGGCCACCTCGAGATCGGCGGGCCGAAGCTCGGCCGCGATTACAGCGACGGGCAGCTTGAGGGGATGTTGCGCGAGTCGCTACGCTACCTGAAGAAGACGTTCGCGACCGAGGCCGGCGAGACCCCCGCACCGCGCGTGCGCCGCGCTCACGCCGGCCTTCTCGCCACGGGGGCGACGGGGAACAGCGCCGCCGGGGAAGCTTTTAGCGGCACGGTGAAGATCGCGCCTTCCGTGATGTGCGCCGACCTGTGCCATCTCGAGGACAGCGTCCGGCACCTGGAGCGGCTGCAGGCGGACTTCCTGCACATGGACATCATGGACGCGCATTTCACGCCCAACATGCCGTTGGGCCTGGAGACGCTGCGCCAGTTGCGTCCCAAGACCGCGGTGCCGTTCGACGTGCACTTGATGGTAAACAACAACGACTTCTTCATCCGGCAGGCGGCGGAGGTGGGCGCGCAGTGGGTCTCGTTCCACTTTGAGTCGGCCGTCCATGCGGACAGATCGCTGGCGCTGATCCGCGACCTCGGCATGAAAGCGGGCCTGGCGCTGAACCCCGCCACGCCGGTGTCGGCGCTGCTGTACGTGCTGGAACGGCTCGATTTCGTGCTGTTGATGACCGTCAATCCCGGGTTCGCCGGGCAAAAGGCGGTGCCGTCCGCGATACAGAAGATCAAGGACTGCCGCGCGTTCCTCGACAGTCACGGCCTGGCGATCCCGATCGAGGTGGACGGCAACGTGAGCTTCGAGAACATCCCGCTGATGGTGCGGGCGGGCGCCGGCATCCTTGTGGCCGGCAGCAGCAGCGTCTTCGACAAGGCCGGCTCCCTTGCAGCCAACTTCGCCAAGATGCGCGAGGCCATCGGGAACGGCCTGACGATGCGGGGCAAGGGAATGCGAGGCGGCGGGCGGAACGCCCGCGGCAGTTGATCGTGCCTGCGGCACCCCGAAAAGCGCTGAAGCGCCTTTCGGGGCCACCCGCGGCGAAGGGCGAGGTAACGGTGTGAGCGAGACGGAAACAACGATGCAGGCCCTGGTCCTTCACGCGGTGGGGGACCTGCGCGTGGAGCGCGTTCCGCGCAAACAGCCGCGGGCGGGCGAAGTGCTGGTGCGCGTGGCGTTCTGCGGCGTGTGCGGCTCGGATCTCCCGCGCCTGTTCATCAGGGGAACGTACCGTTTCCCCACCGTGTGCGGACACGAACTGGCCGGGACCGTCGCGGAATGCGGGGAAGGCGTCACCGGCCTGCCACTCGGCGAGAAAGTGACGCTCTTCCCACTGCTCTGGTGCGGCCATTGCGCGGCGTGCGAACACGGCCACTACGCACGCTGCATCAACTACGATTACCTCGGGTCGCGCAGCGACGGCGGTTTCGCGGAGTACGTCGTGGCGCCGCGGCGGAACATCCTGCCTCTGCCGCCGAATGTCTCGCCCGAGG
>JAPLOD010000531.1 GCA_026692735.1 Planctomycetota bacterium | reverse complement strand
CTCGTTGCGGTGGCCTCCGGCCGCCGCCGCGGCCTCCTTGTGCGCTGGCGGCGGCGACACGCTGGAACGGCCCGGCGCCGGCCGCACCCCCAGAGGAGTAAGCCCTTGCTTCACGCGCTGGATATCGGCCAGGAGTTCGCTGGGCGTCTGGTAGCGTTCATCCGGGCTCTTGGCCATCATGCACTCGAGCATGTGGCAGAACGGCAGGGAGATGGCGTGGTCAATCTCGTGCGGGCTGGGCACCTGCTCATTGAGGTGCTTCATCATCACGACCGCCGGCGTTTCGCCTTCGAACGGCGGCCGGCCCGTTACCATTTCGTACACCGTGGTGCCAAGCGAGTAGATGTCCGAGCGGATGTCCGCTTCCGTCCTGCCTTCGATCTGTTCCGGGGACAGGTAGAACGGCGTGCCCATGGCGATGCCGGTCTGCGTGATCCGCCGCCGGCCTTGTACTTCGTTGTCCAGAGCCAGGCCCATGTCGGCGAGCTTGGCCACGCCCTGCTCGGTGACGATGATGTTCTCCGGCTTGATATCGCGGTGGACCAGGTGCTCGCCGTGGATGTGATCCAGCGCCGCGGCGATCTGCTCCAGGATTACCAGCGCTTCCTTTTCCGAAAGCCGGCCCTTCTGCTCCAACAGCGCGTACACGTCGTGCCCCTGCACAAACTCCATGACCAGGAAGTGGTATCCGTCCGCCTGGCCGACATCCAGGCCATGGACGATGTTGGGGTGGTCCAGCTCGAACGCCGCGCGCGCCTCCTGTTCGAAACGCTGCAGGAAGGCCTTGTCCTTCGCGCGGCTGCGCGGCAGCACCTTCAGGGCGACGATCTGCTCGTTGCGCGTGTCCTTGGCCTGGTACACGGCCCCCATGCCGCCCTCGCCCAGCTTGCGGATCAGGTCGTACGGCCCGATCCGCGACACCTTCTGTTCGGCTTCGCGCTGCGTGTTCAGGAGGCGGGAGAGCTGGGTGCGAGTGAGGTAGCCGCGGCCGATGAGGATTTCGCCCAGGCGATCGTTCTGTCCGGCCTGCTCATTGCGGTGCTGGAGCGCGAGGCACTCCTCGACTTCCCCCGGCTGGCACAGCCCCTGCGCGACTGACAATTGCCCCAGGCGTATGTCGTCCAACGTCGGCATGCCGGAAACCCTTGCGTTGCCTCGTGCGGCCAAACGCCGCGGCGATAGCCCGCCTCCCTGCTGCAGCAACCGTAACACTATGTGAGCAGGCCGGCCGGTGTCAAGGCCCTGGCCCGTTTCTCCGTTTCCGGCCAACCGCTCTCGAAAGACGGCAAGGTTGTGATAGATTCCCGGGCACTGGCTGCCTTGGCATGAGGGGCACAACGAGGAAGCGACTGTGGCCCAGAACCTGGATAGCAGTGCGGCTGCGGGCATAGAGCACCTGAGGCTGCTGCCGTTCCCCCGGTATGTCACACTCCATGGCGCGCCCTTGCGGCCTGCGCCATCCAACTACCTCTATGTTTCGACCGAGGCCACCGTCGCTACCCGGCGGCGGTGCTACGTACTCGGGCAGAGGCTGCACGAGATCGGCTTCCGGACGACTCTGGATAGCTCGTCCCGCCTTTCCGCGGCGCAGGCTCTGTTCACGCCCTCGGCGAGTTTCCCGAAGTGGGAGGGCCTCGACCGCCCCCTGCGGGCCCAGTCCAGCGGCCCGGAGGGCTACCGGCTGACCGCCACGGCGGATGGCGTTCTGCTGCACGGCGCCGACGACCAGGGCCTGCAGCACGCGGGCGCCACGCTGCGGCAGCTCTTGCAGGACGGGCCGGAAATCCCAGGACTGGAGATTGAGGACTTCCCGCTGCTGTCCTGGCGCGTGATGCACCTCGACTTCAAAGGATGGCCGCCGACCGTGGCGTATCTCAAGCAGGTTATGAGCGCTCTGGTTGATCTGAAGGTCAACGCCCTCATCCTGGAATACGAGGCGCACTACAACTTCCCGTCGCAGCCTGGACTGGCGTCGGAGAACGCGTTCACGGCGACCGAGGCGACGGAGCTTGAGGTCCACGCACAGGACCTGGGCGTGACGCTGATCCCCTTGGTGCCGTGCCTGGGTAACGCCGGGCATGTCCTGCGCCTGCCCGCGTACGCCGCGTTGCGCGAGCACCCCCAGTATACCCAGCAGTATTGTCCCGTGCATCCGGAGACGCTGGGCGTGGTCACGGCCATGATGGAGGACCTCACGGCTGTCCACCACAGCAAGTATTTCCACATCGGCGGCGATGACAACCGCCTGCTGGGCACCAATGCCGCGAGCGAAGCGCGCGCCAAGCAGCTCGGCGGGCGCGCGGCGCTGTTCCTGGACTACGTGGGCAAGGTCTGCCGCTATCTCATGGCCGGCGGGCGCCAGCCGTTGCTCTGGGACGATATGTTCCGCAAGATGAGTGACGCCCAGGTGCGGTGGCTGCCGCCGGAGGTCATCCTCACGTTCTGGCAGTACGAAGGCCAGGGCGGGCGGGCTACGCCGGCTATCCTGGCAAACCTGGATCGCTACAAGCGCCTCGGGCGTCGCGTCTGGGGTGCGGCCACGCGCACGCCCACGGTCCGCTACGATTCCTTCGACAACATTGACGCCTGGACGGAAGCCGCCGAAATGGGCTACCTGGAGGGCCTGATCACCACGGCCCGGACGCGCGACCATACCTGCGGCGCGCTCTATGCCCCGCCCGAAATCGCCTGGCCGGGCGCATTCTATGCGGCTGAGCGGATGTGGTCCGGCCGGAAGGGACTGTCCCGGGAGCAGTTCCCTCAGCGCTTCGTGACGCGCCTGTTCGGCACAAAGGATCCGGCGGTCCACAGCCGGCTGTGGGCCGGCTTCGATCTCCTGCTGCGCGAACATCCCCGCCGGGCGCGCGAGTTCTTTGCCCAGGACATCCGGCGTGTCGGGCGGAACGCCGCCACGCTGGCCTTCATGGAAAGCTGGAGCGTGGTCAACGCCTTCAAGGAATATGTGGGGGAGTTCGAAGCCGAGGTCAGCGGGGACTACGCCAATCTGGTGGCGGGCAACGGCGATCCTTTTCACTCCGGCCGCCTGCGCTTCCGGGTACAGGATCTCAAGAGCAAGCTGCCGGGGATCATCGGCAGCTTCCAGAAGCAGGCGCAGCGGCTAACCAACGCCGCGCAGGTGCAGGAGTACCTCGAGTCCAGCGTGGCGCACAGCTACAAGAAGCTGGAGGAGATGGCCACGCTGCTGGCACGTTATCCCCTGCCTCCCGAGGAATGGCAGCAGCACGTGAACCTATGATACTGTGGTCTGTGACCTCATCCGGCGGGTGGGTCGCGCAGCGGCAGCGCGCATAACCTGAAGGGAGGATGATCATGCTTCCCAGGTTCGCGGATCTGCAGCGCAAGACAGCGCATCGTGTCGTCGGCCTGATGTCCGGCACGAGCGCCGACGGCGTGGACGCGGCGCTCTGCGAGTTGTCCGGCGAAGGCCGAGGCGGCCTGAAGGTCAAGCTGCTGGCTGAGCACACCCAGCCCTACCCCGATTCCATCCGCGAGCGCATTCTGCGCGCATGCGAGCCGCAGGGCGGCAGTGCGGCGGAACTGTGCGAGCTGAACTTCCTGATCGGCGAAGCCTTCGCCTGCGCAGCCAACGCCGTGCTGGATGCGGCGCACGCCACGCGGGAAGACGTGGACCTGATCGGCAGCCACGGCCAGACCATCTCACATATCCCGCCGCGCACGGGAGGGGACAGTTTCCAGCTCGGCGCCACTCTGCAGTTGGGTGAGCCGGCGGTGATCGCCGAACGCACGGGCATTGCGGTCGTCTCCAATTTCCGCACGCGCGACATGGCCGCCGGCGGGCAGGGCGCGCCGCTGGTGCCGTTCGTGGACTACCTGCTGTTTTCGAGTGACGACTGCAGCCGCATGACGCTCAATATCGGCGGCATCTCCAACGTGACGTTCCTGCCTGCGCGGGGCCAGGCCGACGACATCATCGCGTACGACACTGGTCCAGGCAACATGATCGTGGACGCCATGGTGCAGTACATGACGGACGGCGAACAGTCCTACGACAAGGACGGGGCCATCGCGGCCTCCGGCACTATCAACTGCGACTTGCTCAACGAGATGCTCCAGCATGAGTTCCTGCGGCGTCCTCCTCCCAAGAGCACGGGGCGGGAGGAGTTTGGGGCCGGCTATGCCCGCGCGATGTACAACTGGGGTGCCGGCGAGGGGAAGGTGATCCAGCCGCGCGACGTGGTCGCGACGGCGACCCGCTTCACCGCTCTCACCATCGCCGACAGCCTGAAGAAGTTCGTCTTCCCAAAAGGCGCGGTGGATGAGCTCATTATCTCGGGCGGCGGCGCGTTGAACCCTGTGCTGATGCAACACCTGGCCAACGAATTGCCCAGGCTGCGGATCACGACATCGGACCAGTACGGACTCCCGGTGAAAGCCAAGGAGAGTATCGCGTTCGCGATCCTCGCCCGCGAGACCGCGCTGGGCCGCCCAAGCAACTTGCCTTCGGCCACCGGCGCGGCCGGACCGCGCATACTGGGCCAGATCACGCCGTGAGGCAGACAGGAATGTCTGCCCTACGGCGTGAGGAACAGGCTTGATTCATACGAAAGGCGAACCATGAACGGCTACCGCGCACTCAACATCGGCAGGCTGTGCAACGCTGGGCGGGAGTTCCACGGGGCGGCGAAGGACCCGCTCGTGGGGCGCCAGTTGCTTCATGGCCTCCCCTTTCTCATTGGCGGCGGGAGGAAATGCTTCATCGGGTTCAACGGCAGCAAGGGCCTGACGAAGAGCGTCACGATCCCGGTCGGGGCCAGAGCCCGCTACGTTATAGTGGCCCACGCGCTGTTGGAGTCGAAGATCATGGACGGCGAGCCGGTGGGGACGCGTATCGCCGACTATGTCTTCCGGCTCGCCGACGGCCGGAAGCTCACGGTGCCGATACGGGAGCGGTTCGAGATCGGGTCGCTGCCCCTGCAGTGGGGCCAGCGGCCGTTCCTCGCCGTGCCTGATCAGAAGGACAAGCTGCACGCGCGGCACGAGGGGCCGTATGGAACGCAGGGCTACCGGCAGACTGAGGCCGGCGCCGGCTGGCCGCACACGTTCTACCTGTGGGCGTGGGAGAACCCCGCCCCGGGGGAAGGGATTGTGTCGCTCACGGTTGAGCCGCGCGGCCGGAAGTTCGTCGTCGGCGCGGTCACGCTGAGCCAACTGGACGAGTATCCGTTCTCCACCGCCGTGCGCCGTGACGTGAAGATCACGCTGCCGAGAAAGGCCGACGCCGAGAAGCCTTTCAAGCTCGAGGTTGAAGTGGACCGCGGCGTGGCGACGTATCCGTATCCGCTGCCCGCGGAGCCCCCCACGCGGTTCCTCCGCGATGCGATGAAAGGCTGGGGGCAGGAGCGGAACGGCAGGTCCAGTCCGGCGTATGTGCGCATCGCCGCCAGCCCTTCGGCCACCGTTACGGTCAAGAGTGACGGCAAAGCCCTGGGCCGGGCCAACTGGGGCGAATTGGAGAAGAAGCGCAGGATTCGCTGCCCGCGGGCGCAGCTTGAGATCCTCGACGGCGGCAGGAACTGGGTCCACACGACTGTCCTCGATGCCCAGACCGGGAAGCCGACTCCCTGCCGCATCCATTTCCGTTCTCTTGCCGGCGTGCCGTATCAGCCGCACGGGCACCACGACCATGTCAACTCGGACCTCGGCACCTGGCACATTGACGTGGGCGGCGACCTGCGCCTGGGCCAGATGAGCTACGCGTACATTGACGGCACCTGCCAGGGCTGGCTGCCGCGCGGCAAGGTCATCGTGGATATCGGCAAGGGCTACGAGTACGAGGCGGTCCGCCAGGTCGTCGAGATCGGCCCGGCGCAGCGCGAACTGGTGCTGCGGCTCAGCCGCTGGACCGACATGAACGCCGCCCGCTGGTTCAGCGGCGACACGCACGTTCATTTCCTCGGCGAACGCGGCGCGCACCGCGAGGCCTCGGGCGAGGGCGTGAACGTCGTGAATCTGCTGGCGTCGCAGTGGGGGCACCTGTTCACCAACACCGAGGACTTCACCGGACGGCCCGCCGTCAGCGGCGACGGGCGGACCATCGTGTACTGCTCCCAGGAGAACCGCCAGCACATCCTGGGGCACATGTCGCTCCTCGGTCTCAAGAGCCACGTCGCGCCGTGGTGCAGCGACGGCCCCGATGAGGCCGAGATGGGCGGCACCATGGAGACGACGCTGGCGCATTGGGCCGACGCCTGCCATGCCCAGGGCGGCACCGTGATCATCCCCCATATGCCCAACCCGAACGCGGAGCTCGCGGCGCTGATCGCGACTGGCCGCGCGGACGGACTGGAGATGACCGGGCATGCGCGCTATTCGCACCTGGAATACTACCGCTATCTGAATTGCGGCTATCGTTTGCCGCTTGCGGGCGGGACGGACAAGATGGACAGCGGCGTCCCTGTGGGCCTGTGCCGCACGTACGTCCACATCCCGCCGGAGGAGGAGTTCAGCTACGAGCACTGGTGCCGGAACCTGCGCCTGGGCCGCACCTTCATCAGCAGCGGGCCGTTGCTGCGCTTCTCGGTCAACGGGGCTGCCATTGGCGACACCGTCTTCCTTCGTGGCAACGGCGGAACGGTGGAGATCGAAGCGGCGGTGGATTCCATGTTCCCTGTGCACGTGCTCCAGGTTGTGCAGGAGGGCAACGTCGTCGCCTCGACCGAGGAAGGCCGCGGTGCGCGGACGCTGCGCGTGAAGGCGTCGGTCAACGTCAGCCGCAACACGTGGTTTGCCGCGCGCTGCGCGGGCCCGAAGTACGAGCCCAGGCCGCATCACGATTGCTGGCGGCGCGGCATCTTCGCGCATACGTCGCCGGTCTACGTCGCCCTCGGAAGCGAATGGACTATGTTCGATCCAGGGACGTGCCAGTACATGCTGACGCTGATTGACGGCAGCCTGGCGCATATCCGGCGTCACGCCCGCCGCGACGAGCATGACGCCCAGGTCACGCATCATCACGGCGAGGGCGATCACCTTGCCTTCCTGGAGCGGCCGTTCCGTGAGGCCATCGCGGCAATCCACAAGCGGCTCCACGCCGCCCAGGTGCCGCATTGACTCCCGTGGCAAGGGCGACTTTCGACTTCCCCCCGCGGCCATGCGCGTTAGGCTAGGGCGGACCACATGGCGGACGAAACCGAGATTATCGAGCAGACGACTCCCGCAAAGAGAGCGTACGACCCGTGGCGTTTCTTCACGGTCGGCATGGTGATGCTGCTCTCCTTGATCGTTGTCAGCACCGTCGTCTACTATCTGCTCGGGTTCTACTACGGCAAGCCCTGGGGCATAAAAGACTGCCTCTTCATGGTCATTATCACGCTTTCGACTATCGGCTATGGCGACTGGCTAAAGATCCAGGAAATTCCGGGCAATGAACTCATCATGGCATTCACGATGTTCTTGATACTGGCGGGCATGGGCGTCCCCGCCTTTCTGATTGCCAACGTGACGGCTCTGATCGTGGACGGCATTATCGGTGACACCTTCCGGAGGCGGCGCATGCAGCAGGAAATCGCCAAACTCAGCGGGCACGTGGTCGTGTGCGGGGCCGGCGGCACAGGGGAGCACTGCATTGAGGAGCTCGTGAAGCTCAACCGGAAATTCGTGGTGATAGACCACGATGAGGAGCGGCTCAAGACGCTCCAGCACGCGGTGGGAGAGTTTCCTTATGTGGTCGGGCACGCGGAGAGGGACGAGGTGCTCACGCAGGCCGGCGTGGCGCGCGCGACCGGGCTGGTCTGCGCGTTGGCCGACGACAAGGCCAACCTGTTCATCACGCTTTCGGCCCGCGTTCTGAACCCGGACCTGCGCATCGTCACCAAGGGCGTGGACGACCACGTGCGCAAGAAGATGGTGATCGCGGGCGCGAACGCCGTCGTCAGCCCCACGGCCATCGGTGGTTTGCGCATGATCAGCGAACTGCTGCGGCCCGCGACCACGGGGTTTCTCGATACCATGCTGCGCCAGCGCACCAGCTTCCGCTTCGACGAGCTGGTCGTGGGCAAGGGCAGCGGGCTTGCGGGCAAGACGCTGGCGCAGTCCGAGCTGCGCCAGATCGCCGACGTGCTGGTTGTGGCGGCGCGGCACCCGGGGCAGGAGAACTTCATCTACAACCCCAAGGCCGATTTCCTGCTGGAACCCGACTGCGTGATCGTGGTGCTCGGCCAGGTCGCGGAAGTGGACAAGCTGCGGCCGCTGTTCGCGGGAAACGGATGACGCCGCCGACAACGCAGGACAGGTAAGAATACCTGTCCTACGGGCCTGGGCGCGAGTACCACTGGCTCAAGTGTCAGGCGATGCCCTTGCCAGTCGTGCTCATTGACAGGGCGGCGTGGAGGACGCCCTTCTGCTGGCGCAGTTCATCGGCGATGTGCCGGATCTCCCCGGCTCTCCCGCGGATGATGATCACCTCCGCGCAGAGGTCGTGGCTCAGGTGGACGTGCGTGGCGGCCAGGACCTGTTCATGGTGATGATGCTGGACATCGGTGAGCTTTTCGCCGACGCGGCGGAGGTGGTGATTGTAGACGAGCGTGACGGTGCCGAGCGCTTCCTGGTCTGACTTCCATTGCCGGCTGACGATCTGTTCGCGGATCATGTCCCGCACGAACTCCGAACGGTTCGTGTAGTGGCTCTCCTTGATGAGCTTCTCCAACTGCGCGCACAGCGGCTTCTCGATCGAGAACGTCAAGCGTACCACTTCGGACATGGCCTGCCCTCCGCACGTATGGGTAATACTCTCAGGATAGAGGTTAATACCCTACGCCGCATGTTTCCACAGCGCTTCCTGGCCGGCGCCATGTACGGCGCCGCTGACAACCGACGACGGACGACCCCCTTCACCTCTCCTGCTGCCGTTTGTGCCAGTCCTGGGCGAACAGGTTGAAGTGCGCGCCACTCATGGGGTGTTCCTTGATGAAATCCTCGTCGGGTGTCACGCCGAGGCCCGGGCCGCCGGGGAGCGGGAAGTAGCCGTCCTTCACTTCCGGATAGCCGGGGCCCGTCGCGGCCTGCTTGACCCACGAGTCCACGAAGTCGTTGAAGTGTTCCTGTATCTTGAAGTTCGTGGTGCAGGCGGCGAGGTGCAGGTTCGCGGCCGTGCTGACCGGCCCGCCGACATTGTGCGGCGCGAACGTGACATAGTACGTATCGGCCATCGCGGCGATCTTCTTGCCTTCCAGCAGGCCGCAGGAGTGCGTGATGTCGGTCTGGAGCACGTCTATGCAGCCCAGTTCGAGCAGGCGCCGCACCTCGAAGCGCGTGTGGATGCGCTCGCCCGTGGCCACGGGGATGTTGATCTTGGCCGCGGCCTTGGCCATCATCTCGATGTTGTCCGGCGGCACGGGCTCCTCAACCCATTCGGGCTGGAACCTCTCCAGTTCGCGCGAAATCTCGATTGCCGTCGCGGGACTGAAGCGCCCGTGCATTTCGATGAGTATGCCGAAGTCCGGGCCGACCGAATCGCGAATCGCCTCGACCAGCGCTATGGAAAGGTTCTTCTCCTTGCGCTCCATTTCGTAGAAGCCGGCGCCGAAGGGGTCCACTTTCAACGCCTTGTAGCCGCGCTTCACGACCTTCTTCGCCGCCTTGTGAAATTCCGCCGGCTTGCGTTCGACTGTGTACCAGCCGTTGGCGTAGGCCTTGATCTTATCGCGGACGGCGCCGCCAAGGAGCCGGTACACCGGCACGTTGAGGGCCTTGCCCATGATGTCCCAGCAGGCGATCTCGACGAGCGCGATGCCGGAGCCGACCACGTCGTCAACGCGGCCGAAATCATGGTGGAACATGCGGTGCACGAGGTCCTCGACGTTGAACGGGTCGCTGCCCAGGACGTAGCGCCGCTTCGCGCCGTCGAGGTAGCCGAGCAACGCGTCGGTGCGCATGACGTTGCGAGTTTCGCCCCAACCGACCAGGCCCTCGTCGGTTTCGACTTTCAGGAAGGTCAGGTTGCGCCAGGGGGTGCCCAGAACCAGCGGTGTGATGTTGGTGATCTTCATGCGTGCAGGGCCTCGCCGTGTGCGGTTGCCGATGTGGCGCATGCAGACTACGGCGCGGCCCTGCGTCTTGCAAGCCGCTTGAGCGGCCGGGCGATGGCGAAACAGGCCGGCCTGTCGGCGCCGTCGCCGGCGGATATTGGGTGGATTTTCGGGAAAGAGGTTGCGCCCGTCGCGCTTCGGTGTATAGGGTGACAAGGGGTTTCTTTGGCCCGAGGAGGGTGTGCTATGCGCGTTCATGCCTCATTGCTGCTGGCGGGCCTGCTTTTGTCGCTGCCGGCGAGCGCCGCGAACCGCGAGAAGGATCTTGATGGGCAGCGGGCGCCGCCCATCCATGGTTCCGTATGGGTTGGCTCGCCCGTTTCCCTTGACGCCGTAAAGGGCGACGTCGCCGTGTTGGCCTTCTGGAACCTCGACGCACCGTGTTGAGGCACCGCAAAGCAGAATGCCTTGGCTAGGCTGGCTAAGGATTACCAGACGTACAAGACGAAACCCAACATTACGTTTGTCGGCATCAACACGTGTTCGAGCAATACCGAGGCGAAGCTGCGCGGGCAAGTTACCCAGCTCAAGCTCACTCCGTTCGCTCACGTCCTCGACAATACCGGGTCCATTTCAGCCGCCTACGGGGTGGACCCGGCTTATGTGCTGACGATCGTGGTCGTGGATGGCGATGGCAAGATTGACACGGGTGTCCGCCATCGGGGCACAACCGGGCCGATCATAGCCGTCGAGGCATGCCTCCCGACGGCCAAAGGTATTCTGGCCGATGTGAAGGTGCCGGCCGGCGCGGAACAGGCGGCGCACCTCTATAACCTGCAGCAGCTCGACCTGATGGACGTCGAACTGGCCAAGCTGAACCAGTCCGCCGAGGCCAAAACGTTCAAGGATGCGCTGAAGAAGAGGACGGACGACTACACGCAGAAGCGGCTTCCTGAACTGACGGCGATGGCCGACACCGACCCGCTGGGCGCGTATTTTGAGTGCCAGGTATTCGTCAGGGCCTTCAGCAGGTCCAAGGAGGCCGGCGGGGCGCGGAACCTGATCTCCAAGCTCTCCGGCAATGCCAAGGTCAAGACGGAGCTTGAGGCGGAAGCGGCGTATCAGCAGGTCGTGGCGCCCGAACTGGCCAAGACGACCAACATGGCGCTCTATGACAAGAAGATCAAGCCGCTGATGGATGGGTACCTGCGGAAGTACGGCGAAACGGCATTCGCGACGGCGATGGCGGGGCTGCATGAGCAACTCCGCAAGAGCGCCAGCGCCAAGTAGCGTCCGTCTGCGCGGTGCTTCGCCTTCTGGTGTTCTGGTGCGGGCCTGGGTGACTCCAGGCCCGCGTCATTGTCGGTGACCTATGGCGCGAACTCTTCCGCCAATTCCATGGCCATGCGCGCCCATTCCCACAGGCGCTGCGGCTGGTAACGCACCGTGGAGATGTCCTTCATAATCAGTTCCACGTGGCACCCGCGGGCCCGTTCGAGCACCCGCCGCAGGTCCTGTCGCGCCACCTCCGGTCGCCACTCATCCTCCGCGAGGAAGGCGGGATTCGGCTTGTAGCTGAAGACGAAATCGCCTCCTATCTTCTCGACCGCCCGGTCAGCCCTGATCCATGGGCTCATGGAGATCTTCCGCAGGCGCGGGATGCGGCGCAGGATGTCAATCTTGGTGTCAAGCGGCTCGCAGCAGCCGTAGTAGTTCAGCCCCCAGCGCTGCAGCCAGGGGATATCGTGACGCAGAGCGAACTCCCAGTGCATCTCGGGCGAGACCGCGGAGAAGATCTGCGCGTTGGAGCATCCCCACATATCCAGGGGCCTGACGCGGTTGGGGTCGAAGCCCTTCGCGGGAAGCCGGGTAGTGTAGCCGTAGCCGCCTGAGCCGACGCGGGTGTTGTCGCTGCCGAGCGACAGCAGATTCAGCTTCACCATCTGGTCCAGCCCGCGGTTCATGGACTCCGCGCAGCGCGCGACGGCATCGTTCACCATCTGTGGGCGGAGGACGAGGTCCAGCATGGCCTCCTGCACGCCCCACCAGCGGATGAGGTTGTCCCACGGCGTGTACCAGATGTGCTTGATGCCTTCTTGGCGGATCGGCAGGATGGCCTCGTAGGTCTCGCACATGCGCTGGCAGTTCGCATCCGTTGTGGCTTCGTCGTACGTAACGACGGGCATCTTGATCTTCTCGGTGTCCGCCGGCTCGACGATCTGGCGGTGGAAGTGCCGGCTGACAACGGCGCTGGTCTTGTCGGTGCGGACGATGTCCACCTTCTCGTCGAGGCCGAAGCCCGTGTCGTGGCAGACCCGCCCATAACAAACCGCTCAACCAATACATTCTTGGTCTGCCCGATGCGGTGGCACCTCGCAATCGCCTGGTCCTCAATTGCCGGGTTCCAGTGCGGGCTGACAAAGTAGACCTCGCTGTAAAATTCTTGTAAGTTGAGGCCTTCGCACCCAGTTTGGATCTGTAAAATGAGAACGTTATTTTTGTTGTTGATGATATTTCCACGCCTTTTTCCTGTGACGCGTCCATCCAACTTGACAACGTCGGTCATGCCCGCCCCCATCAGCTTATCATAAATCAAGTCAATCTCCCCGCGAAAGCAACAGAATATCAACTTTCCACATCCATTATTTCTCCGCTGAACAACGGACTTGACAACCTCGTCAATTTTTGTGGTATGGGACAACGCATCAGCCGCAGCAGCAGCAGCAGCCGCAGCCTCGCCCTCAAAAACCCCTTCCTTTTTCTTGATGAGACCCGGGTAAACGCACATCTGCTTCGCCTTCAACAATAATGACAATTGCGTATTTTCTCCCAACAACAGCCTGCTGCTGCTGCTAGTGCTAGTCCCTGAAAACTTTACATTCGAGAATTTTAAATGGGAATGGATCTCCTGCGACAGGTCAAACTCGGCCCGGTTTGCCCATTGAACCACCGTCTTGTCAACATTCATATCCGGCAATTGTATTCCCACTTGTTTCTTGGTTCTCTTCAAGATGAAGAACCGAGCAATAGTAGGGAGATTTGCGGGGTCCGTATAAAAGCTGGGCGCCATGCCGAGAACCGAACACAAATTGTAAAAGTCGCGCTTCTTGTTCTGGACGGGTGTTCCGGAAACGAGCCAACGGATCTTGCTCTTGAGTTGCTTGGCCCATTGGTGGTGCGAGTTGTTGTTCCTTAGGTGATGGGCCTCGTCAAACACGATCCTGTTCCAACCAACCTTTAACAAAGGTTGGGCCAAATCCACTTTTGGGAAATCCACTTTTGGTAAAAGTGGAGTCAAAATTGAGGAAAATATTGAAGGAACATTGGTTCCCCAGGTGGATTGCGATTTTGCTCCACTTTTACCAAAAGTGGATTTCCTAAAGGTGGATAAGGTGGAATAAGTAGTCAAGACAATGACCGCATCCTCCAGCTGTTTCTGCGTAATCTTTTTCTTGTTGGCCCCATGATAGATGATCGCCTTGTGACCAGTCGTCTTGTAAATCTGGGTATACCATTGGTTGAGCAATATCGGCGGTACCACAATCAACGTCCTCAACATGGGGTTCGCAACAAACGTTC
>JAPLOD010000530.1 GCA_026692735.1 Planctomycetota bacterium | reverse complement strand
GTGGGGCGCCGCTGTGGTGCCCCTTCTGATTGGGGCGGTCGAGACCTGCGTGTCCGGCTTTCTGGCGTACGTCGGACTCGAGCACCACTGGCTGGCCTACACGTCATCCTGGCTGCTCTGCGCGCGGGTTGGGTCTGCGCTGATCCTGCGGCGCGGGTTGAAGCAGGTGGCGGACACGCGCCCTGCCGCCGGCTGGCCGAGAGCGAAGCTCGCGCTTGGTTTCGCCGCGGCGGCGGCGCTGCACCTCATCACGTTCTGGAACATGGATACCGCCGTGCGCCTCATGCTGTCGTCGGTGCGCATGGAAGCCGGGGCCATGGCCATGGCCGCCGCGCCGCCGCGCGTGCCCGACAACGAGAACGCGGCCTTCGTGTACGAGAAGGCGTTTGCCTTGATGAAGCGCATCACCACGGAGGATGCGCGCTTGAAGGCGCTGTACGAGAAGAAAGCCGACCAGTGGTACTGGAAGAAGGGCTTCGACAAGCCCGACTTCAACACGGACGACGCGGACCTGCGCGAGTTCCTTACGCGGCAGCAGCCCACCACGGCGTTGCTAAAGCGTGCGGCCGCCATGCCGGGCTGCTATTTTGAGCGCGGCTATGCGCAGCTCAGTCTGGACACGCAACTGCCCGAACTGGCGAGCATGCGCGAATGCGCCAGGCTCCTTGCCGCCGAGGCGCGCTGCAAAGCGGCGGACGGCCAGGTGCGCGCTGCGCTGGAGAATGTCGCTGCGATTCGCGGGATGTCCAGGCACGTCGCCGCCGAACCCATCCTCATCTCCGGACTGGTGTCTGTCGCCATTGACGAGATCGCATTGCGTACGCTGCAAGGCATCCTGACCACGACCACGCCGACGGTCGCGGACCTGGCTGTGGTGCCGGCCGACGAGACCGTCTCGTTCCAGCGCGTGCTGCGCCGCTGCCTAAACGGCGAGGAGGCGTTCGGACTGTCGGCCTTCGCGATGCTGTCCAGCGACACGCCCACGCAGGAGCTGAGCCGTGAGGTGGGGGCGGACCCAAGGTTCTTCGGCCCCGTCCTGGGCGCGCCCTGGCGCGTATTCCTCCTCCCCGACGATCTGGAAGGCTACAGGAGACAGATGAAGACGCTGCGGGATATGGCGCAGGTTGGCTTCAAGGATGCCCTGGCACGCAGCAAGAAACTGGAGGATGAGAACGCGATCAGGCGCGCGGGCATCCTCTCCGCCTTCGTGCTTCCTGCGCTGTCGCGCTGTTACATAGCGTTCGCGCGCGCCGAGGCCCGGCACCGTCTGGCTGAAGCGGCACTTGCCACCGCCGCGTACCGGGCCAAGACAGGCCAGTTCCCGGCGAAGCTCGAGGGCCTCGTACCCGACTACCTGGCCGAAGTGCCCCTCGATCCCTACGACGAACAGCCGCTGCGCTTCCGGCCAACAGCGAGCGCCGTCACGGTCTACAGCATCGGCGAAGACCTCGTGGACGATGGCGGCGCCACGGAATCCGATACCGGAACGGAGAAGGGCGACATCGTTTTCCGCGTCGGCAGCGTGCCAACCGCCGCGCCCGCCGGCAAGTAGCGCCACCCGCCGGGCTGCTACGCGTTCCGGAGGATTGCGTTACATTACCGGCGGCGGGATTTTCGTTGGCGGCGGAATGTTGCGTGGCAGCGCGTCCAGCGCCGCGGCTTCCGAGACGGCAGGCGCCGGCGGTGCGGATGAGGCCGGAGCCGGGACGCTTGAGGCCTGCGACTCCGCGGACGGGCTGGCGAAGGAATCGCTGCCGGGGCCGCCGGCAGGTATGCCACTGCTGGTTTGTCCAGCAGTGCCGCTCGTTGCCGTGTCGCCGCTCACCGCTTCCGCGAGGCCGGCCGTCGGGTCGTCCTTCTTGACCTCGTCTTTGATCTCGTTGGCGGCCTCCTCCACGCCCTCAGCGGCGGCGTCCATCTCGCGATGGAGTTCGCTGCTGGCCTGGTTGATCGTCTGCTTGAACGCCGCGATCGCGCGTCCCAGGTTGCGGGCTTGCGCGGGGAGGTTCTTGCCAAAGAGCAGCAGCGCAATAATGCCGATGACCACTATCTCGCCGCCGCCGACGTCGGCAGGTCCGAAGGCCAGCGGAGGGTGCATGAAGAACGTCTCCCTACTTCTTCTCCGGCGCCGCGGCAGGTGGAGTTCCCGGCTTGCCGCCGCAACCAGGACAGGGCGCGCCAACGGTTGCGGGCAGATAGGTGGTTCCGCAGTAGGCGCACTTGATCTGGCTCATGGCCTGCTCCTGCTTCTGCGCCTCGAGTTCGCCTTCCTTGGCGCCTTTCTTGAACTCGTTGACGCTGGAGCCCAGACTACGCGCCACGGACGGCAGCTTGTGCCCGAAGATCAACAGGGCGATGACCAAGATGATAATGAGTTCCGGCAAGCCGACGTTCTGCAGAAACGCTAAGGGCACCATGCCTGATCTCCTTCAACTGAAGCGCACGGACTCTGACGGCTGGATGATGGATGAACCGCCCCGAGGGCGCACCGGCCCGCATCCTTCCGCCTTCAGCACCGTAGAACATCTTACACTAGGCAGACGCGCCGCGGCAGTGAAATTTTCAAACCAATTTCCGGCTCCGTGTGAACCGCGGCCGCGTGACCCCCGGTACTGTGGCGCGCCGGTCAACCTCCACGTCTGGGTCCTACCGGCCGCGATACTTGGGCCTGCCGCTGCCGAGTTTCGGACGCAGCCCTCCCGCGCGCGGCGCCGCGGGACCAGCCTGCGGCTTGGGCGGCGGCGGTTTCGGCGCTGGTTTGGCCGGCGGCGCAGCAGGCGGTCTGGCTGGTGATGGGTACATGCCGGAGGGCCTGCCGGACGGCTGTGGCGGCAGCACACCCGGCCGCAGGCCTCCCCCTGCTGTTGCTGGGGCGCTGGCCACGCGGGGCCGGATGATGACTGGAGCCGGCGATGGCGGGGGGGTCGGCGCCTGGACTTTGAGGCCCAGCAGCCGGGAGATAGCGTCCACCACCGTTGCGGCGTTGGGCACGCGCTCGGCGGGGTTCTTGGCCAGCATCCGTTTGACCAGGCTGGCGGTCTGGACGCTCACGTCCGGGCGGAACGCCAGCACGTCCGGCACCGGCGCCTCGATGTGCGCACGCAGGATTTCCTCGGGCGTGGCGCCCGTGTACGGCGGTCGTCCGGTCAGCAATTCGAAGAGCGTCGCGCCGAGACTGTAGATGTCGCTGGCCGGGTTGTTCTCGGATTGCCCGAGGATGATCTCGGGCGCCACGTACGGCGGGCTCGCCCAGAAGAAGCCGCCGCTCTGGCCCGCCCCGGAGCGCGCCGTTATGGGCTGCGAGATCCCCAGGTCGGCCAGCTTGGCCACGCCGTCAGGGGCCAGGAGTATGTTGTCCGGCTTCAGGTCGCGGTGCATCAGCCCGATGGCGTGGGCGGCCTTCAGCCCTTCGGCGGCCTGGCGCGTGATCTCCAGAGCGGTGTGTTCGTCGAGCTTCCCGCCGGACGACAGCAGCAGCGTGCGCGCCGATCCGCCGTCCACCAGCTCCATGGCGAAGTAGTGCAGGCCCTTGTCCTCGCCCACGTCAATGCCCTGCACGATATTGGGGTGGTTCAGGCGCGCCGTCGCGCGCGCCTCGTTCTCAAAGCGCTGCAGGCTTTCGGGATTGGCGACGACGTCGGCGTTGAGGACTTTGACGGCCACCAGGCGGTCCAGCGATAGCTGCACCGCGCGGTACACGACACCGTTCAGGCCTTCGCCGATCAACTCGATGAGCTCGAAGTCCCCGAGCTGGCTGACCGCCTTGATCTTCCGGCCGCTGTACGCTTCGAGGGCCTGCAGGGCCATGCTGCTCAACAGGCCCCGCTCCACCAGGAACTGGCCGAAGCTGAACTGCGCGCCCATCCGCACGAGTTGCGAATAGACGTACAGCGCGGCGGTGCCTTTGTCGGCGTCGAGGACGCCGGTGTGCACCGCCTTCTTCAGGAACAGGGCTTCCTTCTCCAGAGCCATAGGCGTTCAGGGATGAGCCATGCAGGCTGGGGGACGAAGAGACCGCGCGCGTTGCGCCTGTCTCGCTTCATCCTCCCGCCTTCATCCTTCATCCGTCCACTGTTGCCCTTCTACTCGTAGGGTGGGATCACCTTGCCGTTCTTCAAGCGCGTGCCCGGCGGCAGCAGCTTGATCTGGTACCGGCTGGTGATCTCCGCACGGTTCTCCTCTTCCTTGGCCGGCTTGTCGGCCGGCTGCGGGATGACTGCCCGGCCGAACAGCGTGAAGCTGAAGGCTTCGCTCTTCTCCAGGATGCGCCCTTTCTCCACGTCCACCACCACCGTGCCCGTGCCTGACATGCGGTGGGCAATCTGGTTCGCCTCATGGAACACCGCGGGGAAGCGCCCCCGGAATTCCTCCGCCGCCGTGTCGAACGCTCCGCGAACCTGGTAGTCCACCACTGCCACCTGGGTCCCCGCGGTCTGCCGCACTTCGCGCAGCCTGCCGATCATGCTGGCCGTGAACTGCGTGGGCAGCACGCGCGGCGGGGTGCCCTGCTCGATCGGGATGATGATCGGCACGCGGAACTTCCATTCGTCGCCCGGCGCCACGCTGCGAGCCGAGAAGATCGGGAACAGGTAGTGCACCGTGTCGTTAATGCAGACGTGCGGCTGCGGTATGGTGGTGAGACTGACGACATCCTTGCGGGGCAGCTCGAACTTTTCCTCGCCCGTCAGGAAGACGATCGTGTCCTTGTCGTCGCTGAGCACTGACCCGTGCAGTTGCCGCCCGTCCTTCAGCGCCAGGAGTTGCAGCGTCTGGTACGCCATGTTGTTCTGCGCATCGTACGCGTAGCAGCGCAGTCCGTTCACGAACCTGTAGTTGGGGCCGAGGTAGACCGGATCATCGGCGTTCGGCAGAATGCGCTCCAGCTTCCTCCCTCTCTCCAGTACTTCGGTGCGCTTGCGGTCGAGATACGTCCGCCGGAGGGCCACTTGGTCCCGGTTGTCCACCTGGTCCACGCACGCCACCGTGAGGTAGAAGGTGCCTGCTTCCTGGTAGCTGGCGGCGGACTGCTGCGCGCGGTCAAGCGTGCCTTCGTAGATCAGACACAGGCCCGCCGTGCGCTTCAGCCGCAACGTGACGGCCGGCCCCGGCACCACATGGTCTTCCCACGTTATGGGCTGTTCCTTCGGAGGATCCTTGCCGCTGTCCTTGGCCGCGGCAGGCGGGACGCTCAGTCCCGCCAGAACCACAACCGCCCAACCCAGTTCGACGCTCAGGCACAGCCGTTTCATATACGTAGTGTACACTGTAACCTGTGGTTTGCCTACGTAATGTGCCGTCTCCCTGGCCGACGAGCTACTTGCCTTCCGGCTCACGCGCGAACGCTATCTCGTACTCCTGTTGCAGCGCCGCCTGGTAATACGTGCCCGCGAGCGTGTCATTGCTCTTCTCATAGGTCAGCTTGTACGTGCAGCCAGGGTAATTGGTGTCCCGCAGTTCCACGAACACCGTCAGCTTCCCGTCCTTCTCGGCGGCGTCCGCCCGTGCGACATGGATGGGCTGCGGGTTGAAGTACCTCGCCTTCAGCGTGCCGTCTTCGCCGGCTTCCTGAATGTCAATCACGTACGGCGTATCCGTGCGAACCCAACGGCCCAGCAGCGTCTTGGAGTCAAGCTTCTTGGCGGCCGCCGGCGTTGTGGGTTTCTCCAGCGCTTGTCCCGAGCTCTGCTCTGCGGCACGCTGCGGGGTGCCGCTCCCCCGTACCGCCAGCGCCACGGCGGCCGCCAGGACGAGCACTGTTCCGAGCATCGCCACCCAGTACCCCTTGGGCACCGCGGCCGATTCCTCCGGCCGGCCTTTCCCGGCGTCGTTCTCTTTGTCCACGATGGCTCTCCCCCGACCGTCGCCCGTTTCCGCACTGGACGAACCGTTTCCCGACGTTACGTAGTACTCACTATGCAGTCAACCGTGAGCATCCCGTTGCTCGCCACGTTCTGTTTGAGGTGCTGCCATGGATGAACGCATGAAGCTGGTTGAAGGCGACATCACGAAGCTGGCCGTGGACGCCATCGTCAACGCTGCCAACACATCGCTGCTGGGTGGCGGCGGTGTGGACGGCGCCATCCACCGCGCCGCCGGCCCCGAACTCCTTGTCGAATGCCGCACGTTGCGCGGCTGCAAAACGGGCGACGCGAAGATCACCCGCGGCTACAAGCTTCCCGCCGGGCACGTCATCCACACCGTCGGCCCGGTCTACGGTGACGGCAGACGCGGCGAAGCCGAGCTCCTCGCCTCCTGTTACCGCCGCTCCCTTGAAGTCGCCGTGCAGAACGGCTGCAAGACCATCGCCTTTCCGGCCATAAGCTGCGGCGTCTATGGCTACCCCCTGGACGAGGCCTGTGCGATCGCCGTGCGCGAAGCCCGCAGCTTCCTCGCCAAGGACACGACGATCCGGCAGGTCATCTTCGCCGCCTTTGGCAAGGACGTTGTGGCCGCGTATCAGCGCGCCCTGTCGGCAGAACGATGAACGCAAATCGCGGCAGGCCCGGCGCCCGCCGCGCTCCTCGCCCCTGACGCGGAGTGCCGGCCGTCTACCATCCCGCCAGCTCGTTGATATCGAACACGGGCCCGTCCTGGCAGACCGCCCGACGCTTCAGACCCGTCTTGGGATGCGGCCCCGTGCCGTCCACCACGCACGCGCGGCAGACGCCCACGCCGCAGGCCATGCGCTGCTCCAGCGACACGCGCGCGGGGAAACTCAACGTGCGCGCGATCTGAGCCGCGCCGCGCATCATCGGCTCCGGCCCCGCCGCGTAGATCCCCACGCGCCGGCCCTTCAAGTCGCCGTTGAGCAGCGCCTGCAACGCGTCCACTGCAGTGCCCCGGCTTCCCGCCGAGCCGTCATCCGTGGCGATCCGCAGATGGCCCGGCACTGCGACGGCTTCCGTGCACGGAATCTGGTCCGCCGTGCGCGCGCCCAGGATGAGATGCCAAGCGTTCCCGTCCGCGCGGCGCCTGAAGAAGAACACCAGCGGAGCGACGCCGCTGCCGCCGCCCAGCGCGACGTGCGCGTCAACGTCCGGGATCGGAGTGAACCCGCGGCCCAGCGGGCCGATGATGCGCAGGCGCGTGTCCGTGCTTCCGGAACGTGCGCCCTCTGCCGTGCGCCGCAGGACTTGTGTGCCGCGCCCGCTCACAAAATAGAGCAGCTCGAGTTCGGCGCCGCGCGCGTCCAGGATCGCCAGCGGGCGCGGCAGAAGCGGCTCGGACGCGCCGCCGTTGTCCGGCGCGCAGGCCAGCATCACGAACTGCCCCGGCTGCGCGCGCCGGGCGATGGCTTCGCACTGCAGACGCAGCAGGAAATAGCGCGACGACACGGCAGCGTGATGCGTGATGGCCGCCTGACTCTGGACGAAGGAAGCGGACGCGTTGTCCGCGGCCGGTGAGCAACTCATGCAGAACATCCTAGCAGAAATCGCGTCGCGCGGCCAAGGCTGATACCCGGCAGTCGCGTGAGAAGAAGTTTTCCTCTTTCCGCGACATTTGTGTTGACTATCGCCCGGAGCGTCATATGACGGCGGGACAAACAGAAAAGAAGGAAAGGTTGCTTGGTTGTTTCAGGGCGACCTGGAGAAAGAGGTGTCTATGCCCAAGCCGGCGCATTGCATCGTTGAGGGCTGCCCCAATCCGTCGCATGCGAAGGGCTACTGCAGGAGGCACTACGGTCAGATCTGGCGCCGTGGCATGATCTACAACGACATGCCGCGCGAACAGACGGGCGCTTCGGAAAGCGGGATGCGCCGCGATGACCGTTTGAAGGCGCTGGAGCGCGAACTGAAGAAAGCGCAGCAAATGTACGAAGTCGTCGTCGGTTTCCAGGGGCGGATCAAGTGGCGCCGCGAGATGGAGGCCGTGCAGCACGAGATCCGCAAGCTCACCGAAACCGAATACGATGCCGAGCCGCCCGCCCGCCGCGCCGATGAGTCCGGTATTGCCGCGGGCGTCAAGCAGGAGCAGTCACGCGGCGCGGGCCGCTAGCCCGCCAGGCGACCCGGCCGCTGCAGCGATGTCAAAGAAATCCGAACCTGCGCCGTCAGGCCCGCCGCTCAAGCACGGCCGTTGCCCCCGTTGCGGCAAGGCGTTTACCTACACCACCATTGCCAATCACAAGCCGTTCCCGTTCTGTTCCGCGCGCTGCCGCGAAGTGGATCTCGGCAACTGGCTCGCCGGCCGCTATTCGATCCCGGGTGAGCCCCTCCCGCCCGAACCTCCCGCCGAGCACGATCACGAAGGCACCTGAAGCTGTCGCGGATTGGGCGTGCTCCTCGGGCGTCAGCCCTCGCCCCGGTACAGCCTCCTGTGTCCCTCCACGAACGCCGCGAACGAGAACTGCTCCGCCACACGCTTTCGCGCCGCAGCGCCGCAGCGCGCCCGCAAGCCGCCATCGTCCAGCAGCCGCAGCAGCCGGTCGGCGATGTCCGCGGGGTCGTCCACGCGCGCCAGAAAACCCGTCTCGCCGTCCGCCACGACGTCGCGGGAACCCAGCACGTCCGTCGCCACGATGGGTACGCCCCACGCCATCGCTTCCAGCAGCACGTACGGCAGCCCCTCGTACAAACTCGACAGCGCCACGACGTCAAACGCGGGGTATAACGCCGCCGCGTCTTCGCGGTGCCCCAGCAGCCGCAGACTCTCCGGCCGCAAGCCCGCCTCCGCCATTCTAGCCCGCACCTGGTCTTCGAGCGGCCCGCCGCCTACAACGAAGAACGCCGCATCCGGCCGCTTCTTCTGCACCAGCGCCGCGGCCTGCACGAAAGCACCCACGCCCTTCTGCGGCGCCAGGCGCGCGACCATCCCCACCGCCAGCTTGCCCTCCGGCAGCTCCAACGTTGCCCGCGCCGTCCGCCGCTGCGCCTCCGCGCCGCCCTCGGCCGGCGCCGGCAGCTCGACGCCGTTGCGGATCACCACCAGCTTCCGCGCATCGGTCAGGCCGCGCGCGAGCGCGTCCGCGCGCTGGCTTTCACCGACGCATACCAGCGCGCGGCAGAACCGCGCCGCCTGCCGTTCCAGCGCCAGGAAGACGCCGCCCCGCGCTCCGCCCGCCCACTGAAAAGGAAAGACGTGTGCCGTGTGGATGACGTCGCGTATGCCCAGGTGGTGAGCGGCGTGGCGGCCGAGGATGCCGGCCTTCGAGCTGTGGGTGTGGACTATGTCCGGCCTGATGTCGCGCAGCAGTTCCTTGATCCGCACGTACGCGCGCCAGTCGCGCAGCGGGCGGATGGCGCGCTTCAACTCCGGCACGAACGTGTAGCGGAAGCTCGCCCGCGCCGCGCGCAGTTGCTCCAGTTCCTCGCGAAAGCCCGGCTCGCCCCTGTCGCCCAGGATGGCGTGGACGTCGTAACGTTCCTGTGGCTGTGAGAACACCCGCAGCAGGTCGCGCAGGTGTTTGCGCACGCCGCCTTGCGTGGCCTCGCAGATGTAGCACAGCCGTCTCATTTTCGAGTTTTGATTTTCGATTTTAGATTGGCCATTTGCAAACGACATTTGTCAAGCCGCGTCCGGCCCGGCGGTGGGAGTCGGGAGCTTCTGCCCGCGCCGGCGCAGCTTCTCCTTCGTCCACTGCCAGCCCAGGCGCGGCTCTTCCATCTTGAGCAGCAACGAGAGCACCAGGTAGACGGCTGCGCCCGCCAGCGCGATGAAGAGGGCTTCCAGCGCGTTGCTCGCGTGGCCGCTCCGCAGCGCCCTGTCCACGAAGCTCAGCGGCCCGCGGTACAGGTATTGCGCGCCCAGGGCCGCAACGGCCGCGCCGCCGCCGGCGGCAACGAGGCGCGCAAGATAGCCCATGGTCTCGCGCAGAGGCAGGACGGGCACGGTCCACTTCAACAGCGCAATCAGGATGAAGCACTTCAGGACCCGTATCAGCACCAGGCAGAGCGCGACCACGCCGAGGATCTCGAGGCTGCTTGTGAGACCACCGTACTTGACGATGGCGTACGCCAGCCCGGCAGAGACCAGTGACAGCACGATCCCGGCCGTGGTGGGGGCCACCATGCGCCGATTCGAGAAGAACGCCTGGTTCACCATCATCTCGGTTGCCAGGAACGGGAGTTGGAGGCAGAACAACTGCAGCACCAGCGCCGCGCAACGGGCCTTCTCGACGTCTATGATCTTGCCGCGGTACAGCACCATGCAGGTTGGCAGCGCCGCGACGGCCAACACGATGCTTAGCGGCACGAAGAACCAGACCAGCATGCGAATGGTCTGCGTGAGCAGCCGGCCGAGCTGCACGCGGTCGTCCCGCGCGGCCATGTCGCAGAAGTAGGGCAACAGCGCGATGGACAGCGACAACGGGATGAGGAAGCCCACGCTCTCCACCACGCCCCGGCCCATGCTGAAATATGTCGGCAGCCCGGGTTTGACCGTCAGCACGTTGACCATTACCGCGTCCCGCCAGCGGGACACGATGATCCCCAGCAGCAGCGGGAGCACCAGCAGGAAGAAGCTGCGCAGGTACTGGTCCTTTAGGTCCAGCGTCGGCCGGTACTGGCGCAGCCACTGCCGCCCGAGCACGAACAGATGCAGCAGCAGCTTCAGCGCGCCGCCCGCCACCGCGCCCGCGGCGATGAAGTGCCAGTCGCCCGATTTGAGCGCCGCGCCGAGCGCCGCGCCGCCGAGCACGGCGAACTTGAGCAGCGCGTCGCCGAAGGCCGCAAAGAAGAACTTCTTGTAGCTGATCAGCACCCAGTACGTCAGGCTGGCCAGCGACATGCCCAGCAGCGCCGGCGCGACGTACGGCAGCATCAACCCGGCCAGCCCGTGCCGCTCCTGCGCGTCGGCGTCGCCTGCCAGCGAGGTGGAATCCCACTGCGTGAAGAGGCCGATAATTGGCCCGGGGAAGAGCATCAGCACGGCGGTGATCACCAGCAGGATGAGGAACTGCAGGTTGAACAGCACCGACGTGTAGCGCCACGCGCGCGCCTCGCCTTCCTTTTCCTTTGCCCCCGTGAACACGGGCATGTAGGCCGGGCCGAGGCACTGTTCGCCGATGGAGAACGCCGTGCCCAGAACGGTATCGTTGACGACGGAGAAAACGTCGCTGACAGCCAGACCGTAGTAATTCGGGATGACCTTCTTGATCAGGAAGCCGGCCAGTTTCTGGATCAGGTTCGCCGCCAGCACCGCCACGCCGGCTTTGAGCACACGTTCCCCGACCCCGCCCGGCGGC
>JAPLOD010000529.1 GCA_026692735.1 Planctomycetota bacterium | reverse complement strand
CTTCGTGGACCCCTTGACGCTGCACCTGGGCGTCGCCGAGGTGCTGTTCCTGTACGGCGACTACGCCAGCGCCAAGGCGGCGCTGCAGCCGGTGATGCCTCCACCGGGGCCGCTGCCTGACCGGATGAGCATTGCCAAACTCTTCCCCGGCGCCACGCAACCCGGACGACGCGTGGGGTCCAAGTTCTTCTACGAATCCGTGGCCAAAGCCCACGTGCTGCTGGGGGAAATCAGCCTGCGGGACGCATACCTGAAAGCGGCAACCCCCGAGGAGCGCATGGCCAGCGCGCGAGGCGCCATTGCGAGCGCGGAGCGATCGCTGACTGTGGATGCCGGACGCGGCGAGGCACGTGTCCTGAAAGGCAAAGCGCTCATCCGCATCGCCTATCTGCACGCTGCGGCGGGCGCGATGGCCGAGGCGCGCAAAGCGTATGAGGAAAGCAAGGAAATCCTGTCGAGTCTGCCCGCGGCATCGCCGCAGGCTGAGGCCGCCCGGCAGATCCTGAAGAACGTCCCGCCGCCCACGGAAGGCGACCGACCATGACGTATCTGAAGAACAGCTTCGTGATGCTGGGTCTCCTGGCGCTTGCCACGGCCGTCTTGCTGCACGGGAATCTGACGGCGCCGTTCTACCGGATAGATGACAGATACCTCATGCGCGACGCCGTAGCAGGACCATGGATCACGCCGCTCATCCCGCGGCAAGGGTTCATGTACGTTCCAGTCGTGTCTCTGTCGTGGCGCCTCGAGAGGGCCCTCTTTGGACCGGGGCAACGGGAGGCCATGGACCTGCTCGGCGGTGAGCGAGCGGCTACAGCCACGGAAGGGACTGGCAGCCCGGACGGCGCCGGCGCCGCGCCCGACAACGGCGTGCGGGTCATGCGGAACTGGGCATGCGGGTCGCGCCTGGTCAACGGCGTCTATCATCTGCTGGCAGGCTTCCTGCTGTGGCTGTTCCTGAAACGCATTGGCGCGGGCGCAGGCATCGCTGCGGTGGCGGCCCTGGCGTGGGTCGTACACCCGGCCGCGCTGGAATCAGTGGCTTGGATATGCGAGCGCCGGAATACGATGTGCGCGTTTTTCGGATTTGGCTCGCTGCTGGCGTGGACGGCGCCACTGGAGAAGCCCTGGCGCCTGCCGTTGGTGTGGCTGCTCTTCGGGCTCGCGCTGTGCAGCAAGCCGGCGGCCCTCGGGTACCTGCCGCTGTTCGTGGCGCTGGAGGTGGCCGATCCGCGCCAGGGCGGATTCGCATGGCGCGATCCTAAGGCGTGGCTCTCGCGGCTTGGGCGCCTGAGCGGACAAATCGCGCTCTCGGTGGCAGCCTGCCTGGTAGCCATGCACGTCTTCGTTCGCGACATGATGGCGCCGCCGGGGGGGACGGTATGGACTGCGCTGCTGACCGATGCCGAGGTCTTCTTCCGGTACACCGCCCATGTGCTGCTGCCCGTGAACCTGAGTTTCTACAATGGGCTGGAGCCGGTGACCGGACTGAGCGATCCGCGCGTGTGGTTGTACGGCGGCGCGCTGGCGCTGCTGTGGGGCGCGATCATCTGGGCGGCCCGGGGGCCCTGGCGCGTCCTGGCCGTGCTCGGCCTGGTGTGGTTTTTCGGCGGCCTCGGACCGAACGCCAACCTGATCGGCAGCATGGGTCCGCTGCAGGACCGGTACATGTACATCCCGTCACCCGGATTGCTGCTGGGATTGTGCGCAGCGCTGAAAAGCGCCGCTGAGCGCTGGGCGGGCATGAAGCCCGCGCTGCCGGCAGCCGGCGTGGCGTTCGTTGCGCTCCTGGCCGTGCTGTGCGCGCTCCGCTCGCCGCTCTATGGCGACGCGGCGGCCCTTGTCCTGGACGCGGCGCAGCGCCAGCCGGATTCGGGAATGGCGCGGTGGAGTGCGGCGCAGATCAAGCGCGAACGCCTCCTGCGACGCATTGACGGGGCGAGCGACAGCATGAAGCAAGAGGCGCGGGACGAGGCGCTGGCTCTGATTCGGGAATACGAGGCGGCTTTGGCCTGCCGGGACATCTGCGACTTCGTGGACCCCTTGACGCTGCGCCTGGGCATCGCCGAGGTCCTGTTCCTGTACGGCGACTACGCCAGCGCCAAGGCGGCGTTGCAGCCGGTGATGCCCCCGCCGGGACCGCTGCCCGACCGGATGAGCGTTGCCAGGCTCTTTCCCGGCGCCACGCAGCCGGGACGAGGTGTGCGGCCGCTTTACTTCTACCAGTCCGTTGCCAGAGCGCACGTGCTGCTGGGGGAGATCAGCCTGCGCGAGGCATACCTGAAAGCGGCGACCCCCGGCGAGCGCATGGCCAGCGCGCGGCGCGCCGTGGCAAGCGCGGAGGAGTCGCTGGCCGTGGACCCCGAGCAAGGCGAAGCGCGTGTCCTGAAAGGCAAGACGCTCATCCGCATCGCCTATCTGCACGCCGCAGCAGGCGCGATGGATGAGGCGCGGAAGGCGTATGAGGCAGGTAAGGAGATCCTGTCGAGCTTGCCCGCGGGATCGCCTCCGGCTGACGCTGCCAGGCAGATCCTGAAGAATGTCCCGCCGCCCACGGAGGGCGGCCGATGAGAGGCAGCCGGAGGAGCGCGCGGCGCGATGTCTGCCGGCCGTGGCTGCGCTCGCTGGATTGCCGCCGGAGCGCTATTCTGGGCGCCCCGGCCCAAAGCGTCCTGAACAAGGCCGGGCTGCCGCCGGAGCAAGGACTATGAAGCGTCTGGAGAAAGGCTTCGTGATACTGGGCCTCCAGGCGCTCCTGGTGCTGGTGATGCTTCACGGCTCGTGGAGCGCGCCGTTCCACACGATAGATGATCGCCAGCACCTGCACACGGCGCTCGACCGGCCGTGGACCTCGTGGTTCCAGCGCAGCATCAGCTCCATGTATTTTCCCGTGACGCTGTTCTCGTACTGGGTGGACTACAGCCTGTTCAGCATTCCGTCCCGCCACGAATGGGACGTTCGTGGTACCACGGGCGTCCCGCCCGTGGCGCAGGCCGCGGATGTCTGCAGCGCGCCGGCCATGCGCCGGATGAACGGCCTGTACCATCTGCTTGGCGGCTTCCTCTTATGGAGCTTCCTGCGCCGGCTCGGCGTTGGCGCCGGTCTGGCGGCGTTTGTGGCGCTGGCCTGGACGGGGCATCCCATGGCCTGCGAATCGGTGTGCTGGATCTCCGAGCGCAAGAACGTGCTGACCGCGTTGTTCGGTTTTGGCGCGCTGCTGGCGTGGACCGTGCCGCGGGAACGTTTCTGGCGGATTCCGCTGGTCTCCGTGTTGTACCTGCTCGCGGTGCTCAGCAAGCCCAGCGCGCTTGGCCTGCTGCCGGTGTTCGTCATGCTGGAGCTGCTGTACCCGCAGGGCGCCCCGGCCTGCCACGAACGGGACGTTCGTGGTACCACGGGCGTCCCGCCCGTGGAGACCGGCCTCTATCGCACGCCACGGTTCTGGCTGAGCTTCGCCGGGCGCCTGCTGCTACCGGCCCTCATCACTGCCGGCGGCATCTTCGTGACGCTCTCCGGGTTCCAGCTCGAGATCGTCACGCCGCCCGGCGGCAGTGTCTTCACCGCGCTGTTGACGGACACGGAGATCTTCTCGCGCTACGTGCGCCAGACCCTGTTCCCCATCGGCTTGAGCTTCTTCTACGGCGTTGAGCCGGTCACGTCCCTTGGCGACTGGCGGGTGTGGGTCTACGGGCTGCTGTTGATGGGTTTCTTCGGCGCCCTTGTGTGGGCGGCCGGGCGCGAACGCCGCCGCCTGGCTCTGCTGGGCGTGCTGTGGTTCCTGGGTGCGCTCGGACCTTCCGCGAACATCGTGGCCATACCGTTCTGGATGCAGGATCGTTACGTCTACCTGGCCAGCGCAGGACTGCTGCTGGCTGTCGCCGCGGCTGCCGCGGGCCTGGCGGCGCGCTACGCGCAGGGCCGGGCGGTGCTGCCCTGCGTGGCCATCCCCGCCGTGGCCGCGCTCACCGTACTCACCGCGCTGCGCTCGCCGCTGTTCGGCGATGAAGCGCGCCTGGTCGTGGACGCCGGACTGAAGCAGCCCAATTCCGCCATAGCATGTCTGGAGGCCGCGCACTTCATGAGGCAGGAGTATGTCCGGCATGCGGCCACCGGTCCGCAGCCCGACAGGGAACTGGCGAAGGCCGCGGCCGAAGCCGCCCTGGGGTTCTACAACAATGCAGTCCGGTGCCCGGATAGTAGTCTCCAGATTGACCCCTTCACGCTGAACGTTCGCCGCGCCGAGCTGCTCCTCGGCCTGGGGCGTTTCGAGGAGGCCCGGGAGATGATCGGTCCGCTGCCGCCGCCCGGCCTGGTGCCGCTGCCGGAGACGACCCCGGACGGACGCCGCGCCCACTACGCGCGCGGCGAACGATCACGCGGCTACCAGCCTCACATGCTCGCCGCAGCCTGGCTGATCATGGGCGAGACGTACCTGCGCCAGTCCGGGGACACAAGCAAGACGCTGGCGGCCGAGCAGCGGATGGAGATGGCGGAGAAGGCGCGCGAGGCGGCCGAACGCTCGGTGGCCGTCCATCCGATGAATGGCGAAGGTTACATCATGCAGGCGCGGGCCCTGATCCGCGGGGCGGACCTGCTGGCTGAGCAGCACAAGATGCCCGAGGCACTCAAGCGTTTTGAGGCCGGCATGGCCGTGCTGAAGAGCCTGCCCGCGTCGTCGCCGTCGTACAAGCTGGCGCAGGCCGTGATTGCCGGATTGCCGCCGCCGCAAGAGCCGAAGAACTGAATGCCGGCATTGAACCACGAAGAGCACGAAGAACAGGATACGGGCGTGGTCGTGCCAATTCCTACTTGTGTTCTTCGTGTTCTTCGTGGTGAGCGATCAAGCGAGTCAGCGGGGCTTGCGCACGACGATCTTCTGCGCCTCCTGGTCCACGGAATACTCGAGATCCGCCAGCTTGCAGATCCATTCGAGGGCCAAGTCCGCGGACATGTCACTGACGCGCAGATTGATGGCAGGAGCGCCGCCGGCAATCGCGGCCTCGTCCACGGTGACGTTCAAGCCCGCCCATTCGCCGACGCAGCCCGCAGCCTTGTCCAGCGGCACGTCAACGAACTCAAAACTGACTCTGCACTTCAGCCGCCGCGCGAACGGCAGCAGGCTGGGACCCCAATCCTTGAGCGCTCCGGGCTCGAACGTCTCGCCATCGGCGAGGGCCTGCTTGATCTGGTCAATGCGGGACGTCAGCCGGCTGTGATTGAGCCGGTAGGCGGCCTGCTGCTGCTGCAACGCCTCCTTATCCTTGATCGCCTTCTCTGCGGCCTGCAGTTCCTTTGTCGCCTCTTCCAGCAGCGTGGTGAGACGCCGCTGTGTCGGCAGGAACATGGCCCTCTTCGCGCGTAGTCGAACCTCCGGTTCGGTGCTCTTCGCCAGCTCTTTCAGCCGGCCCCAGATCTTCTCTGCTCGTTCGCCCAGCGCGAGGGTGGCCTGTTCGCGCGTCTCGAAGTCGTTGCCGTTGAGGCGCCGGATCAGTTCCTCGGTATCCGTCTCGCTGTTGGCCGCGGGCGCTTCGGCACAGGTGGCTGCAAGCGCAGCCAGGACGACTGGAAGAGCTAACAGGACTTGTGCTTTACGCATGGGGATGCCTTCCGATACGCTTTCAACCACTCACCACAGCACGCTTCCGTCCGCCAAGCCGTGGCGGGGCGTGCTGTATGACAGACCGTATAGCGGAGGAACGCGCGTGGCTAACCAAAAAAGGCACCTGGCTGTCCTGCTGGCACTAGCCGTCACAGTCACACTCAGTGCTGCCGAAGGCCCAGTTCGACCGTGGGAGCAGGTTCCCGCAGCGGTGCTGGCGGCGGCGGCCGGGTTGCCGCCGGAAGCACAGCCGCAAGAGATCACCGTGGCGCGGAACGGGGCCATCTACGCGCTGCTGCCGAACGGCTGTGAGATCATCA
>JAPLOD010000528.1 GCA_026692735.1 Planctomycetota bacterium | reverse complement strand
GAAGCCACTGTCAGCCGACCCGCCGGGTGAGTTGATCACCATCAGGATGCCGCCCTTGGGGTCCTTGGCTTCCAGAAAATACAGCCGCCCGACGACGTAGTGGTACAGCCTGTCGTTCACCGGTCCCTCCACCAGGATGGTACGGGCCTCAAGCAGCTTGGTCTCGATGCTCTCGGAGGCCCTCGGCGCGGTCTCCTTGGGCGTTTCTTCATCTTCAGGAATCTCTGGGTTCATGGCGTTCCATTCTGCTGCGGTTGGCCTTCACGGCGTACGCCGTGCTTCTGTAACAACACGAAAAAAGCAGTGTACACGGCCTGGGAAACTGTTCCACTGCCGGAAAGTAAAACGCGGCGCCGGCGGCGCGCGGTTCTTTGCAGCACGCCATGAGCGTGGCACTCTATGGTACGTGGAACGCCCGGCCCAACCCCGGCCGGGCGAAATGTGGCAAGGCCCGGCCGCCTGGCGCGTCTGTAACTCGGAAGCATGGGAACCGTGGACAGCCTCACCTCTCGCCAGCCTCCGGCCGAAACGACAGCCAAGTCCGGCCGCCCACTGTCTGCGGACAGTGGCACCAGGCCGCCACGCGTGCAGCCTGACGCCGACGCCCGCTGCATCGCCGCGGTCCTCGCCGGCCAGAGGGAGCCGTTCGGGGAGCTGGTCGAGCGGTATCAGGACGCGGTGGTCGCCGTGGTGCGGGGGTATCTGCGCGACGCGAGCGCCGCCGAGGACGTGGCACAGGAAGTCTTCGTGAACGCCTTCACGGCGCTGCCGCAGTTGCGTGAGCCGCGGCTCTTTTTCCCGTGGCTCATCCAGATCGCCCGGCGCCGCGCCGCGCATGCATCCCAGCGGGGCGAGAAGCGGCACGAGCACCTCCCGCTGACCGGTGAAGAGGCCGCCCGGGCTCGCGACGACGGTCCAGACCGGCTCGCTTGGGTAATGTCCCATGTCGAGCAGTTGCCGGAACCGTACCGGCAGACGGTGGTGTTGAAGTACGAGCGGAACCTGAGCTGCAAGGAGATCGCCACCATGGAAAGCGTGGCGCTCGGAACGGTGACCAGCCGCCTGACCCGCGCCCTGGTGATGCTCCGCCACGCCATGCGCCGCAAGGAAGGCAAGGAAGCTTGAGACGGGAATTTTTTGCAGCAATCCCAAATGGCAGTGCTCTAGCTACGTAGAGCGAGGTACCAGGACGAACAGTGCAATGACTGACACTCGTGACATCCCTCCTGATTCATGTGACCGGGTGACGGCCATCCACGTCAAGATGCTGGCCGGCGAGGAGCTTGACGCCCAGGAGCGGGACCTGCTGGCGGCTCATGTGGCCGCGTGCACGGCGTGCCGCGCGCTGCAGGGCGAGCTGGCAGAGGTTGATCAGGCACTGCGCACGGCGCTCGCAACGCCGCGGAGCACCCCAGGCTTCGTTGCGCGGACGATGAGCGCCCTGCCGCCGGCGGGAGCCACTCCGCGTATCTTTGCCGCTGCGCCGCGCCCGCGCTGGAGTTGGGCCAGGACAGGGATCGCGGCGGCGCTGGTCGTGGGCGTTCTGGTGGCGTGGCTGGGGATGTCGGGGAAGCTGCGCTCGGGCCATGGGAGCATGGCTGTTGTCTCGGTCATGAAGGGACATGTAACCGACAGCGCCGGCCGGCCGGTGCAGCGGCTGAAGATGGGCGAAGTCTACAAGGTGACGGAAACGGCGCTCCTGCCCCTGGCCAGTTCCGGGATGCTCAAAGTCCAGGCCGGCACGGAATTCCAGTTGCGGCGCGCGGAAGACAGCAACAACCCCGAGTTGAAACTGCAGGCCGGGGACCTTTACGCTCGTGGCCAGGACGACCACAACCCCATGCGCGTTGCAGGTTCGGGTTTCGAGGCCCTTCTGCGCAAGGGCGACTTCTTCGTTGCCGACGAAGGTGAGGACACCCCCGCCTCGGTCGTGATTGTGTTCGCCGGCCAGGCTCAGGTTTCCGTCGAAGAAGAGACCATGCCCGTCAGTGCCGGCCAGGTGTTCTTCAGCGCGGGCAGAGATGTCTGGGATGTCGCCTCGGCGGCGGACCTGGCGGCCGTGATGCCGCCGGCGCCTGACGGTGTCGCGGCGGAGGAGTTGGCCCTGCTGCGGCGTGAATACCATGACCTGGTAGTGGGCTATCAGCGCGAGTTGAAGGTTCTCGAACAGATGGCCACACAGGAGCAGAACAAGCAGCAGCTTGCCGAACTGCGCGAGCGGCAGCAGCGCGTCACGACCTACCGCGATGCGCACAAGCGCCGGCTGGAGTCGTTGGGGCAGGCACTGATTTTCGAGATCATCCGCCGCGGGCTCGAAGGCTATACGAGCGATCCCGCGGCGTGGATGTGAGCAGGCGGTGGCGGAGCCGCCGCGTGGTGTGCCTGGTTTCTTCATGGGAAGAAGGGACCGGGGCGAAGGAAGAGGCCGGAACATGGAGGTACGAGCGATGAGACAGATCTGTATCCTGAGCGTGTTGGCACTGGCCCTCGTGGCTGTGCCGTGCCTGGCCGCGGCGGAAGGTGATGCCGGGGGCGCGGCTCCTGGTGCTGGTGCTGGCGGTGGCAGGGCCGGTGGCGGCGGGGGTGGGGGCGGGGGGGGGTGGGGGCGGGCCGTGGGGGCCGCGGCAACTTCGATCCGAACGCTCTTGCCGGTATGATGGGCGGCGGCGGCGGCATTCAGAACATCTTCGGCATGGCCAGCCGCATGCTGGGCATGGACATCGAAGATCCCAAGGCCGGGCCCAAGCTGGATGCGCTGCCGCTGGGAGCGGACAAGCGCTTCATCTTCAACGTGCCCGTCGGCGGCGTGGACAATCCCGGTGGCCAGGCGAGCGGCTGGAAGATGGAAGCCGTCTTCAAGATGACCGATGAGCAAACGGCCGCCGTGGAGACACTGCGCGCCGAATACGCGCTGGAGCAGAAGAAGCTGGAGCAGAAGATCCAGGCTCAGTACAAGGTTCTGGCCGACGAACTCAAGGCGCTGCGCCTGAAGTACGAGCAGCGCGCCAACGATGCCCTCACCGGCGATGACAAGGGGCGCAAGGAGAAGATGGACGCTCTGGCGCGCGACACCAACGCCAAGAACGCCGACATCGTCAAGGACCTCCTGCCCCTGTACGATACCAACGACTTCCAGCAGCGCATGGCGCTCAGCCGCGCGATGCGCGAAAAGGCCAACAAGAACGCCGAGGCCGCCGAAGGCAAGCTCCTCGAACTCGTGCCTCCGGACAACCGCGAAAAGATGGAAGCCGTCATCAAGCAGCAGGCTGAGGCCCGCGCGAATGTGGGCCGCATGGGGAACTTCAACTTCGGCGGCGCGGGCGGCCGGGGCGTGCAGGGCGGTGGTGCGGGCGGCGGCCATGACCCGGTCAAGCCCCCGAGACCGCCTGAGGCCGACAAGAAGGCCGACTTCTAAGAGACCGGCGGCGCGATCCAGCGCAGTGCGCCGCCCGACCACAACAGCATAGCAACACGAGCGGGCCTTCGGCGGCGAGCCGAAGGCCCGCCGCATTCCGTCTTATGCCTTCGGCCGAAGGTTCAAGTGCACTTCCCACGAGCGGCCACCGTGCGCTGTCTTCAGTGCCAATGCCAGCGTGCCGGCCGCATTCAGTGTGGCATGCAGCCGCACGGCCACGTCACGGCGGCTCTTGCCCTGCCCGGCGGACAGCGTCGTCTCCAAAGGCGGCAGCGGCGTCAGGTCTGCGGAGTCTTCATCCACCAGGGCGCCGAGCTTGTCCGTGGCGCGCACGCTCGACGCGAACAGCGGGAACACCACCGGCGCGCCCAGGCCCAGGATGAACGTCTGCGGCAGGGCCAACACCTGGCCTTCTTCGGCGCCCTGCGGCACCAGGCACACGACGGCCTTGCCGGCCGGCAACCCGGCCGAGCCGTCGGTCTCGATGCCTATGTAATACGCGCGCCCAATCCCGCCGCCGATGCGCAGCCCCGCTCCCCGCCGCACGCAGCCGTAATACGCGGCCCCGAGCGCGACCGCGAGGTCCAGCGAAGGGTTGGTGAGCTCGGTGGGCTGCCAGCCGGGGCTGCGGAACCACTCCTGCAGCGCGCGCACGATCTGCGCGCGGAAGGCCTGCGGCTTCAACGCGCCGCCGTTGAACAGCAGCGCGTCCGGGCGCGGGACCGGCACTGCTGGACAAGCCAGCAGT
>JAPLOD010000527.1 GCA_026692735.1 Planctomycetota bacterium | reverse complement strand
CGGGCTTGGCGCCCTTGTTGGCGTCGCTGGCCAGCTCGACGGTGGCTTCGACCACCCAGGTCTCGGGGCGGAAGTAGAAGGGCAGCTTGAAGACAGGCGTGCCGCGCCGGTCCTTGCCATCCCAGTTGTGGCCGCCCATCGTCTTAACGAGCACCGCTTTGCGCTTCTCGTCGAAGTCGCCCCCGCCTTGCTTGGCCGGGTCGTCGAGCGTCCAGGCCTGGAGTTCGTCGGCGCCCGAGAAATCGTACGCGACCTCCGCGCCCCCGCCGACGGCCTTGACCTTCGTCTTGTACACGCCGAGCTCATAGTCCTTCAGTGCCGCCGCGTCATAGTTCGCCCCCGCCCACCGTTCGCCGAGCTTCTCGGCGAGTTCCACGTCCTGCAGCAGTTGCTTGTCCATTTCATCCAACTGCCTGGCGAGCGGGTCAAGGTTCTGGGGCCGCGACTTGAGCTGCTTCTCGATGGTGTCGAGCTTGCCGGCGATCTCGGCGGCTTTCTTCTCGCGTTGCTGCGCGGCCAGCTTCGCCTTGGCCTTGAGCACAGCCTTCAGGACCTCGACGGCCGGTCCGGCGGCCAGCTTATCCGCGGCGAACGCGTTGAACTTGATGCGCCACGCCGCCTCAGTCTTGTCCAGGAAGTCGAGCTTGTCGCTCTTCTCGGCCTGCTCGCGCGCGACCTGGGCTTCATTGCCCAGTTCCGTCACGAACTGCTGCACACGCTGTTCGGCAGCCGACCATTCGCTGCTCTGGGTTTGCCACCACGGGGCCTGTGCATACTTTGCCTTCAGGCTGTTGAGCAGATCGAGCGCCGCGGAGTATTTCTCAGAGTCGCCCAGTTTCGCCGCGTTCTGCAGGCCGTCCTTGAAGGCTTTCAAGCCATCGTCTGACGATTGAGGTTTCGGAGTTGGCGGCGGGGGCTTGGGTGCAGTGTCGGTGCGGACTTCGGGCTTGGTCGGCTGGCTGGGTGGCGTTTTCGGTGGCGTCGCCTCGCGCTGCGCCGGCTCGGGGACGCGGTTGACGTTCTCGTCGGCAGCGTCCTTCTTCGGTTCCGGTGCGGCGTCCTTCTTCTGCTCGGGCGCCGGCTTCGGCGTCTGCCCCGTAGTCGCCGCCACGCCGTCGTTTTCGGCGGGCCCGCCGCGGAAGACAAGCGCGACGATAAAGAGCAGGGCGCCAATGCCGCAGAAGCCGCCGGCGAGTACGAGGGGCAGCGGCAGCTTCTTCGGCCCAGGAGCGGGCGCGACGGGAAGTACCGGGGAAAGCTCAACCAGTCCGGCGCTGTCAGGCTGTCCAGTTGCGGCGGGGGCGGGCTGGGGGAGGCGGATGACGGACCTGGAACTGCGCCTCTGCGCGGGCGGCGGGGGAACGACGGCGACCGGCTCGGCCTGCGGAACAGGCGCGCATTTCGAGCAGAGATGCTCGCCTCCAGGGGTGATGAAGCCCGTTGATCCCGGCGGAGTGATGAGACGGGTGCACTTGACGCAATACCATAGCGTTCCGCCGTTGCCGGCTCCAGCCGCCGAGGTGCTGTCCATCATGGCCAGTCTACCCGCTCAAGGAGCCCGTTGTCAAAGCGAGGCGTAGATAGTGTAGCTTGCCGCAGGCGCCTTGCCAGGAGTATCCTACCAGCAGGCGATACCCCCAAGCCCTCTTGGTAAGACGGGACGAGGGGGCGTTGCACTGCACGGGGCTGTGGATGGTTGAGCTCTTGCGAACAACGCGGCCGGTGGTTCTGGCGTGCGTGGTGCTCTGCGCACGCTGCGCTATCGGCGGCGCGGCGGGCGAGCGCCACGACCTGCTCCCGCGAGAGGGCCGCTGGCAGGCCTTCCCCGCGGATGTGAGAACGGTGCGGGTTGACCCGGCGGGGCGCGCGTGGTTCGCCGTGAACGGCAGCGCCACCGTCGCCCAACTCAAGCAACAGGTGGAGAGCGCGGCTGGCTGCGAGGCGCCATGGGTAGCGGGTGCGAAAAGCCTGTTCTTTGACCGCCGTGGCCGCGTATGGCTCGTCCCTGACGCGGAACCGGCGTTGCTGTTGGGCTGCGATCTGAAGCTCCGCACGTGGCTCGAACGGCGCGTCGTCCCGTTCCCGGAAAAGGCGGCGGGAAGCGCGGCGTTTGAGAGCAGGACGGGACGGTTGTACATCGGGGACGCGCTGGGCGTGCACGTTCTGGACGACGGCCGCTGGAGCTACCAGCAGCTTTATGCTCGCAACATAGAGCAGGGCGCCTACTACGGCCCGACAAAGGCTTTCGGCCAGCCGCAGTTCGCCGAGGATGCGGATGGCCGCGTCCTGGTATGGACGCGATGGGGCTACGGCGGCCTGACGGGCACGATCGGTTTCTTTGTTCACGACGGCAAGGAATGGCGGCGGTTCGTGCCGTGCGTTGACGGCAAGGCCAGCGAGCGGCTGCATTCGGTGATCCCGCTGCGGAACGCGCTGGCGCTGATCTGCCCGGAGTTTGGGCCGGCGTATCTGGCGGCGACCAAGCCATTGGACGAGCGGCGGCGCGAGGAAGTGCGAAAAGAGATCGTTCTTCTGGGCTCGGAATCGTTCGACGTCCGCGAGGCCGCGGAGAAACGGCTGAGCGCACTGGGGATGGACACGCTGCCGCTGTTCACCGGCGCCCTCGAAACGCAGTCCGACCGCGAGATAGAGTATCGTCTGCGGCGCGTGGTTGACACGCTCAGCGCCGCGCCGCGCGTTGCCGGCCATGCCTTCAGCTTTGCCCGGCATTTCTGCACGGATCACGACGGCAATGCCTGGTTATGGGCGGAGCGCTGCGTGACGCCTTCGGGGACGGAAGAGAGATGCGCTTACTGGAGGATAAGCCCGGCCGGGCAAGTGTCCCGAGGCCCCCCGGGACTCATGGCCTGGTATCCGGACAGCACGTTCGTGGACAGCCGCGGGCGCCTGTATTTCCCGCATCCCGGCAAGGGCTGCATGATGTTCGATGGCCGGAAGCTGCGCCCGGTGACCGAGCCGGGCGAGGCATCCTACCAGAGCATTCTCGGCGAGGACAAAGCCGGCCGCATCTACCTGACAGACGGCCGCAGCGTGGCGGCGTTCCGCGACATGGGAGAGTAGCCGGAGCCGGGAGAGAGCCTATGGCACTGCGGGGCAAGCCCGCAGTGCCA
>JAPLOD010000526.1 GCA_026692735.1 Planctomycetota bacterium | reverse complement strand
CGACATGACGAGGGATTTCCTGCACCTGCAGTTCTACAGCGAAAGCGTGGACCTCGCCAAAATCGCGGCGCTCGGCCTGCAGCTCTCGCCCCATACGCAACTGGGCGGCACGCTGAGCAAGTTCCGGGCGCAGTACGACGGAACCGTGTCGGCCTTCCCCGGCGGCCTTGTGGCGAGCACCGGCCTGAACGCCCGCCTGACGGGAACGGCGCCGGCTGGGAACGTGTCGCTCGCCGTCACCGGCGAACTCACCGCCGATCAGAACCGCGTCGTCAGCAAGAGCCTGCAGGCGGCGCTGGATCACACGCCGGCGGGCGGAGCGGCTTCATCGCATACGCTGCAATGCGCGCTGGACGTGACGTCGCGCATTCCGAATGTCGGCGTACTGGAAACGGCAAAGAAGGACGGCTTGCCGCTGCTCGTCAAGATCGCCAACGCGCAACCCGTCGGCCCGCTGGATGCAGTTGCTCTGGCCGACGCCGGCAATGCTCTGGCCAGCGCGTTATCGTCCGCGCCGTCGGGCAGTTCCGGCGACATGAGCGGGATCAAGCAACTGCGCGTGGAGTTGTCCGCGAGCGCACCCGTCGTTCTGGCGGGCGGGATGGAAATCCGCAACGTCCAGTTGCCCAGCGTGGTGCTGGACGATCTTAAGCTCACGATCACCGTCGCCAAGGCCAACGTGTACGGCGACGGCGCGGTAACCATCCACAAAGAGGTGCTGGACCTTGCCACCAACGCCCACGACGGCTCGCTGGAGTTGGCCAACATTGATCTGAAAACGGTGACAACCGATCCCGCCGCGCCGCGAGCGAAGGATGCCTACGAAATCCTCGGGCGGCTCAGTGGCGCCGGCAGCATTGCCGGCACGGGCTTCACCAAGGCCGCGCTGAAGACCTGGCAGGGCGCCATCAATGCCAAGGTTGACGGCTTGATCGCACAGAAGAACGACGGCAAGAGCTCAGGCATCAGCGTCACGAAGATCGCCACGGGCTTGGGCGGAGCGATCCTCGGCGGCAAGACGGGGCGCGCGATGCAGCTTTACGGCGACGACTTCGGCCTGTTCCTCAACAAGCTCGAGTTCGAGCCGCTGCCGCTGACTATCAGCGTGGAGAAGGGCCGCGCGAACATCGCCCGCACCAGCCTGGTGGGCAAGGGCAGGTCCGCGGGCCTGCAGCTTGATTTTCTCGGCGGCGTCAACCTCGTGACCACGGACTTCGCTCCCCAGATGACGATCTGGCTGGCCAAACTGCCCGAGAAGACGCAGCAGGAGCTGCGCCTGCAGCAGCTTGACCCCGCGGACAAGCAGACGCTGCTGGCGGAGTTCGAACAGGGCAAGTTCCAGCCCGTTGTCCTGACGGGCAACGTGAGAAGCCCGCACACCAACGCGGACGACGTGCTGTCGGCGTTCAACAAGCTGGACGACCGCATTGAGAAACTCATCCAGGCCAAGAAGGCCCGCGAGTCCGGAAAGCAGCCCGCCGACCAGCAGCAGCCGCCCCCGCAACAGCCCGCGCAGCCTCCGCCGCCGGAGAAGAAGAAGGACAAGTTCAACCCGTTGGACATCTTCAAGTAAGAGTTGCTCTTCAAGCCTCAAGTCTCAAGCGGGAGGGGGCGGGGGAGGGGTGCCCGGACGCACTCCCCCGCGAAACGGCCGGATTTCTGCACTTTTTTCCGCACTTCTTCGTCGTTTTATCATGAGTGTGAGTAGCCATGACTCCTCAGCCATCCCCAGCGCCGCGCTTGGCAGCCGCGCTCAGCCGGAGACCGCCGACGCCGATATCGCTTCGTTGCCGCTGCGGACGAGGATCGCGCTGCTGGTGCTGCTCGGCTTGGCGCTCTCTCTCCTCCTGTGGCTGTGGCACTGGCATGAGGTTGAGCGCGCCGCCTTAGGCGCCGCGCGGGCCCAGCCCCCGGCGGCCAAAGCGCTTGCACACCCCATCGAGGCCACGCCGGTAGCGGCTGTGCCGCAAACGCCGCCCCAGTCGCCCC
>JAPLOD010000525.1 GCA_026692735.1 Planctomycetota bacterium | reverse complement strand
CTGTTTCTCGACGGGCGCCGGCGCGCGCGCCGGACGCAAGCGGAAGGCGATACGGAGCCGGATTCGCGCGGCTGAGAGCGCGTCTCAGCCGGCTGCCGTTGGTCTGCCCCCGCCTGCCACGAACGAGACGTTCGTGGTACCACGGGCGTCCCGGCCGTGGCGGCGCAGAGGCCAAGGAAAGCCGCGCTCAGCCGGCGACCTCTTCCACCACCACGTTCGCGTTCGTGTAGATACAGATGGCCGCCGCCTCTTTCAGCGCCTCTTCCACGATCTGGCGCGGGGACAGTTGCGTGTGCTTCAGCAGCGCGCGCGCGGCGGCCAGCGCGTAGGGCCCGCCGCTGCCGATGCCGATGATGCCGTCGTCCGGCTCGACCACGTCGCCCTGGCCGGTGAGCAGGATCAGGGCCTCCTTGTCGGCGGCGACGAGCATAGCTTCGAGACGGCGTAAGGCGCGGTCGGTGCGCCATTCCTTCGCCAACTCGACGCCGGCCCGCCGGAGGTTGCCCTTGAACTGGTCGAGCTTGCCTTCGAAGCGCTCCAGCAGGGCAAAGCAATCGGCGGTCGAACCGGCGAAGCCCACCAGCACGCCGTTCTTCAGCCTGCGGATTTTGTGCGCCGTGGCCTTGAGGACCGTGGTGCCCTGCGTCACCTGGCCGTCGCCGCCGATGGCCACCACGCTGCCTCTGCGGACCGCCAGGACCGTGGTGCCATGGAATGTCCTCGCGTCCGCTTGTCCGTCGCTCATGGTCACCCCCGGGTGGAACACGTCGTCAGCCAAACTCCTGATCAAAGTCCGCATGGGAACCGATCCAGAACCAATACACTGTATCCCCGTCACGCCGGCAGACTGCACGATAGGACAGCGTCACGCGCACCGACCAGAACTCGGGACACCGCTGCAGCGGCTTGAAATGCAGACCGCGGTGGTGCGGATCAGCCAGGAAGAGCCGAAAAGCCTTTGCGGCCTGCTGCCGGACATGAGGTGGCAAGCCTTCATACATCTCCCAAAACCTGGGCAGCGCGTGGCTGTTCAAAGGCGATTCACATCCAGGGGCGCCGCGCGGCCGGCAGCGATGTCCCGATCAACTTCCGCCAGGCGCGCCCGCAGCTTGGGATCATACCGAACGTCACTGAATCTCCGCTCCCACTCCTCCTCGTCCGCCTTTTCCGCGAGGAAGCGGGCGAACTCCAGCAACGCCCCAGCCTTCTCAGGCGGAAGGGCCTCCAGCAGGCGCAGCGCTTCCTCTGTACACATCTTCATGCCCAGATCTTAACCCGCCGGTGGCGGGAATGCAAGGCGACTCCGCACGCAAAGGAATGGGCTTTGCGAGCGGGCTCTTTGCGGCGTAGGATATTCTGCCGTGAAGGTGGGCGTCAGGACGGAAGCCACCCATGGGCGAGTCCGATCCCCCCGGTTCAAGCAGCGCCGCCAAGCAGTTGTGGTACTGCGTCAAATGCACCCGCATGATCACGCCGCCGGGGGCGGAAGGCTTCGTCACGCCCGAGGGCGACCATCTGTGCGGCGACTGCGCGCCCCCAAAACGCACTTCCTCACTGCGGCTGAAAACCATAGACGCGCCCAGGAGCGGCTCCAAGCCGACGCTGAAGGCAATCCAGCCTGCGACACCGTCCGCGGCTTCAAGCGCCACCGGCAAGTCCGGGGTCATCAGGCCAGTCGCGGCAAAGGCTGCGGAGCAGCGTTTCCCTGTGCCGCTCGTGATCGGCGCGGGAGCGGTTGTGGTGCTGGTGCTGGGCTTCCTGGTGCTTTCGTCGAAGAGCAAACCTGAAGGGGAGCGGCCTGTGGCTGCGAAGCCCGCAGCGGCGCCCGCGCGCACCGCGGCTGCGTCCGGCACGGTCCCGGAGAAGCCGGCCGGCAATCCCGAGGTGACCGGCGCGGCGCCGGCACAGCCCGAGGCGTCAAGAGCCATGCCGGGACCGTCGTTCGTGTCACGGACGGACGGATCGCGGCCCCCGAGCGAACCGAGGAAGGGTGTGCCGCTGCCGGAACAGGGCCCCATGCCCGGTCTTGCCGCGGCGGGCCAGCCTGCGGCGGAGAACAGCTTGCAGCTCTTCCAGGAGCAACTCAAGAAAGCAGCTCAATCCGACGAGAAGGGCCGTTACGGTGTGGCGCTGGAGCAGTTGAAGGACCTGAAAACCAGGTACGCCAGCGCCCCGTGGTGGGAGGCCAATAAGGATCAGCACACGAAGACCGAACAGTTCGTGCAACAGCATCAGGCGGAGTATGCCGCGGAGGCCGACGACGCGCGCAAGCAGGTGCTCCAAAGCGACAAGCCGGACTTCCTGGCGAAGACCGAGGCGTCCTGGAAAGCAAGACTCGACGCCGTGGTTGCCGGAGGTCCGCCAGCCGATGAAGCGGCGGCGCGGCCGGCGCAGCAGGTGCTCAAGGCGGTTGCCGAGAAACGCGCGCAGCTCGCCGAGAAGAGGCGGCAGAGCACGCTGGCGGACGTCACACAACAGCTCGACGGGATGGAACGGCAACTCAAGAACCCGGGGATCAACTACGAGGCGTTCAGGAAGACGCTCTGCGACCTGGAAGCCCACGTGGCCGAGGATGGGGTGCTCGACGCGAAGCTCACCGAACGCCTGGCCGGGCTGCGCTTCGACCTGTCGGCCGGCCGCGAAGGAGAGCTTGGTTTTTTCAGGGCGCCCGTCAAAGCGACCGGCAAGAACACCGTCGAGGTCGTGTACGACTGCGCGTCGCCCAACCAGCTCACCCCGTGGATGCTGGAGGACGGGAACGACGCGGCGCTGGACTCGCAGAAGGCCGCGATTGTCATGAAGCACGGGGCGGACAAGCACAACAAGCGCGATACGCGCATGATGCGGCTGCCGTTCGACTTTTTCTCGCCGGCGCAATGGGCGATCGAGGTGGACGTGTCGCTGGCGAGCAACAAGAACAAGATGGAGTACGGCATCCTGGTGTGCGATGGCGGCGGCAATATCATCCGTTTCGGGGTGGAGCAGGCGACGTACAAGGATGTGCACGCCTTCGTCGGCGGCGCGTACCCGAACAGGGGCAAGGTCAACGAGAAGCCGCGCTACCTGCCGGGTCTGACCAAGGACCCGGTGCGGCTGAAGATGACCTGCGCGCAAGGCATTGTGACGTGCGCCGCAACCAATGCTTCCGGCCGCGCGATAACGTTTGACCCGGAGAAAGCGGGATTCGAGACGCGCTTCATGGGGTTCTACATCCAGATCCACGACCGCGAAGAAGACTCCTGCGCGGTCTTCAGCAAGCTGAGGCTCTCGGGACAGTTGAACCTCGAGAAGATGCGCTCCGCCGCCGCCGCCGCGGCGCTCCAGGAGCTGAAAACGGGCCGCTCGCTGTTCAAGGACTGGCTGATCCTGGGTCCGTTCAAGGGCGATCAGCAAAGCCAGTGGGAGAAGGCCGGCACGCCCAGGAGCACGCTGGATGTCGGCGCGATGCTGAAGCTGCCGCCTAAGGCGTTGCCGGTCTGGCTCCGGCCATGCACGCCGTGTTCCTTCGGCACCGTGGACCTGGCGGCGTTGCTGAAACCCAACGAGAGCGTCTATGCCTATGCCTTGGCCGAGATTCAGGCGAAGCAGGACGCGGAGGGACTGCTCTTGCTGGGCTCGGACGACGGCGTTGCGGTGTGGCTGGACGGCGCGGAGATCCACCGCTATCCGAAACCGCGCGGCGTCAAGCCCGACGACGACAAAGTGCCGCTGAAGCTGTCAGCCGGCGTGCACACACTCGCCTTCCGCATTGACCAAGGCGGCGGCGACTGGGGCTTCTGCGCGCGCCTCGTCTCCACAGACGAGAAAGGCCCGATGCCCGGGGCTAACCTGCGCTGCCCGAACCTGCCAAAGTAGCGCGGTCCTTCCGATCGCGTTGCCTTCACGTGGCTGTCATCTCGCGCCGCTGGCCATGGGTCTCGCGGATGCAGTCCACTATGATCGCCGATCCGCCCCGTTCCGCCGAGGGGGGGAGCGCCGAAACAACAACGGGGACGGCGCGTTCTGGCGCGCCGTCCCCATCAGCAAGTCAAGCCCGCAATCTTACCTCGGCGGGTTCGTGCTGAAGCCCATCGGGCCGGGCTTGACCGTGTATCTCTGCGGCTGGAGCACGGCGTACAGGTTGTTGCCGATGGCCACAGCACAGGTAACGGTCACGTTCTTGCCCTTCACGGGGGTCGTGGTGTAGCCCTCGTCGGCTAACTGCGCGGCGCACGCACCTCTGGCCAGGACCACCGTCACGAGCGCGGTCCGCGGGCGGGCGGTCT
>JAPLOD010000524.1 GCA_026692735.1 Planctomycetota bacterium | reverse complement strand
GTGGACCGCCCGGCGCTTTTCCAGGGTCCTGCGGATCGCGTCCGGATGGGAGGCCTATCCGGCCCCCGACAGAAGCAGGGGGCTAGTGGCGACGGCCAGGGCGACGTACTGGTCGGCGAGCTTCTCCAGCACTCTGGGGGGAATCCTGGCGGCCTGCGGCGCAAGCGCGCGGGCCGTCTCCAGGGCCACCTCGCCGCCTTCCAGCTCAAGCAACCGTTCGCACAAGGGCCCCGCGGCGAGCGGCGCGCGTGAGAGTGCTGCGAGGGCCTCTTCCCGCATGCTGCGATCGGGGCTGTCGAGGCAGGCGGTCAGCTCCTGGATGGTCCGCGACGTGCCCTGCAACGCCAGGGTCTGCATGGCGAATTCGCGAATGCGCGACGAGGGTGAGTTCAGCAGTTTGCGGAACTGGGCCTGGTGTTCCGTGCCGAGCTGCGCCTGGCGCAGCGCCTCGAGCGCCGGTTCGGCGATGTCGGCCACGTCCTGGTCGAAGAGCAGCGGGAGCAGGCGTCCCGCCAATCGCGCGCGCTGTTCGCCGGACAGATGCAGCATGGCGATGGCCAGCAACGCCGCGCGCCGGACCTGCGAGGGATGGCGGTCGCTGATGTACCCCGGCAGTTCCCCCTGCAGCGCGGGGTCCCCGAGGTCGCCGGCGATCTTCATCAGCGCGATGAGAGAGGGCTGATGCGTCACCAGCACCTTGTCCCTTAAGGCCTGGACGAGCTGCTTGCGCAGGCGCTCCTTGGAGGCGTCGTCGAAGCTGCTCATCGCCGTGCGCAGACCGCTGCGCAGAGCGCGGCACGTTTCCACCGGGGCCTCCACGAGGCCCGCAAACAGCCCCTGAAAGGCCGCTGTCTCGCCTGTGCGGGCCGCGCATTCCGCGATGCGTTCCAGCAGCGCGGGGGGCACGTTGCCGACGAGCTTGAGCAAGGGCTTGAGGGCGGCGCTGGCCGTGTGGGCAAGGGCGCGCAGCGCCAGTTCGCTGGCAGGTCCTTCGGTCTTGATGAGAGGGACCAGGGCAGCGGCGGCCTCGGCGGTGCCGATGCGGCCGAGCGCCTCGATGATGAACGGCCGGCGCAGGTTATCGGCGATCTCCAGCGCCGCAACCAGTTGGCGCACGACGATGGGGTCGCGCGGCGCCAGAGAGGCCAGCACGACTGCCGCGGCACATGCCAGACGCGTGTCCTTGGACGCGACGAACTCCCCTAGACGGGCGGTGGTTTCATCCACGATATGACACCCCCTGCAAGCGGCCTGCCGCCTTCTCACGCGTTGACAGGGAGGTTCGGCCCACTGGCCCCGCATGGCGTGGCGGTCCGCTCACTTCTCCCCTTTTTCGTCGCTGGCCTTCAGATGCAGCTTGCTCATGGTCTGGCGTTTGACAATGCGCGTGATCTCGCTCTCCGGCTGGGTGCGGTGGCTGTCGCCTGGGCCGAGCATGCCGCCGGAGACAACGAGCTTGAGCGCGTCCTGCACCGACATCCCCAGTCTGACCGTCTCGTCCTCGGGCACCACGAGCATAAAGCCTTGCGTTGGCAAGGGGGTCGTGGGGACGAAGACCGTCAAGCGTTCGCTTTTCGAGGTTTCGCCTTGGGTCAGCACCTCCGGCATGAACATGGCGGCCTTGCCGGTGACGAAGCCCACGGCCCAGCAGCCTTTGTAGGGGAACTGGACGGCGACGGCGCGCTGGAACCTGCTCTGCCCGTCGGTCATGATGAATGCTTCGCCGAGGTGCTTGAGCGACATGTACAACATGCCGACGATGGGCACGCGAGAGACCACGTTCTCCACGCCCAACAGGACTATGCGGCCGATGATGCTGCGGGTGATGATGCCCAGAAGCAGCACGGCGGCGAGCAGGATGACAAGACTCACCATCGGCACGAACAGATCATCGTACCTCGAGCGCCTGATGGCCGAGAAGATCCTCGCCCACGGCGTGTCCTGCGGCCCGGAGGCGATCTTGAAGACCTCGGCAAGCGGCTGCTGGATCGTGATCCAGACCCACACCAGAGCGCCGACAGTGATGGCGAAGGGCACGGCGATGAACAAGCCGGCGATGAAGTTCGCCCGAAGGAAGCCGACAATAAACCGCCAGAGCTTTTTCACCATATGCCGGGCAGTCACTCTATCATGAACGCCAAGGCCTTATAGTATACCGACGAAGCCGAACTTAACCACCGAGATACGCATTTATCACGTGGGGGTCCGCTGCTAACTCCTTGGCCGGACCAGTTTTAACCACGCGGCCGGTTTCCAGTACATACGCGCGATCAGCTATCTCCAATGCCTGCCTGGCGTTCTGTTCAACCAGCAGGATAGTGACGTGCTGGCGCTTCAGCTCCTTCAGGACGTCGAAAATCCGCGTCACGAGGATCGGGGCCAGCCCGAGGCTGGGTTCATCCAGCATCAGCACCTTCGGGCGCGCCATCAGCGCGCGCGCAATCGCGAGCATCTGCTGCTCGCCGCCGCTGAGCGTGCCCGCCATCTGCTTCGCGCGTTCGCGCAGAACCGGAAACATCTCCTCCATGCGTCGCAGGTCCGCGCGGATGCCGGCGTGGTCATGCCGGTTGTACGCGCCCAGATCCAGGTTTTCCTCCACGGTCAAGTCAGGGAAGATGCGGCGGCCTTCCGGGCAGAGCACCAGGCCACGGCGCACGTTCTCATGGGTTGGGCTGCCGGCGATGTCCTCACCGTTGAAGAGGATCCGACCGCTGGCCGGGCGCAGCAGGCCGCACAATGCCTCCAGCGTGGTGGTCTTGCCCGCGCCGTTGGCCCCGATAAGGGTCGTGAGCTCTCCGCGGCGGACCTCCAGGCTGATGTTCCTCACCGCGTGGATGCCGCCGTAATACACGTTGAGTGACTCGACCTTCAGGATCACGTCTCAAGAATACCTGTCTTTCCCGGAGCGTCCCTCACAAAACTCTGGTTTTCCGCATTCCCGCATCGTATATATACGGGCATCAGGCGCCGGCCGCGGCGAACAACGCGCGTGGCCGGGCCTGGTCTACGGACGCCGCACGATGGTTATCTACTACTGCGAGGGCTGCGGAGCACGCGTTCCGGCCGCCGAGCTAGAAGCACACACGGCGGTGGTAACCGGCGAGAACAAGGCGCTCTGTGCGAAATGCGCCGCCGCCAAGACATCCGGCAAGACCACGGCGGCCAAGGCCCCGACCGGCGCCGTGGCCACGCTGCCCGCGCCCGTGCCCGAAACGCGCCAGTCCAGGGCCAATATCCGTCCGGTGACACGCGCGGCGAGTGAGCGGCACACCGCCACGGCCACACACCAACGCAAGGCCGAACCCGCGCCGCACTACGCGCCCCCCGCCGCGGCGGTCGAGACCCCACCTCTGCGGAACAAGCTGCCGATCATCGTTGGCGCGGGCGGGCTGGTCCTCTTCGTGATCGGTCTGGCCGTCGCTTTCCGCGGGGACAACTCGGAGACCGCAGCCGCGAACGCCGGGCGGCCGCAGGGAACCAGCACGACCGCGCAGCCGGGCGGCGAGGACCGGACGAGGGGCGCCTCCGCCGGGGCAGCCGTTCCCGGGACGTCGAACGACGCTGCGGCAAGCGCAGCGGGCAGAGACAACGCGACCGCTCGCACGCTGCCTTCGTGGATGTCCACCGAGCCGACCAAGGCGGCGACAACCGCCACCGCGACGCCCGTCAGGCCAACAACCGCCGCGGTATCGGCGCCTGACCCCGTCAAGACCCAAGCCATTGTTGTGCCGACCGCGCCCAATGAGACAGTGTGGAGCGAAGATGCTTTGCCGGGCGGCGCTGCGCCCAACGGGACACTGAAGGGCGAGTCGTGGAAATGGGTGACGCAGCCGGCGCCCGTCTTCAGCGGGACACACTCCCACACGCAGGGCGGCGCGCCGGGTCAGGAGAAGGCGGACAGCAAGCGGCAGCATTGCTTCGAAGATGCGAACCCTCCGCTGCCGGTCAACCCGGCGGACACGTTCTTTGTGTACGTGTACCTCGATCCGAAGGACCCGCCCAAGGAGATCATGCTGGAATGGAAGTGCGGGGGCAACTGGGACCATCGCGCGTACTGGGGCGACGATCTGATCCCCTCGGGGAACAACCTCTCGCCCAGCCGTCTCCCGGTGGGGCCGCTGCCCAAGGAGGGCGAATGGGTCCGCCTGGAAGTGCGGGCCAGCGAGATTGGGGTCGAGGCCGACGACACGATGGTCTCCGGCTGGGCCTTCGATCAGGTCGGCGGCACCGTGTACTGGGACAGGGCGGGACTGGTGCGCGCACCGAAGAACGTCGCCACGACGCCCGCACGCACGGAGCCGCCGGCGCAGGCGGCGATTGCGGCGCCCCAACCCAAACCCGCCGCCAACCTCCCGTGGGCGAAGGCCGCGGGCGCAACGGCTGGCTATCTTCCCACCTCGCTGAAGAAATGGAGGTACGATCAGCTTAACGGCAGAAACGTGTACGGCGGCAATTTCGGGGGCCAGAAATCCACAGCCATCTGGGCCAAGACCACACCGCATAATGCCTTCTCGGGGACATTCGACCTGGCCATGGGCCGGTATGGCCCGGGCGAACTCATCACGTTCAGTTTCCTGCACAATGCCCAGCCGTGTCTCCTCTCCATCACGGTCAACGGCCAGGAGATCTACAGCGGCCGGGACAAGGCGACGGCGCGCGGCCAATGGAGGGAGCAACGGTATCCGATTCCTTCCGGCGTTCTGCGCTTCGGCAAGAACGAGTTCCGCATCTGCAACACGGAGCCGCAGGGCAAGTTGGACGCGGAGCCCTGGTACATGCTGAACTTCGCGGAGATCCAGGGCTCGCTGCTGCCCGATCTCCCGCCGCTGGTCAGCGAGGCGCAGCGCAACGCCATGCAGGCGTACGAGCGCGTCTTCGATCACCTCGCCAAGAAGGACCTCGACCCGGCCGCGAAGATTGACCAGGCGCTGCGGCTGGCCAAGAGCGTCTCGGCGCCCGAGCTGCAGCCACTGGCCGGCGTGCTTGAAAAGGCCCAGGCGCTCTACAACCAGGCGGTCGCCAATCTGGCGAAGAAGCCGCCGACGGAACAGATCAGCGTCGAGAAACTGAAGCTGAAGGGTACGATTGTGCGCATCGCGGGAGGCAAGGCGTACGTCAAGTCCGAGGGCATGGAGATGCCCGTGGATGTGGCGCTGCTGCCGCCCGCGATGTTCCAGACCGCGCTCGCTTTTGACGATGCCAAGCCCGAGAGCGTTGCGGACAAGGCCGCGTATTCCTTCGGCTTGGGCAACATCGAGAATACCCAGCAACTGCTCAAGCGGCTCAAGAAGGAGGAGACGCCGGCGTGGGCGCGTCTGTTCGAGCAGCGCGGCGCGTTGGAGCGGCTGCTGAAGTTTGAATCGTCCGTAGGAGCGGTGGAGGCCGCGCTGAAGGACTCCAAGCCCGCCGACGCTCTGTCGCTGCTGAACGGCATCAAGAAGGATTACGCCGATCTGGCGGACGCCAACAAGGAGCGCATGGCATATCTCACCACGCTGGCCGAAGGGCCGAAGAAGTGAGTGTTTCAGGGTCTAGGGTTCAGGGTTCAGGGTATCGGGTGTCGGGGTCGCTGGTCGGGGTTGGGTGCGGCTGCAGCACATCCAATCCCCCACCCCCACCCCTTCCCCTCTATCTGCGTTCATCTGTGTTCATCTGTGGTTCCAAACCTCTTCGCGTTCTTCGTGTTCTTCGTGGTTCAGTTCGTTCCGTCATCCGAACCCTTCCCGCATCTTCTCCAGCCAGTCG
>JAPLOD010000523.1 GCA_026692735.1 Planctomycetota bacterium | reverse complement strand
ATGATCATCGTCGCCGGCGAGAACGTCTACCCCATCGAAGTCGAGAATGCCCTGTGCGCTCACCCCGCCGTTCAGGAAGCCGCCGTCTTCGGCCGCCCCGACGCGGCGCTGGGCGAAGTTGTGCACGCGGCGGTGGTCCTGCGGCCGGGCGAGAAGGCCACCGAGCGCGAGCTGAAGGCCTTCGCCAACGAGCGCCTTGCCGCATTCAAGATGCCGCGCACGATCAAGTTTCTGGACAGGCTGCCACGCAACCCGTCGGGCAAGGTGCTAAAGCGCGACTTGTGAACGGGAGCGGCGCAGGGGTCTTGCTGCCGCTGCCCGACTGACACCAAGGAGAGACGCGCATGGGTCTTGCTGTGCAGATCGTCGTCGGCCTGTGTTTCCTGCTGTTCTTTCTCGTCATCCTCGTCCTGTGGTGGCTCTTGCCCAAGCTGCGCGTGCTCGCGGGCGGCGGCGGTGGCACGCCTTCACGCATCCACCTGGTGGCGCATGTGCGCAGCGAGTGGACCGACGCAGCCGCCGCCAACGACATCCTCCAGACGCTCCATGACGCCGGCTTCACCGATGCCGGCAACTTCTCGATCACAGAGATGCCGGACGTCAAGCTGCAGGCGCTTGTGCATCAGGGGAGCGCCGTGTGGGCGGTGATCTACGAGCACCCCCGCGTGGGCGTGTGGGTGGACCTGGGCAGCCGCTACAAAAAAAGGCGGCCCGATCAAAGGTATCACGTACACCAACCACACCAATGCCGGAGCGGCCCAACTGGACAAGCCGCCGTGGAAAGTGAGCGTCTACCGGCCGGGCGCGAGCGCGGCCAGCCTCCTGGACGACTTTCTGGCCGAGCGCCCGCAGGGCGAGCTTGAGCCAGTTGTCGCGGACCAGTTCGCCGCCACCTTCGAGAACTCGTACGCCGAGGAGATGGATTGGCGCAACAGCCGGGGCGGCACCACTGAAGACGAGATCCGGCGCGTGGCCGCGGCGACCGGGATGAAACCCAGCGACGAGGCAGTCAAGCTGACGCATTCGGAGATGTCGCGCCAGGCCACCGCCTCGCTCGACGAAACTCTTCGCGAACGTTTCCTCGCGCAGACGCAGATAGCCGCTGCCGATTGGGAACGCATCCGCGAGCGCCTCGTCTTCATCCACGATACGCTGACAGCCGAGATGGTTCTGGAACAGTACAACGCCTGGTGCGAGCCGGAGGAAAGAGCCGAAGCCCTGCCCGAAGGCTGTCTCTCGCCGCGCGCGGGATTCGCTCGTCTGAACGATGGACGCCCCGAGAGCCGCCGCTTCAGGAAGCTCGGCGAAGTGGCTGAGCCTGTGCCGGCGGATGTGTATGCCGTGCCCCCAGGCTGCGTTGACGAACATGGGTGACAGGCGCACCACTAGGGGCCGTGTTGCCCTCGCCTGCTACAGCTTCCCGATGAACTCCGCTATCTTCTCCCGCCACTGATCGAAGGTCCCCGGCGGAGGGACGGGCACGCGGCCGCCGCCGATCGGGTCGTATTCGTCCGTGCGCAGGACGATCTTCGCCGCGATCTCATCGAGGAACCTGCGCGCGTCATCCGCCACGGGGCCGGGCTTCGCCGCCATGCGCGCCTCAAGAGTCGCGAGATAGCGCCGGTCCTTCGCGCCTTCGCGGACCATCTCCCAGCGCAGCGTCGGCACCTTGGCTTCGCCCGCTGCGGCCGGCGGCCACGCATAGTTGCACTCCGGCGTCGCACCGTGGTAGTAGGTCCACTGCGCCGCGCCGGCCGCCCTGGCTTTCCACGCAAAGAACCCGTACAGCGCGCGGACCGACTCGATGCCGCCGGGCCCCGAGCCGTTGCCGCCCATGTTGTAGAGCTGGATCTTCGCGGAGGGGTCGTTCTTCCGCACCAGCTCCAGTTTGTCCGGCAGCCAGCGGTTCGTGGTCCAGATGCCGATCAGTCCCTTCCACAGCTCGTCTTCCGGCCGCTTCATGGCCCAGCCGCCGCCGACGGTGAGTTCGCGGATCACGTCCGGCACTTCCTTCTTGATCAACGCGTTGTAGTGCTGTGTCGCCTCCGTCGTCCACGGATGGCTGCCGGCTTCGTCGGCCACGGCGAGGATCACATCGGCGCCCCGCTTCTTCGCCTCTTCCTGGAGCATCTTCACCGTGGCAACGTAGCGCTTGTCGAGTTTCTCGCTGAAGGGGTAATAGCGGAACCACGGCCCCCACATCTGAATGGACTTGTCCGGCGTGTTGAGCCATTCGGCGGTGATGCGGTTCCACAAATCAAGGTTGACGCGCGGGCGGGCGAAGCCTGCCTTCTGGTACGCGTCGAGGAACGGCGCGGCCGCCTCGCGCGTCAGGTCGCCGTCGCGTGTCACGGGCAAGCCGAAGGTGCTCACGTTCATCCCGTGGCAGCGCATGTCAACCAGCTCCTTCTGGATGACCTCCAGATCGGACGCGGCCGTGGAGTTGTTGTAGTAGATGTACAGGCTGACGTCCGGCTCAACCAGCGTGAAGGGGTACACTTCCAGCTTGAGCGGCAGGGCCAGTTTCTCCGCGCCGTCCACGAGTATGCGGACCTTGCCTTCGTACGTTCCCGCGGCGGCGTCATCGGGAATGCGATACGTCAGCCAGAACTGCTGCATGCGCTTCTCGCGGACCGTCGTTTTGCCTGCCGCTTCGATAAGCAGCGGGATGACGTTCGGCTTCTGCTTCTCGAGCACCTTGCAGCAGCGCACCGCGCGCCCATCGAAGTGCTCCGCGCCGATGGTCTTGCCGCCGGGCCCCGCCAGGTCCGTTACGGCAACGGAGAACTCGCCCCTGCGCAACGCGAATACGGCGAAGGTCAGCGGCCCGTATTGGCCGGCGCAATCGCGGACGTTCAGCGCGGTGCAGCGGTCCGCCGCGCCGGGCGCGAAGTCGGGCTTGATGACGAACGCGGCCGGCTTGGCGAAGACGGCGAACCCGCGCGCGGTTTCCTCCGCGCTGGCCTCGACGCCGGCGGTGCCGGGCGTGTCGAGCCCCGCGTCGCCGAGGTAGGGGTCGGCCTTCGCCTGTTTGCCCCAGACGCGGAACTGCTCCGGCGCCTCACCCGCGACGGTGCTGCCGTTGAGGAAGCACGCCGCCAGCCAGAGGCACGGCAACACGAACGTCCGCGTCAGCGGGGGACTGTCAATCGCGCGGCGAGGTGTCATGGCACAACTCATCATACCACAGCAGGCCGCCCGCAATCCAGTCACCTGCGAACTGTCTGCGGCGCACTATCGTCCACCGGGAAATGGCTGACAGCCAATGACCAACGGCCAATGGCGGATGACCAATGACGAATGACCAACGGGCGTTCAGTTATTCTCCGCGTCCGGCTCGCCGCCTTCGGTGGAGAGGTCGTCGAGCTCCTCGCTCTGTTCGCGCTTGCGGATTTCGGCAAGGCCCTGGCACTTGATGCACAACGTCACGTAGGGCAGGAACTGCATGCGTTCGGCGCCGATAGGCTTGTTGCACATCTCGCACATGCCGTAGGTGCCGTTGTCAACTTTCTCCATGGCGCGCTCGATCTCGCTCGCCTCGACCGTCTCGCTCTCGGCAATGCGCAAGGCGAGATCGCCGTCGGCGGCGTCGGAGGCCATGTCCGACGTGTCGTGAATGTGCGCCAGATCGCGCGCGCTGGCGCCGCGCACCTCCTGGTCTATGTCCCGCCGCCGCTGGTTCAGCATCGCCTGCAAGCGCGCCTTGATGTGCCGCAGTTCGGGGGTGAGCGGTTTGCGCGGGGCCGCTTTGGCCGCCTTGGTGCTCACCTTGGGCCGAGGCGGCTCGGCCGCCCTCGCGGCGCTCTTCAGGACCTTGGTTTTCTTGCGGACTAGGGAGGTCTTCTTCATTGTGTGGGGGGTGACCCTGGGCTTGCTCTTCGGGGCAACAGCCGGCTTTCTCGCGCCGGCTGTTCCTGCACGTCCGGCCTTCGGGCGTTTGGCGAGGACCTTCTTCTTGACCTTGGCCATTGCTCCTCCGCCGGCTACGGAGCACGCGGGCATCAGGCCGCGTTGTCGTTCCTTCTTCCCATGCCGGCGCCCGCCCTGCGGGCCTGCCATAGGTGAAGGGCGCAGAACAGTACCTTATCCCTAGAGCTTTGTCAAGCGGACTAGCGGAATCCACGCCGCTCTATACCATGAACATAGGCTGCGGCTTGCAGGGCAGGCTTGCCCGCTGGCCCAGCGTGAGGCGGAGAGTTCCTTGTGCGGGCTGCATGGCGATGAAACTGGTTCTGATCGGACTGCGCGGCACGGGCAAATCAACGATCGGCCGCCTGCTGGCTGAGCGCCTGCGGTGGCGCTTCTTCGACACCGACAGCCTGGTGCAGGAACGCGCCGGCATGACGATCAAGGAGATCTTCGCGCGCCACGGCGAACCCCACTTCCGGCGCGTTGAAGCGGCGGTGGTGCAGGAATGCGCCGGCCACAACGACGCGGTCATCGCCACTGGCGGCGGCGCCATCCTGGATCCGGCCAACGTGGACGCGCTGCGCAGCGGCGGCTTCGTCGTGCACCTGACGGCGCCCCCGTCCGAACTGTGGCGGCGCATCGCGCGCGACCAAGCCAGCCCCGCCAACCGGCCGCAGTTGGTGCAGGGCGCCGCGGATGGCGTGGACGAACTGCAGCAGCTCATGCTGGCCCGTGCGGCGGCGTACGCGCGCGCCCGCGACGTGGAGGTCTCCGTCGAGGGGCGTTCGCCGCCCGAGGTGGCGGAGGCCATCGCGATCCTGATGCGGGCGCGCGGGGCACTCAAGGAAGAGGCGGCCGGCGGAAGGGCGGGGACATGATGGGGCGCAACAGCAGACCCCGAGTACCTGCGGGGAACGCGGGGGGCCAACAGCGCGTCGTGACGTTCAAGGTCGCGGCCGACGTGGCGGCCTTCCTGGACGGCATGCCGAACAAGTCGGATTTCATCCGCAAGGCGCTGCTGTCGGCGTTGCTGGAGCCGTGCCCGGTCTGCCACGGCAAGGGGAGCGTGCCGCGCAGCCTGCGGCTGGACCTGCAGCGGCTGTTCCAGAAGCACCAGTTCGTGCCCTGCTCATTCTGCGGCTACGAATTCCCGCTGGGTTCGGAGCGGTCGCACAAGAGCGAGAGCGACCGCGAGCGGCTGCGGCAGTATCTGGGCGGCGGCGATTTCTACTGCAACGACTGCTTCAGCAAGACCGAGACCTGCGCCGACTGCGGCGAACGCGTCGCGCACCCGCGCATGCACGGTCACAGGCGCAAGCACCGCAAACGCCGATGACGGTGGAAACCCGAAACTCAGTAGCAGTCCAGTGCCACCGAATGCAAGACAAAGGATACCGGATGCCGGATGCCGGATACCAGGTACCGGATGCCGGATACCAGATACCGGATACCGGATGCCGGATACCAGAGGTGGGTGCGGAGACGCGCGTAGGACGAAACGACTGAACGGCTACAATTCTACTTGTCCGCGTTCATCCGCGTTGATCTGCGGTTCTCGCGAGAATCCACTGGATTTCGTGCTTCGGATTCCCGTTCAGTATCTTCCGAATTCGTATGCGGCGTCGTACATGGCCAGGACGTTTTCCGGCGGGACATCGGCCTGGATGTTATGGACGTTGTTGAAGACGTAGCCGCCGCCGGGCTTGAAGGCCTGGAGGTTGCGCCGCACGTGCTCGCGCACTTCCCTGGGCGTGGCGGTCGGCAGGACGTGCTGGCTGTCAATGCCGCCGCCCCAGAACGAAAGCTTGTCACCGAACTGCGCTTTGAGCCGTGCCGGGTCCATGCCTCTGGCCGCAATCTGGACGGGGTTGAGGATGTCAATGCCGTTGTCCAGCAGGTCGGGAATGTACTCGATGACCGAGCCGCAGGTGTGGTACCAGATTTTCGCGCTGGTGCGCGACTTGATGTACTGCACGAGGCGTTTCTGGCGCGGCTTGACGATCTGGCGGTAGATGCGCGGGGGGAAGAGCGGCCCGGTTTGTCCGGCCAGGTCGTCGCCGATCATGATGACGTCCACCACGTCGCCGGCCTCATCCAGGAACAAGCGGAACCAGCCCATCCAGAATTCCAGCGTGCGGTCAATGAGGGTTTCGAGAGCCGCCGGCTGTTCCATCATGTCCATGAAGAGGTTCTCGAGCCCGCGCATGTACCAGCAGATTTCGTACACGACGCCCGAGATGCCGCTCACCACCGCGTACGGCGTCTCGCGCTTCAATTGCAGAGCGCGCTCGCGGAGCCCCTCGAAGCGCGTCGGGTCGTCGCCCTTCGGAAAGGGGTAGGCGCGAATCCGGTCCAGCGACAGGCCGGCCAGCGGCGAGTGCGAGATATCGTAGTAGTTGGGCGCGTCCTGCGGCATGGACCACGTGACGCCGAACTCATCCGTGAAATCGCTCCACGTCCGTCCGCCGCGCTTCCGTTTGACGACCTTGCCGTTGAAGCTCTTCGCGCCGCCGGCCCAGACGTAGCGCGTGTCCACGCGCAGCCGCCGCAGCACCGCCTCGGACGGTTTGGCGAGCTGCTGCACGAGGTCCATGATGACGAGCTTCTCGCGCAGGCCGAGCTTCTTGAGCAGCTTCTCGTAGGCGACCTTGTGGATGCCGGTCTGATTGCCGCCGAGGTCGAGCGGCACGCGGTCGGGCTGGCGATGGTTGAGGGCCGTCAGGAGGCGTTCTCTGGGGGTCATCATGGCATCTCCCGGGAACCACGAAGCTCACGAAGCTCACAAAGGAGGTACAGACCTGACCCGTTCTTCGTGTTCTTCGTGGTAAGTCGGTCTGCTATTCCTTCCACAGCTTGCGCGCGCGGATGTTGCGGATAGCGCCGAGGGTCTGATAGGTCGCCAGGCCGCACGGCTTGCATTCCTCAATGTCAATGCGCACGTCTATCTTGCGGTCCTTGGTGTCGGCATCCACGACCTTGTCGTCGTCTATCCACGCTTCGAGTTTCTCCTTCAGGATGCACACACGGATGTGATACCAGCGCTTGTCTTCGAAGGTGACCATCTTCGTGGTTTCGTTGTTGGCCGCGTCGTTGCCGTCCAGGGACGAAATGCCGACCAGCGAGCCGCCCCAGCCGCCGAGAACCAGCGTGGCGCTCGATTTGTCAACGGGGAACGTCAGCCCGCAGAAGAAGTCGCTGCCGTCCACGCGCTTGGCTTCGAGTTCGATCTCGTAGTTCATCGTGGGGAGGTCTTTGCCCGTGTAGGTGATGCCGGTCAGGGTCGCGCCGGGCGGCAGGAGGATGCAGCCGTCTTCCACGCGCGCCTTGGCTTCCCCGGCGAAGCCGGATTGCTTCCAGTTCTTCAGCGTCTTGCCGTCGAACAGGCTGATCCAGGGCGGCTCGTCCGCAGCGGCCTTGCCGGGCTTCTCGGCGCCGGCCTTGGGCGGCGTGGCGGGAGGGTTATCCGGCGCGGTCTCCTTCTTGTCCTCGCGCTTGTCGCACGCGGGCAGGACGAAGAGCAGGGCGGCCAGGAGCAGGGCGGGCAGCTTCGTGGACATCGTCAATCCTCTCTGCAGGGCGATGTGCCACACCGCCCCGCGCAACAGGGGTGCAGGTCAGCGCCGCAGTATACCGCTGCTCGGGTGGTGAGCAAGCGAGGTGGAAGCGGCTACTGGCTATTGGCTCTTAGCTCTTGGCTCTTAGCTCTTAGCTCTTGGCTCTTGGCTCTTAGCTCTTGGCTCTTGGCCAGGTTCATCGTTCAAAGGAACGCTCACCGCCCCACGCCGTAGAGGCGCATGGCCAGGGCGCCGCCGGCCAGGACGAAACGGCTGTCGGGGGAGACATCCACGAGCGACACGCCATGCTCGCCCTCAAGCTTGCGCGACACCTTCCCGCTCGCGATGTCCCAGACGACGATCGTGCCCCTGTGGCAGCCCGCGGCTATGCGGCGGTCGTCGGGGAAGAACACGAGGTGCTGAATGGCTCCCAGGCCTTCCTCCGGTTGGATCTTCTGGACCATCTTCCCTGTGGCGACATCGAAGATCATCAGAGCCTCGGTCAACGCGAACGCCAGCCGGCCATCGCGCGAGAGGCCGTACTGCGTGACGGTGGTAACGCCGGTGAGCTCCTTGAGCTGGTGCAGCTCCTTTCCCGTTCTCCCGTCCACAAGACGCCCCCAGGACCGCGCGGCGGTGTACGCGTAGCCCAGGAAGAGGACCGTGCAGTCGCCGTTCCACGTGAAGGCGAGGGGAGACCAGGACAGCCTGACACCGACATCCTTGCCGTCGTGGACCTGCAGGATCTTCAGGCCCGTGTCCTCATAGCGATGGCCGCACAGCAGCGCCCGGCCGTCCGGGTAGAAGCCGACCGCCGAGATGGTGAAGAGCTTGCCGGGCTTGCAGCGGGACTGTTCCGCCCCGGTCGCCAGGTCGAACACCGCCGCGTCGCCGTTTCGCGGTCCGCCCCACGGGCCGGCGGCCACCACTCGGCGGCCGTCAGGCGAGAGGGCGAAGAACCCCACGGCCCCCGGCGTCGCGATGCTTTTCAGCTTCTGGCCGGTCTCAAGGTCGTATTGATGTATCCCTGTCTCGCCGGTGACCAGGGCGGTGCGGCCGTTCGGGTGGAAGGCCACCGCGGTGGCAGTCCCGTCGAGCTTGATGGCGCGGATCAGGCCGTCCTGGAACGACAACGGCGACAGCGCGCCGCCCCCCGTTGTGCCAGCGGCCCCCTGGATGCGCTTCTCCGCCAGCGCCTTCCGCATGCCGGTCAACTGGCCCAGCGCCTGGCCGTACCACAATGCCGCGCGGTCCTGCAGCGCGTCCTTGAAGGGCCCGGTTTCCTTCTCGGAGACGGCCCACCACAGGTCGCCAAGGTCGGCGCGCGCGGTGGCGTCTTCAGCTTTCAGCACGTCTTTCGCGGCAGCCTCTTTCAACGCAGGCACGGAGCATTTCGCCAGGAGGGGCAGGGCGTGGGTCCAGTCGTCCTTCACGGTCACGTAGTACCGCGCGACGCCCAGAGCCACTTCGGGGTCGTCGGGGTTCTCCTTGAGCTTGTCGAACAAGGGCTTGGCCTTCGCCCACTCCGCCTGCTGTGCCCGGACCTCCTTGGCCCGCGCCTGCAGCGTCTTCGCCAGTTCGGGCCGCGTGCCACGGCGGGCAAGTTCCTCCAGCGTGGCCGCCAGCTTGACCGCGGCATCCAACTGCGAGTTCTTGACGAGCTGATCGAGGAGCGCGATGGCGCCCGGCAGCGCCTTGTCGGCGTCCTCGGGCGCCATGGCGCCCCGGCTGGCGCCGGTGACCACGCCGGCCTTCATGTCAGCGGCGTCTATGGCGAAGACGCGCGCCAGGAGATCAACGGCCGCGAAGGCCGTATCAAGATCGCCCACGGACGCCGCCACGTCCCTGGCCTCGCGCAACGAGACATAGTACGGCAGCACGTCGTTCTTGCTCTCTTGCCCGAGCTTGAGCAGCTTCGTGGCCAGTGCCGTGCGCTCGGCCGCGCCCTTCTTCTGATACTCATCCTTGAAGAGGTCCTTGATCTCCTTCTCCGTGTCGGCCAGCATCGCGGCGGGCGGCACGGGGAACAGGTTGGCGTTCGCGTCCGCGGCCTTCGGCTCCGCCTTGGGGGGCGGTGCGTCTTCCGCGGTCACGCATAGCGTCGCGCGGGCGGCGAACAGGGCCGCAACCGCAAAGGTCAGCGACGCGCCCCACAGGCTCAGGTCTCGGCGCGATTTCATCTGCGTCTCCTTGTTGCGACTGCCCGGAAGTGCTGTGCTCTCAGAGTCATGACGTGTTGAGCGCTCTGCAAACTGCCTGAAGCCGCACTTCGTGCAACCTACTTACCCGTAACCGTTCAGTCCTGGATTGGCACGCCCCGGCGGGCCTGTGCCAGCTCGGCCCGATCCCCTCACCCGGCGCGCTTTTCAGCGCGCCACCCTCTCCCTCACGGGGGAGAGGGTTAACGGTTACTACTTGCCCTGGATGCCGGACAGCAGATGGATCTGCCTGACCTCGGTGTCCGTGAGCGCGCGGTTGAAGATCATGGCGCTGTGCAGCAGCCCCGCGAAATACTCCGGCGTTCCCGCCGGGTCGCAGCCCAGGGCGACGATTTCCGCACCAGTGCGTTTGGCGGGGAGCATGGCCGACTTGAAGGTGTTGTCGCGCTCCCCGTTGACGTAGACGGCTATGGTCGAGCCGTCCCACGTCGCGCCGCACATCACCCATTTGCCCAATGTCAGCGCGTGTTTCGAGAGGAAGGCCGTCTTCCCATCCACTCCGGGCCACGTGTTCTCGGGCCAGTTGAACCACAGCATCAGTCTGTGCTCGTGGAAGAACAGCGAGAAATCGGCGTACCCCTTTCCGACCTGGGGGCCCGGCGCCGTCCCGCGGAAGAGCGCGCAGGGGTACGGCTCCGAAGTCTTCTCGGGCTTGATCCACACGAAGGCCGAGCAAGCGCTCCTGATGGCTCTGACCGCGTCCGTCGCCGGATAGGTCACCTGGCTGGCGCCGCCGAATTTCAGCGCCTTCATTCCCGAATCCGCGACAACGGGCACCGCTCCGAGGTTGGTGCCCGGCGTATTCGAGATGAGATCCCGGGGTTTCCCCGCCGGGTCCTGGTTGGGGTTGACCCAGAAGACCAGGCCCGCGGCCTTGAGTGCCTCGCTTCCAGTTCCCATCGCAGCCGAGGCCGCCTGGAGGCGCTTCTCGACCTGCATTTTCCTCACGCCGGTCAGCCCTTCGAGCGCCTGGTTGTAGCAGCCCACCGCCCGGCTCTGGAGCGCGGTCTTGAACGGCCCCGATTCCTTTTCGGACACCGACCACCACAGGTCGCCGAGGTCCGCGCGCGCTGCGGCTTCCTCGGGCTTCAGGGCGTCCTTCGCCGCGGCTTCCTTCAGCACGGGGGCGGAACACTTGGCAAACAGGGGCAGGGCGTGCTCCCAGTCGCTCTTGGCGGTCACGTAATGCTTCGCCACGGCCAGGTTGGCGTCCGGGTCGTCCGGCGCGGTCTTCAGTTTGTCGAAGTGCGGCTTGACCTTGGCCCAGTCGGTCTGTTGCGCCCGGAGTTCCTTGGAGCGCGCCTGCACCCTTGCCGCAAGCTCGGCGCTGTTGGCGCGGCGGGCGAGGTCCTCAAGCGGGCTGATGAGCTTGGTGGCCGCCTCGAAGTGCAGGCCGTCGGCCAGTTGGTCCAGCACGCCCAGCCCCGCCTCAAAAGCCTTCTCAGCGGCCTCGGGCGTGGCTGCGGCGCGGCCGACGTTGGAGAGGGCGTTGACCCTCAAGTCGGGCGCATCTACGGTGTAGGCTTCCTCCAGAGCGGCAATCGCGGCGAAGGCCGTTTCGACATCGCCGCCGGAGACCGCCAGGTCCTTCGCCTCCCGCAGCGCGGCGTAGTACATCAGCCCGTCATTCCTGCTGTCCTGCGCCAGCTTGAGCAGCCGCTTGGCCAGTTCGATGCGGTCGGCGGGGGCTTTCTTCTGGAACTCCTCCTTGAAGACTTCCTTGATCTGCTTCTCGGAATCGCTCAGCGCCGCGGCGGGCGGCACGGGAAGGCGCTTGTCCGCGTTCTCTCCGCCTTTGGCTTCCGTCTTTCCCGGTGGCGTCTCCGCGGCCAAGGCGGCACTGCGGGGCCAGCCCGCAGTGGCACAGGCCAGCAGCGCCACCAGTACAAGGCTGACGGACCCACAAGAGCAGTACAGACGGCGCAGCGCAATCATGTGCCTATCCGTTCCGATACCTTCCCTTTTACTATACACCTGTGAAGGGAATCCGTTGCAGCGTCGGCAGCCAATCGCGCCAGCAAGCCTGTCACTTCCGTCGGCTTGCCATGTCGTAACTGAGCATAGGGATCTGGTAGTAGCCCATGCTAGAGCAGACAACGTTATTGCGGTAGAGCGCGTCCTGCATCAGGCACGGGCGGCGGTCCGTGGCGGGAATCGGCGTGACGTAGATGCGCATCTCGCCGGGCACGCTGGCGACGATCTCCTCGCGCCAGTCGCCGAGGACATCCGCCACGGCGACGACGGAGCCTTCGAGGCGCGGTTCGAGTGTCGCGCCTTTGTACCTGGCGATCTTCCTGCCGAGGATCAGCTCGCGCTGCGGGTCGGCGTCCCAGTAGGCGGCGCGCGGCGCCAGCCCCATGTCCTCCGTCGAGAGCACCTTGCCGGTGCAGGTGCGCAGCCAGCGTTTCTGCTTGTCGTCGCGTTCGCCGCTGTAGCATTCGGCGCCGGGGTAGGTGGCGTCAATGTCGGAGACCAGCCCCGTACTGTGGATGTGGATGGTGGGTTCGTCGTGACCCCAGAGGACCAGGCCTGTCTTGGCGTCCACCATGCACATGCTGTTCTTGTCATGCTTCGGCTCGATGCCGTAGTAGATTTCCAGGCCGGGGCGATTCGGATCGAGGTCGCCGAGGTACGCATGGTCCGGATGACCGAGGCCGGTGGTCCAGAGCGCGTCGCCGTTGTCGTCGAGGACCGAAGAGCCGAGGAGGATTTCGTCGCGCCCGTCGCCGTCGAGATCGTGGGCTTGCGTCCAGTGCGCGCCCTGGCCCCGGTAGTTGCGGTTGAGCGTCGTGTTGTCCCAGCGCCACAGTTCGCGCAGCTTGTTATCGTGGAACTCATACGCCACGGCGACCATGACGTTGTACGTCCCGCGCAGGACGATCAGGCAGGGCGTCTTGCCATCGAGGTACGCGACGCAAAGCTGGTTGCGTGACGCGTAGTTGTAGCCGACGCTCTTGAAAAGGTCGCGCGAGATCCAGTCCGCGCGGGCACGCTCCTGGCCCGTCATGCCATCCAGGATGAGGACATATTCCGGGCCGCTCTGCACGCGCCCATCCTTGTCGCGCGGGTCGCCCTCGCCGGCCTTGCAGATCACCTCGGCTTTGCCGTCTCCGTCCAGATCGCAGACGATGTACGGCGAATACCAGATGCCGCGCTCAATGGCCCAGCCCATGTCGTATTGCCACAGCGGCGTGCCATCGTGCTTGTACGCTTCAAGCTTGTAGGTGCCGGGGCTCTTCTGCCAGTACTGCTCGTACGGATCAATGTTGTCGGCGGGCTGCTTGATGACATAGTCGTACTTCCCGTCGCCGTCCAGGTACGCGATGCCCACCTTCTGGAACGTGTACTTCCCGCGCAGTGGAATGCTGATGTATCCGGTGGGCTTGCCCAGAGCCGCGGCCGTGAGCGAACAGCGCGCGGCTCTATCGCCGGGGACGATGGGAAGGACAGTGTAGGGGGGGGCGCCGTCCGCGGGCGCGGAGGCGTCCAGAAAGTCGGTGGTCTTCGTGATGGGCTCGGCGTTGAGCTTCGTGTCTCCGCGGTAGATGTCGAAGGAAGTGATCGGGGGATCGGAATCGAGCAGCCGCCAGCTCAAGCGCACCTTCCCTTCCGCGACGGCCACGGCCACGAGGCCGCGATCGAGGCGCTCAACGACGCGCTCTTTCGCGTAGCCCTCTACCTTGGGCTTGGGCGGGGGCGGAGGAGGGCGGGGGCCGGCGGGAGCGATGGCCACGTCGTCCACCCAGGCGAGCGTTTCGCCTTGGCCGACGAAGCGCACGTAGACTTCATCCGCGGGCGGCTCGGCCTCGGCCCTGGCTTCCAGCTTGATCCACTTGTCCTGAGCATCGGCGATGGCGGAACCGATGTCCCAACTGAGCACCTTGCCTTTGCTGTAGGCGACGGCCGCGAAGAGCACTCTGCCCGTCTTGACGCGCACCCACGCCGAGATATCGAACGCCTGCGCGCTTTCAACACGGAACCGCGTGGTGCTGGAAAAGGCCCAGTCGCGTTCGTTCTTGTGCTGAACGCAGACGCTGTGTGTGCCGCCGTGGCGCTCCGCCTCCGTCCACTCGGCCGAACCGTCGCCCGTCCGCGACCACCACGACCAGCCCTCGGCGCGCTTGTCCTTGCCCTTCTCAAAGTCGGCGTTGGCGATGGCCAGCTCACCCGCGAGGGCAACAGCAGCCACAGAGGACACGGAGAACACGGAGAGCAGAAGGACATAGCGACGCATAGCGGGCACCTCCGTGGACTGCGTACACCAGCGGGAACGGCCGGGTATCGGGGATCGGGGATCGGGTCTCGGGTATCAACGCTCGCCGGGCCTGGCTTTCTGGAACAGCTCCAGCCAGGAGAGCATCAGGGCGTCGCCGATATCCTTCGATTCGCGCAACTGCGCCGGCGTCTTGCCCCAGTAGAAGCCGAACCAGCCCGTGGCGTGTTTCTTCGACTCGTCAATGAACTGCCGAAGCTGGTCGGCGGTGCAGTTGAGCAGGAACGTCTCCTCGATGATGAGCGGCTTGCCGACGGCGAACGCCTCCACCGTCTTGAGGTCGGCGGCGAGCTTCGCCCCGTTGGGGTACAGGTGCACGCAGAGGAAGTCCAGGTCGCGCGCAATCTCCTTCGGCGGGAAGCCCGCGTTGCCCTGCGGATCGGGCAACAGCCCCACGCTGATGAGATGCCGGCGGTCGTGCTTGCGGATCGCCGCGACGAGCTTCGCGATCCATTGCCGGGCGATCTCGGGGCGCGAGCGCCCCGCGGGATCGAGCGTGATGAACTGCACATAGCTGAAGCCGGCCAGTTCGCCCGCGAGCCACTCGCCGGCCTTGCGCTTGCCGCCCGGCACGACCGGCTCGTTCATCAGGTCGTAGAAGAAGACGGCGGGGCTGTTCGCGCAACGTTCGGCGACGGCCTCCCAGAAGCGCGCCTGCGCCGCCCAGCGCTGCTCTTCGGTGGCGTCGTTATACCAACGCGGGACGTCGCTCTTGCGGTAGCATCCCAAACCTGTGATGTCCAGGTACAGGCCGGTCTTCTCCGCCAGCTCGACCAGCCGCCCGAGCTGTTCCAGCGCCTTGCGGTTGGGCGTCTCCGCCCCTTCCATGAACCTGGAGACCTGGAGGTGGACGCGCACGACATTGGCGCCGAGATCCTTCATCTCGCGGAAGTCTTCGGCCACGGTCTGCCATTCGGCGTCCCAGTATTCCTCGAGGAGGCGCAGCTTGAAATCGCGGTCGTAGTTGAAGCCCCAGGGGACAAACTGCCTGCCCGCGAACTGCCGGGTATTGGGGATCGGGCGAGGGGCGAGGGATAACAACCAAGGCTATTGCCGTTCGGTCAGCTTGAAGATAACCGAGACGCGGAGCTCGGCCACGATTGGCTGCCCGTCATCTTCGGCGGGCGTGAACGTCCAGGCTTGAGCTGTCTCGCACGCGGCGCGATCAAGCACCGTGCAGCCGGAACTCCGCGCGACCGCCACGCACCCGACCTTGCCGCTGGTCAGCACCTCGATGCGCAACTGCACTGTTCCCTGAACGTTGTCACGACGGGCCTGGGCCGGATACGCGGCGCGGTCCATCTGCTTGGGTTTGGGTGGCAGCGTGCCACGGCGGCCGCCGCCGGCGCCGCTGGCGCCGCTGGGTCCCGCCATTCCGCAGACAAGTTGAGGCAGCAAACGCCGTGCTCGCCTGGAAGTTGCCTCCCGCCCGGCCCACCCGTTCAGCCAGGGCCGACATAGCCGCTTGCGCCTTTTCGCGGAGCGGGCTATGCTTCCGCCATCCTATGAACGGCACGCTGACACCCCAGGCATTCGCCGAAAAATGGCGCGCCTCCACGCTGAAGGAGAGCGCGGCCTACCAATCCCATTTTGACGACCTGTGCCGCATGCTGGGGCACCCGACGCCGGCCGAACTCGATCCCACCGGCGC
>JAPLOD010000522.1 GCA_026692735.1 Planctomycetota bacterium | reverse complement strand
CGCGCCGAGGCTCAGCGCGACGGTCGCCGCGGGCGAGACCTCCAGGTCGGTCGCGGGCCTGCGCCAGGTGACGCGCGGCAGCGCATCCGGCAGGACCCAGATCTTGTGATGGATCTTGTTCTGGCGGTTGTCGAGGCCGTCCTGGTCGTGGAGCGCGATCTCGTAGTCTTTCGACTCGTCCAGCAGGATCGTCACGGCAAAACGCGTCCTGTCGGGCGACAGGTCCATCTCCTGCGGCGCGGCGGCGCCCAGTTTCAGCAGGGCCTGCCGCAGGGGCTTGTTGACCTCGCCCTGCAGGTGCGCCTTGGTTCCCGCGACGTTGCGCAGGCTGCGTTCGCGCTTGGGCGGGCTGCGCGTGTCGGAGATGTACGGCGGCAGTTCGTAGGAGACCAGGAGGTTTGCCAGTTCCGGCCGGTCCACGGCGCGGACGGAATACTCATCCGTCTGGTTGTCGCCGGCCAGGACGACGAACTTGAAGCTCGAGATGACCGGGTTGTAGTCGTACTTGAACTCCTTGAACTTCTCGCCGGTCGCGGGATCCACGCGCGTGCCAGCCGGCGTGAGCAGTTCCTCCCTGCCGAAGCCCTTGCCGTAATCGAACTGTATCCGCGCCTTGCTGGGCAGATCGCCGCGGACGTCGGCGAGGATCGTAAGCCCGTCGTTGCGCGGGACGATCTTCTCGTGGCCGCGGCCCTCCTCCCAGGAGACCGTGACCTGCGTGCGCACCGGGTACTTGTCGTTGGAGAGCGGGTTGACCAGCCGCGCGAGCCCCGTCGCCAGGAACGGACGCAGCGGCGTGGCGAACAGACCCGCGAAGACCACGGCCGCCAGGATCGCGCCGGTCAGCACCGGCTTCACCCGGTCGAACTTGACGACGCGCGAGAAATCCAGCGCCGCCGTCTCCTGGTACGCCTTGCGGGCCACTTCCTCGACCATCGACGCGCTGACCGCGCGGTCGTCAACCAGCATGCGGGTGAGCTGCACGGCGGAGATCAGGCTGTCATTGAGATGCGGAAACTCGCGTTCCACCGAGAGCGCCATGTCGTCAACGGTGAGCGGCACGCTGAGCGGCGCCATGATGCGGCGGAGAACGATCGCGCCCAGCGTGGCCAGGAAGCCGGCGCACATCAGGAAGCGGAACGCCGTGTTGACGGGCCTCTCCCAGCGGAAGAGGAAGTAGTCGAGCAGCACGCCGGCCAGGGCGCACGCCACCAGGGCCAGCACGAGCCGCCCCGCGCCGTCCAGCAGACAGGCCCTGCGCAACGTGTCCCGCAGGACGAGCAAGCGCCGTTTGAGTCCGCCTTCGATGAGCTGTGGCCTGACGGCCGGCCGTACCGCCGGCGTCTCGCCGGCTGTACGGGCGGCGTCCCGCCGCCCGCCCCGGACTGCGCTATCCGCATTGTCCGGCCGGGGCGCGGCGCTTGCGTCCGCCTTCTCGATTGCGACACCCGGAACCCTGGACCCTGAACCCTGAACCCTGGCTGTTGCAGCCCCCGCGAACCAGTAAGGGTCGAGTACTCCCAGACAATAGGGGCACTTCATCTCGTCGGCGTCTTTCACTGCGCAGCCGACGCAGATGTGTTTACCGCATACCGTACAGGTGCCGCCCGCCGACGATGCCCGGGAGGGGATTGGTGACTGTGCGGCCGTTCTCGCCGCTGACGGCGAGAGCACCCATGCTTTGACACCGCACCTATGGCATCCGCGCAGGAAGTTCCCGGTCGTCCCGCATTTCTTGCAGACGGCCGGGTCGTTCGCGGAAACCAGTGTGACGTGTTTGCAGCGGCCGCAGACGACATGCTCCCTGTCGGACTTCTGATTGCATTGAGGGATAATGTCCTTGAGCGTGCTCAAAAACGGTGTCTCCTTGATCCTCTTACGTTCGTTGACGCCGCAGATTGCAGACGGTCACACGAATTCCCCGCGGAATTGCGCGAAATCCCCCACACCGCGCCAAGCATAGCCACAGCGCCGCTAATGTAAACCTAAATGTGGTGACTTCGTCAACTGGCGCGACGCCAAGCTCCCCCAAGCCCGCTTGAGTTGCCGTCCGATTGCGTTATACACGGATGAGGCGGCGCGAAGCGCCGCCTTTTCGTGCGGCGATCTGCCAGATCGCCGTCCAGGGCCTCGGAGCGTCCTTTTGCGCCAGTGGAATCTCATGCCCAACGGCCAACCGGCCTGATCGCCCAATGGAAGATGATCCGGCGCATGTACAAGTTCGTGACGCCGGTGAAGTTCCAGGTGGCGGTCACGTTGGCCATACTCATCGCCTGCGTCGCGGCTGAAGTCTATACCGTCAGCCTGCTCCGGCCCGCCGTCAATATCGTTCAGGAGATGAGCGCCGACAGCTCGGCCAGGGCCGGTGGCCTGACCACGTGGGAGTGGCTCACCACGACCGATGCCGGCGCGCGGCTGCGCAGGGCGCTGCTGTACCTGGCGCTGGCCAAGGTGGGCCTGAGCGTCCTGTCGTATCTGCGCTCCGTCAGCCAGACCTGGCAGAGCATGTCCATGGTCTTCTACATGCGGGCGGCGGTCTATGACCGCCTGCAGCGCGTCGGCTTCTCGTTCCATGACCAGCATTCCACGGGGCAGTTGATCAACCGCGCCTTGGGCGACCTGCAGGCGGTGCGCCACTTCGTGCTCACGGGGATGCAGTCGAGCATTGACATCGTCTTTGCCCTCGCGTTCTACCTCCTCCTTCTCGCCAGAGCTTCGCCACAGATGGCGCTGGTGGCGCTCTTGCCGCTGCCGCTATGGGTGTGGGCGATACGCCGCTTCGCGCTGCTGCTGCAGCCGATCTACCGCAAACAGATGACGGCCTCCGACGAAGTGGTCCGGCTGATGACCGAGAACGTGGCCGGCATCTACGTGGTGCGCGCCTTCGCGGCGGAGAAGCACGAGGTGGCGAAGTTCAGAAGCGCCTGTCAGACGCTGCTTGACCGCCTGCTGGATGCCGTGCGCGTGCGCGTGCAGATGAACCCGATCATCCGCGGCATCGCGACGCTCTCGTACATCGGGCTGTTTGCCCTCGGAGCGATTCTCGAGCAAGGCGGCAGCCTGACGGTCGGCGACCTGGTGATCGTGGGCATGGCGATGAACCAGATTCTCGGCCGCCTCCACCAGATCAACGCCATCAGCGACGCGTACCAGCGCGCCGTGGTCTCCAGCACGCGGCTCTTCGAGATTCTCGACAGCCCCGACACGACGCCCGAGAGGCCTGACGCGCTCCCGCTCCGCCCCGGCGGCGGCGCCGTGAGATTCTCGCATGTCAGTTTCGGCTACGCGCCCGGCAGCCCTGTGCTGGAGGACATCAGCTTCAGCGTCCCGGCGGACAAGGTCGTGGCGATCGTCGGTCCGACGGGTTCCGGGAAGACCACGCTGGTCAGTCTGCTGGGCCGCTTCTACGACCCTGACATGGGCAAGATCGCGATTGACGGCCAGGACCTGCGCGACGTCCCGGTGCGCGGCGTGCGCGACGCGGTCGGCTACGTCTTCCAGGAGACATACCTCTTCAGCGATACCATCGCCCGCAACATCGCCTACAGCGACTTGTCCGCGTCGTTGGAGCTGGTGAAGGAGGCGGCTCGCGTCGCGCAGGCGGACGAGTTCATCGAGAAGCTCCCGAGGAAATACGGCAACCTGATCGGCGAATACGGCGCGAGCCTGTCCGGCGGGCAGAAACAGCGGCTGGCCATCGCGCGCGCCGTGCTGCACAACCCCCGCATTCTCGTGATGGACGACGCTCTGGCCGCCGTGGACCCGGAGACCGAAGCGCAGATCCGGGCGGGGCTGGAGCGCGCCATGGTCGGGCGCACGGTCTTCATGATCTGCAGCCGCATTTCCACGGCGCGACGCGCGGATCTGGTCCTCGTGCTGGAGGACGGCCGCATCACGCAGATGGGTACGCACGATGAACTGATGGCGCAGTCGGGCTACTACCGCGAGGTTGCCTCGTCGCAGTTCGCTCTTGGCGGTCCGGGCCAGGAAGCTTCGCACATGGACCGCATGGCGCGCGCGGCGAGCAAGCCCAGCGGGAGGATGATCAGCGAAGACTGACGAACGACGAGTGACGAGTGGTGGGCGGGGCT
>JAPLOD010000521.1 GCA_026692735.1 Planctomycetota bacterium | reverse complement strand
CGACAATCAGACGGCGCGCCGGCATACAGGAGAAAGCGGAAGAAGCGCTGCTGGCGGCGGTGAACTGGATTGCAGCCGAAGTACGCGGGCGCCCGGCGGTGTGGGTGGAGGCGTTCCGCGGCCACCATGGCCATGCGAGGCTGCGCGCCGCCGGCCAGATTCCCTCTCCCGATCCTGTCCCACACGTGGAGAGGGAGAACTACGGCAGGCTGCAACAGGTTGGCCACCGTCTGACGCAGCGGATGGCAGAGGCGCTGGCGCGGCCGGGCGAGGACTTTGAGAGAGCAAAGCTGGGTCCGTGGGTCGCGGCGCCGCCGGCGTTTGTCTGGTACGGGTCGAGCCGGGCACACCGCGCGCCGTTTGCGGTGTGGCACGGCGCCGCTCCGGATCACACGCCGGTGGCGGTACAGGCTGCGGACGAGGTGCGCCAGCCAGTGCTGTACTGGTTCACCCACGAGGCGCATGCCGGTGACGGCGGCGCAGGGCCGAAGCGGCCGGCGCTGTGGCGTGCGGTGATGCGGGGATGCTGGCCGATAGTGCCGTGGGGCCTTGCAGGCGGGGAGCGCCAGCGGTGCTGGAAAGAGCTGGCGCAGTTGGCGACGTTCGGGCGGCAATGGGTGGGCGGCGGATACCTGCGGCCATGCGGCGACATGCTGGTGGGCACGACTGCGGAGGCGGCACATGGCGGACGGGCATGCGCCGCGACCGACGGCTGCGGCCGCTATTTTGCGTACTTCAACACGAGTCTGAAGGAGGGAGTGGAGCTGGCCACGCTGCCGGGCGAGTACCGGTATTACTGGTTCAGCCCGACGTCCGGAGCGGGGGTGGACAGCGGCGACGGGATAGAGGGCGGCCGGCATTGCCGGGTACCGGCGCCGGGAAGGGGCCGGGAAGCGCTGCTGATTCTGGAACAGGCGGAGTTATCCGATCCGATGGCGGCGTGGTGAGGTGAGGGCTTACGCGTCTTACGGGAGGGCCTGGGGGGCCGGCGCGCGGATGGGCGTACGTCGGAAGCTGCGGGCACTGGCCTCAAACCTGGGCAGGTATCTCTCGAACACCTCGGGGGATGCGAAACAGGTAACCGTGTAGAACCGGGGCCTGTCTTCCATGATGTACTGCAGGGCGCGGACCCTGACGGCTGAGCCGTCGTCCATCTCCGTGTTGCACTCGTACTCCAGGCGGACGGTATGAGCGCAGCCGTCAATGCTGTCGGATTCCTCGGTCATCCAGGCAACGGTCTTGTCTTTGTGGGTAATGCGGCCTTTGTGTTCGCGGAGGAAGGACTCTATCCCGCCAGGTTTGATATGCAGGCTGACGACGATAAGAGGGGGGAAGCCTATCTCCCGGGGGCCTTTGATGTAGATGTTGGCGTCATAGCCCACCCACCGCGAGCACGGCTGCGCCCACGAAAAGCCACATGGTCCGCGTGGACAGTTGCGCCGGGGGCGGCGGCGACCACCTCTTGACAAGGCGTGGAGGCTTAGGCGCGGCGCTGGAAGCGCCCGGCTGGGGCGCGGGCGAGTCGGCCGGCGGCGTTTGCGGCGTGGGAGCGGAGCCGGCCGATGCCGGCGCAGCAGACGTCGCGTGTGCCGCTCCGGTGTCAGGCGCAGCACCGGCGGCTTCCGCGGCTGCATGATCAGGTTCGTTCGGCATCGCTCCTCGCGTCTCTCAGCAACACACTCGGGGACGAGTGTAAGAGCGACGGCGAAAAGAAACAAGTAGGGCTTGTGCGGGATCAGGATGCGAGATACCGGATACCGGATGCCATGTGCGGACCACGAGAAGCTGGGGGCGCGGGCGCGTCAGTGGCCGGGCGGGCGATTGGGCAGGAGGACGTAGAAGGTAGAGCCGCGGCTGGGGCCGGAGTCGGCCCAGACCTGACCGTTGTTCTGGTTCACCAGCGTGCGGACCACCGCGAGGCCCAGACCAGTGCCCGGGAACGCGGCGGCGACGCCCTCGCCCCGGTAGAACTTGTCGAAGACGCGGCTGAGCTCCGCCTTGGGAATGCCGATGCCGGTGTCCTTCACGTAAAGCTGAGTGGCGGAGGAGACGCGATGCTGCAGCCCGGACTCCGAAGCCTGCGTCCTGCGGTCCGGCCCGATGGAAACCAACTCGGCGCCGAGCACAATGTCCTGGCCGCCGGAGAACTTATCGGCGTTGCTCAGCAACTGCCTGAGGACCTCGACCATGGCTTCGCGGTCGGCGTAGATCGAGGGCCCTTCGCCATCCGGGTTCAACCTGACAATCACCCGCGGGCCATGGGGGCCGGTCTTCAGCCATGCCAGCGTGTCGCGGAACAAGGCGCTGGCCGAGAACAAGCCGGGCTCGCGGTGCCGCCTGTCGGACTCAATGTCGGACAGATCGAGCACGTCCTCGATGAGCTTCCCCAGGCGTTGCGCCTCCTGGCTGATGATGGACAGGAACTGGCGGCGGGTGTCCGCGGGGGATGAGACGCCGTCCGGCTTAGGCGTGCCGGCGTCGGGCTGCTGTTCCATCTGCAGAAGCGCCTTGGCGAAGCCGTCAATGCTGGCCAAGGGGGTGCGCAGTTCGTGGGAGACATGTCTGATGAAGCGGGCTTTCAGACGCTCAACATGGTCCAACTCGTGCCGCGCGTCACGCAGGGCTTCCTCATCCTGGCGCCAGCGCGCCAGTTGCTTGCCGCATGTTGCCGACAACGAGGAGAGTGCCGCGATAATGCCAGGCAGAGAATCCAGGTCCGGCGGCGCCGTTGTGCCGCAGACGTGCGCCAGCCGCTCACAGACACTCCGCAACGCAGCGAGCTGGTCAAGTGTGACGGCAGGGATCTCGCGCGTGGACTGTTCCATGTTACGCTCGTGGCTCCGCTAGGAGCCTTCCAGAGGAGGGGCAACGATCTGATAGGTGAACAAGTGGTACAAATGCGCCATGTGGAGGAAGTGGCCGATCTCCGGAGAAACAAAGACCTTCACATCTTTGCCGTCGGCTTTCATCTGAGTCAGGGCGTCCACCAGGCAGCCAACGAACAGGGAGCTAAGATACGTGCACCTCGTCAGGTCCACAGTGACCGTTCTCTCGTCTGACCTTTGGAGCTCGATGCACGCCCTGCTCAAAGGCGTTGCAATCGGCCCGCAACAGATTGGCCTGCAGCCTTAACAGACCGCGATCTAGGAGAATCTTAGGGTGACCGATAACGGCCCGTTTCTGCTGAATGGATACGTCCGCCATACCCCTCTCCCATCCATCTCAGCAACAGTACGGTTGCAGAGCACGACACCTGAACCGAAGGGCCTCGTATCACGGCAGCAAATCGCTACAGGTTCGTACGGGACCCGATTTTATATCGAGGACTGGCAATAGCGATGCCAACCGGGCGGTTTCGGAGGCGAAGTGGCTTGCCAGGCCGGAACCTGACACCAAGCGGAACCCAAGGGCGCCGCCCGCATAGAGAGTGTTTGAGAACGCAGCATCGGCGTCTGCTTGCGGCGGCCTGCGCGTGGCTTCGTCAAGGCTGGCGCGCGCCGGGCACCCCCTCACCCGGCGTTCGCGCGCTACGGGGCAAGCCCGCAGTGGCACATGCTCAGGTCCACCCTCTCCCTCACGGGGGAGAGGGTGAACGGTTCAGGAGTCTCTAGGCACTGGTGCTGGTGTCAGCAGTAGAGTGCGTGAGGTCGTCCACGCGCTTGGCGATGTCCCTGAAGGACACGTCAATCTCATAGATCTCCAGGAAGACTTTCTTGGCTTCGTCGCGGCGGCCGGCTTTCTCCAAAGTGTCGCCCTTGGCGTACATGAGGTTCTTCCACGCCACGTTCTTCAGCTCAAGAGGCTTCAGGGTTTCATCGAAGCGCTTGAGCGCCAGCTCGTACTGGCCCTTGGCCTGGAACCCCAGACCCATGCGCAGGCCGGATTCCACGCGGAATTTCGGATCGCCGAAGGTGACCTGGAAGCGCTTGATGGCCTCGTCGTACAGGTTTCTGTCTTTCTTGGCGCGAGCCAGGTCGTCGTACACAATGCCGAGCTCGTACTTGATCTTGGTATCAGTGGAGTACTGTTTCTCGCGTGCGACGAAGGACGTCAAGCGGTACTCCAGCAGCGCCATATGGTCTTTATGCTGCTGTGCCTTAGCGGCCGCATCACCTGCCTTAGCCTTCGCCAGGAGCGCCCGCAGGGCGTTGACCATCTTCCAGATTTCGAGGTCGTGGAGGCGGAAGAGCCAGGTGTAGTTGTTGGGGTCTTTCTCACGGGCGGTTTCGTAGGCCTTCTTGGCGTCAATGTAGTTGTTGCCCAGCTTGTAGAGATCGCCGAGTTTGGCGTAGAGGCGCGGATCGTCGGGCCGCTGTTGGATATCGGACTTGGCATCGCCAATGGCGGCCTGCAAGTCCTCGGCGGTCTTGATGTCCACGGCCTTCTCGCGGTCCATGCGCGCGGCCGCGGTTTTCTGTTCTTCCGTCTGGGTGGTTCTGGCCATGGCACCGCGCTCGCCCGATGCGGCCGACGTTTCGATCTGTGCCGTCATGGTCTTGGCGGACAAGTCGCGGATCTTGACCGAGCCTTCGCGGTCGCCGGGAGCGTACTTGAGGACGAGGGTCCAGGTGTCCATGGCCTCTTTGATCTTGCCGTCCGCCTCGTACGCATGAGCCAGCCAGCGCACCGCCTCGGTCAACTGCTTGGGGTTGCCGCCGGCGTTCATGGCCTTGATGTCTTCGAACGTGGCGACGGCCGTCGGCTTGTAGTTGGCCGAAAGCGCGGCCTTGCCGAGGAGCATCAGGACGCCGATGTTGCTGGGATCGTTCTTCAGCGCTTCCTCCGCCTTCTCTATGGCGGCGTCAAACTTGCCCATCTTAAAGAGTGTCCAGACCTGCGCGTGCAGGCCGACCACCTTTATCTTGGCCCACAGCGAGGTGCCCTTCTCTTTAGAGAGGCGGCTCTCGACGGCGCGCAGCTCGCGCCGCGCCGCGGCGCTATCCGGCGACAGCTTGCAGGCCTGGAGGTACAGGTCTATAGCGTACTCGTAGTTGCGGCGTTCCGCGGCCTCCCGAGCCTTCTCGACAAGTTTCGAGACGTCCACTGGCGTGTCCCCCAAAAATGGCCCGCGAGCCGGGGTAGAAGAACTGCGGCACAGCCGCTCGCCGGCACCGGCCTTTTCCGAACGTAGACCCCTCTATGATATGAAGGCAGTGGATTTGCGCCAGTGAAACCAGGCCAGCGCACAGCGAGTTTCATGTTTCTGGCTAGCGGCACGGGGAGCTCTTGACCCCGCGTTGGTTACGCTGAGCAGGCAGGATGCCTGCGCTACGGCCGGCGAGACGCCGGCGCTACAATGTCACGGGCCATGCGGCGCTGAGCCGTTCAGCGAGAGCGTCCCTGGCGGCCGGGGAGAGGAACGCCGCGTGGGCCGCGTGCAGGGCGCAGGACCGGAGCGCGCTCCACCCGAGGCCGCAGTTGACGGCGGCGCGGAGGTATTCCCGGCTGAGCGTCGTCCGGCTGGTGGCCGGGTCGTCGGTGTTGATGGTCGCCGGCACGCCGGCGGCGAGCAGCGCCTTGAGCGGATGGGCGCGGAAGCTCGGGCAGGCGCGCGTCTGGACGTTTGAGGTCGGGCACAGTTCGAGCGTCACGCGCTTGTTTGCCAGAGCGGCAACCAGCCGCCCGTCTTCCCATGCGCGCACGCCGTGGCCAATGCGGTCGGCGCCGAATTGCGTCAGGGCCTGGCGCACATTGTCCGCGCCTCCGGCCCGCGCGTCCTCGCCGGCGTGAATGGTGATGCCGCGGCCGGCGGCCTTCCATTGCCGGAAGAAATCCGCGAAAAAACGCGCGGGCAAGGTCTCATCGCCAGCCAGGTCCAGTCCGCTTAGCGCGGCGCCAACGGGGCGCATCAAGAGCTGTACCGCAGGGCGGTTGACGGCGAGGCTATAGTTGCGGTTGAGCGTGACGACGAAGGCGACGCTTATTCCCAGTCGCGCCGCCTCGCGGCGCGCGCCCCGCACAACGGCGTCGGCCGCCAGCTCAACTTCCGCGAGCGTGTCCACGGCGGAACCGGCCGTGTCCGGCGGCAGCGGTTCTTTCATGCGGCGTGCGGCGAAGGGCGGGGAGAAACGCAGTTCGAGATGCGCGACGCCATCCGCGGCGGCGTCGGCCACGGCCTCGGCGGCCAGGCGTTCGATCGCGTCGGGGCCGCCGTATCTGAAACGCAGTCCGGAGAAGCGCGCCAGGAATCCCCGGAAGCCGGGCCTTTGGCCGGGTGGCACCGTGCAGGCGGCCTGGAGGGCCGCGAAGCTGGCGTGCAAACGCTGTCGGTTGCGGCAGTGGAAGTCCCAGAGCGTCTCAATCCGGAACGCCCCTTCCAGGTGGCGGTGGAGGTCAACCTTGGGCAGGGCGCGCAGAAGAGCAAGAGACGGTGTGCGGGCGGACATCGTGGTCTCCGGTACCGCGTGAAACGTAAGACGTGGAGCGTGAAAGGCAAGGGGTGACTCGCGGTGGCGAGCCGCCTGTTGCAGGAGATGGCATTGTGTTTCCGGGAAGGGCGTTCTACGCTTTGGCAAACCATGAGCGACGAACCGCAGCCCGAGGCCAAAGCCGCCGCCCCGCCCGATCCTCCCGCCACGACTGAGGCGGCTGACGCGCTGGAGACGGTTGCATGTCCGTTGTGTGGCGCCGTGCTGCGCAATGTCAAGGTTGAGCCGGGCGCAAGAGTCTGCTGCCTGAACTGCGGGAAACGGTTTGTGCCGGAACAGGGGCAAGATGCCCGTGCTACGGCCGGCGCGGGTGTCGCGCGCTGGCAAGCGACGCCGGCGATACCAGCAACGGGGATACCGCGGGGGGCGGGATACTGGCTGTGGCGGATACCCGCGACGATTGCGTGCACGGCTGCGCTGGTGCTGACGCCATTCCTGGTGAAGAACATGCTGCGGTCTGCATCCCACCGCCCGATGCGCTTCGAGGACCTGGTGGTGCTCTCTTACGTGCCGCTGCTTTCATGGGCGGGGCTGTTCCTGGTCTTCCTGACACGATCGCTGGCGCGGAACGACGAGGGTGCCGTGGCGCTGGCGTGGCATTCCGGGATGCTCAAGGACGCGCTGCCGAAGATGCCCGGCTCGAGTCTGCCGTACATCGCCCCCGTGGCTGTCGCCGGCGGCCTTCTTCCGGCGATCATGATCCGCGCGAACCCGAATGACACGGAAGCGATCATGAGCTGCGGCGGGATTGGCGGCCTGCTCTTTTACCTCGGCTTCGCTCTGGAAGACTTGCGCCAGTTCACCTGGCGGCAGGAATCGCTGGCGCGCGCCTGTTACCTGGCAGGCGGCGGCAGTGAGAAGCGTCTGAGTGACGCGGTGACGCCACACTGCGGGATGCTCTTGGCGGGCACTGCAACGCTCGTGGCGCTGGGGCTGGTGGGCATCACGGCGTCGTCGTGGTACTACCGCGGCTGGTATCGCGACGACATCATCCCGGTGTTCTGCAGCGTTGCGCTGGTGGGCGCGAGCTGTTCGCTGTACCTGCTGGGACGCGGTTGGGACAGGGCCGTGGCATGGTGGGAACTGGCGGCCGCCAACGCCGAAGGCAAGGGCCAGACGGAGAACGCGGAGAGGGGCTTGCGCTGGCGCCGCTTGCTGGCCGCGGGGCGCATGAGCCTGCTGGGAGCGGTAGCCGTGGTGTGGACCGCGTTGGCGCTCAACGCGGGCGGCCTCCGTTACTACGGTGAAAACTACGCTGTGTGGTATCAGGCAGCGTTATGGGTCAGCGGGCTGCTTCTTTTCCCCATGACGTACGTGCTGGCGAGTTTCGGGGAATGGCAGCCGGATCGCGGCAGGGCTTGGGCGATGCTGCGGTTCTGCTGCGTGCCCTTCGTGTGGATCGTGTACGGGGCTCTGTGGATCACGCTGATGTGCGTCGTGGAAGGCGGGCCGAGCCCTCGAGAGGCGGCTGCGGTGTTTCTGATGGCGACGGCGGTGGGGTTCTTCGCGGCGTGGCTCGCAGTGTTTCTGGCTCAAGTGCGGCGGTGGCGGGACGCGCAGGAACGGTTCTGGGCGGCGCGGCCGGCGGAGCAGAGCAGACCGGGCGCGACGCAGCCTCCGTGGCAAGGCTGGCTGATCTGGGGTGCGGTGGCGTTGTGCAGCGGAGAAGCGGTGCTCTTCAGCCTCTTCCTGTGGGACCAGAACACGCGGTACATGACTTCGTGGCGAGGGTTCTGCGCCGTGCTGGGCTTTCCGCTGCTGCTGGCGCTGATGCATTACCCGACGATGTGGGTGGCGCTGCTGGTGCGGGAGTTCCTGACGCTGGAGAGGCTGTACCAGGGCGCGCGGGATGAAGAGTAGGTTTCAGATTGAACCACGAAGGACACGAAGAACACGAGGAAACGAAAGTTCAGGGCGTTGGCGCGATGGAAGAAGAAGCGGCAGTGAATGGAGGCGAGTCGGTGCCCGGAAGCGCGCCGGGTGATTCCCCTGCCGGGGATGAGGACGCGGCGACGGCCACGTGTCCGGCGTGCGGCGCCGTGCTGCGGAATGTCAGAGTCGAGCCCGGCGCGCGAGTGCGCTGCCTGAACTGCGGGAAACGGTTTGCGCCGGAACACGGGCAAGATGCCCGTGCCACGGACCATGGGCGAGACGCCCATGCTACGGGGGCGCCGCGCGGGGCGGGGTACTGGCTGTTGCGCATCCCGGCGGCGATAGTGTGCGCGGCGGGGCTGGTCGGCACGCCGCTGCTGATGTTCACGTTTATCGGCGCGCTTGCAGTGTTTCGCAGAGGCATCCGGATAGAGGAATTCGCCGGGCTGCTCTACATGCCGTTGCTGGCGTGGCAGGGCGTGGTGCTGGTGTTTCTGACGGCTTCGCTGGCGCGGGTGGATGCCGGCGGGGTCCTGGCGGCGTGGCGAGCGGGGATCATCAAGGGATCGCTGCCGGCGATGCCGGGGTCGAGCCTGCCGTATATCGCGCCGCTGGCTGTGACGGGCGGATTGCTGCCGGTGGTCGTCATCTGCGTCAGCGAGAACGACCTGCCGCGCCCCGCGTGACGCCACGGTGCAGCCTGCTGCTGGCCGGCGTGGGACTGCTGGCGGCGGCTGCAACAATCGTGTTCTGGATATCGACGTTCCGCTGGAGCGGGCGATACGGCCGTTACTCGGGCTGGCTACCGCAGGACCTCATCCCCCTCTTCTTCGGCGTGGCCCTGGTGGCCGTGAGCTACTCGGCCTACCTGCTTGGCCGAGGCTGGGACCGCGCCGTGGCCTGGTGGTCGCTTGCCGCCGCCAACGCGGAGGCCAAAGCCAGGGCGGGCGAGGCGGCGCCGGCGCAGCCGGATGCGGGTCCGGGCCAGAAAGAGTTCCGCTTTTCATGGCGGCCTTGCTGCCTGTTCACCGTGTTCTTCATTCTCTGGATTGTGCTGGCGCGCGAGGTGGAAAGCTACGGTTCGTACCGGGACATCTACGTGGCCGCGGCACGGGGCGTGATGTGGGTCACCGGCGCCTTGCTCCTGAGCGTGGCTACGCTGTTCCTGATGAGGTCCGTCGGCCAGGAACTCAAAACCGGGCTGACGCCGGGGATGCGGCGCTTCTGCCGCGTACCGATGTTCTGGACAGTCTACGGCGTGCTGTGGCTGCTGGTGATGTGCCTTATCGAAGGATGGCCGTGTTGGGAGTGGGAGACGCTGGGCGGCCTGCTGATGTGCGTCGCGGGCGGAGTGTATGCCGCATGGGTGGCCGTGTTTCTGGCGCAGGTCAGCCGCTGGCGGAATGCACAGGAGCGGTTCTGGCGCGTGAGCCAGGCGGACGGCGCGCGCGCACAGGCGCCGCAGCCGGCCTGGCAGCACTGGCTGGTCGGCGGCGTCATGTGGCTGGTGCTTATCCAAGCGTGCCTTTTTTCCTGCATCATGTTTTCGTCGGTGTACGGCCGCCTGGGCGTAGGCTTTTCGGAACTGACATCGTTCCCGCTGCTGCTCGTCATGGCGCACTATCCGACGCTGTGGATGGCCATGCTGCTGCGCGAGATGCTGGCGGTGGGCTGGTTCTACAAGAGCCGGGAGGAGACGGAATAGAGAATTACGAATTAAGAACTCAGAATTCCTAATTCAGAATTCGAGATATGGTATCGTCATCGGTCCTTCGGGCAAGACGGCGATGGGCGTGTCGCGGCCAACGCGATCAAGCTCGGCGGCGATGCGCGCGGCAATGTCGGCAACGGGTTCGAGGTGCGCGCGGCGGACGTCAGCGGCGGGGAGAGCGCTGTAAAGTCCCACGCGCGCTTTCAGGCAGATCAGGGCCAGCAGTTGGGCTTCCCACTGGTCGTACATGGAAAAACCGGGCGCGAGGATGGTGTTCAGGATTGCCTGCGGCGAAGGGTGATCGTGGAGCAGCCTGCGGAAATTGCCGTGATCGGGGAAGCCGTCGTTGCAGCGCGCGGCGGCGAGGATGAACCCGCCTTTCGTCACCACTTGCGCCGCGGCGGACATGCCCTTGACGGACTGGTAGAGATTCTGGTCGAGCGGGTAACCGCTGTTCGTGGTGATGACGACAGGGAACGGCTGCCGGCACGGCACCATCGCCGTTTCCTTGGAGAAGGCGCAGCCCCTGTCATGAGCCGCGAGCGTTTCGCCACAGAAGAAGCGCGTGATCCGGCGCCGGCGATTGAGCGTGACGTTGATGCAGAAGTCCACGGGCAGCAGAGACCCGTTGGCGCGCACGAGCGCTTGCGTGGGATTGCCTTGCAGCAGTCCCCAGGTGCTGCGCGGATCGCCGATCACCTGGGCGCTGTGATAGCGCATGATGGACGCGATGTCGGCGACGCCGGGAAAGACGGCCTTGTAGCCTCCTGAGAAACCGGCCATGAAGTGCGGCTCAATGAAGCCGAGGATGATGCGCTTGTCGGCAGCGACGTAATCGCGGTTCAGGAGAACCGGGGCATCCGAGCCGCGCGCGTCAGCAAGCGGTTCGTTCGACCGCTCCCTGACGGTCGCGGCTCGGAGGCTTGCGGGCGCCAGCGTCGCCGGGTCGTGGGCGTTGTGGTTGACGATGCGATACTTGCGGGAAACCTCTTCGCCGACCATCCGCGCGAGCTCTTCGGGCGTGTTGACGCGGTGCGAACCCGTGCCGTTGAGAATGGTGAAACGTTCGGCCGGCACGTGGGAGAGTTCTTCGAAGAGCCACGGCAGTACGCGGTCGCTGGGGAAGGGGCGGGTACTGTCGGGTATGACCACGGCCACGCGGTCAGCGGCGCGGACCAGATCCTTCAGCGGGCGCGAGTTGATGGGTTCACGTACGGCGGCGCGGAACGCGCCGGCTTCGTCGGGCAGGCCGGGGACGAACTTCGGCGAAAGGACAGTGACGTTGGACGAGGGGATGTCAACGTCGAGACCGTCCGTGCCATACTGGAGATGCACTTTCATGGCCCCAAATCCAAAATCTACTTCAGGCCCCACGTATTGAGGTTGCGGAGGCTGATGGACAGGCTTTCGAATGGATCGCGCTGACAGGTATCCTGTTCGATGATGTACCAGACCACGCCGGCTGCCTTGCAGGCGTCGAGGATGGCGGGCCAGTTCAGATTGCCTTCGCCGACTTCGGCCATGATCTGCTTGCCGTCCTTCATGACCATGTCCTTCAAGTGGACGAGTGGGCTGCGGCCCTTCACGGAACGAATCCACTGCTCGGGGTCGCCGCCGCCGTGGGTGATCCAGTAGGTATCAATCTCGGCGGTGAAGTACTGTGGGTCGCTCTCGGAATAGAGGATCTCGAGGCCGGTGCGGCCGTTGAACTTCTCGAGCTCGAAACTGTGATTATGGTAGCCCCACGTGAGGCCGCCTTCTTTCAAGCGTTTGGCGACAGCCGAAGCTTCTTTGGCGAACCGGGGATAACCTTCGGCGTTGCGGTACGCGCCCGGGAGGCCGCCGACGGCGGTGTACGGGCAGCCGATGGTCTTATGCTCCGCGATCACGCCGTCCGGGTCGTCGCGCATGCGCTCAAAGCCGATGTGCGTGGCGCAGCAGAACAGGCCCTCACCATCGAGGATCTTCTTCAGGTCGGCGGGGGGAATGGGACCAAGGGCGGAGCATTGCACGGCCCGGTAGCCGATCTGGCGAACCTTCTTCATGGTCTGGGCGATGTCGGCCGGAGTCTTGGTGAAATCGCGCAAGGTGTAAAGCTGGGCTGCGAGCAGGGACTGGGCGGCCATGGGGAGTCTCCGTTGTGTGTGTCGTGCATCTCACGGGTTTAGGAAGCAACAAAAAAGCGGGATTTCCTCAATCCCGCTGCGTGATCGGAACGTCGTGGGTGTCAGGCTTTGATGCGCACTTTTGTCGCCTTTGGTCCTTTCGTGTCCTGAACCGGCTCGAACTCCACCGCCTGTCCCTCCTTCAGGGTGCGGAAACCTTCGGCCTGGATCTCACTGTGATGCACGAACAGGTCCTTGCCCCCCTCATCAGGGGTGATGAACCCAAAGCCCTTCTGGTCGTTGAACCACTTGACCTTGCCCGACGCCATAACCATATCTCCTTGCACTGCGACCCAGCCCTGCGACGCAACCGTCCCCATTGGCCGATCTGTACCAGAGCCGGCATGGTAGCATAGCGTCCCGGAGCGATTTGTGGAGCGAATCCGCGGGATTTTTTTGTAGAATTCGCGGGCATTGGGGATGGGGCAGGCTGTGCAAAGTCCCTGCCGGGCATTACCGTGGAACGAGGGCGCAGAGGACGATTGCCGCCACGCACAGGCCGAGCACGAGCAGGCTCATGCAGCCGGCGCGGGCGGCGGCTTTTCGCCTGTGGATGCGGCGCGGGCGAATGGAGGACTGGTGCTGTTCGAGCGTGGCATGGCGGGGGATCTGGCCGCTGAGCACGAGATCAATGTCCTCGGCGACCTCCGTCGCGGACTGGTAGCGCGCGTCCGGCGACTTGGCCATCAGCTTGGTGACAATCTGCACGGCGCCCAATGAAAGGTCGGGGTTGATATCGGACGGGTTTTCGAGTTCGTCCTGGGGGTGCGCGCGCATGATCTGGAGCGCCGAGGGAGCCGCAAAGGGCACCTGGCCGGTGAGGAGGTGGTAGAGCGTACCGCCGAGCGCGTAG
>JAPLOD010000520.1 GCA_026692735.1 Planctomycetota bacterium | reverse complement strand
GCGTGCAGTCTCCCGCCTCCGGTCTCCAGCCTGACGTCTGGGCTCGCGCGGTAGCGGCGGTTGCCAGCCAGAAAGGCGGCGCGCTCCTGGCCAGTGCGCTGAGCCACGCGCAGTCGGTGCGGTTCGATGCCGCGGCCAACGTGCTGTCGCTGGGATTCTCCTCAAGCCAGCTCTTCTACCGTGACGCTCTCGAGAAGCCGCAGAATCAGGCCGTGCTGGTGTCGGCGCTGAACGAGGTGCTGGGGCACGGTGTCTCGGTGGCCGTGGAACGGGTTGAGGCGGCCGCGCCGCGCGCGAATCTCCAGCCGCCGCCTGCTTTGCGCACCGCGGCCCCGCCGCCGCCACGGCCGCCGCCCGCCGCGCCGGTGGACAGTATCGAAGAGGCGCCTCCGGAAGAGACGGAGATCGAGTTCGACGGTGCGGGCGAGCTGCCGTTGCGCGCGCCGCCGCTCGCGGCGCCGGCAGGCTCGGCGCCGGCTGCCGGCGCGGAGACTGCGGAGGACGGGCCGCCGCGTGCACCGGCGGCGCCACTTCCCAAGAGCGGGCCTGCCATTGTGAGAGATCCGGCGCAAATCAAGGCGCTGGAGGAACACCCGCTGGTGAAAATGGTCGTGCAGGCGGTTGATGGCGTGGTCGTACGCGTGAACCGGGAGTGAGCAGAGGCGAAAGGGAACGGCAATGTTCGGCATGAAGGACGGCGGTCTGGGCATGGGCGACATCATGAAGCTGATGGGCCAGTTGCCGAAGATGAAGGAGAACATCGCGCAGGCCCAGGAGCGGGCCCGCTACCGCACTGTCGTCGGCGAAGCGGACGCGGGACTGGTGAAGGTTACGTGCAACGGCGTGGGCGAGATCGTCTCGGTCACCATAGACCCGGAGGCGCTGAAAGAGCCGGACACACTGGGACCGTTGATCGCCGCCGCGGCGAATGTGGCTTTGGCGAAGAGCAAAGAGGCCATGCTGGAAGAGGCGCGCAACGCCATGGGCGGCATTGAGCTGCCGCCGGGGCTTCTGTAGGCGGCCGGCGCGGGGAAGCAAGCCATGGGCAGGACGGGACAACGGGCGGCAGGTTCAGACGCCGGCGCGGCAGGTCCGCCTGCCGACTCCTTCGAGCGCCTCATCGGCGAGCTGGAGAAGCTGCCCGGCGTGGGGCGTCGCTCCGCCGAACGCATGGCGTATCACCTGCTGGGCGTGAGCAAAGACGAAGCCATGGCGCTGGCCTATGCCATTCGCGACGTGAAGAAGAACCTCCACCCTTGTGCCGTCTGCGGCGACCTTACGGAGAAGCAGTTGTGCGCCATCTGCGAGGACCCGCGCCGCGACAGCGGGGTGATCTGCGTGGTCGAATGGCCGCGCGAGGTGCGCGTGATCGAGAAATCCGGCCAGTTCTGGGGGCGCTACCATGTCCTGATGGGCCGGCTGTCGCCGCTGGCGGGTGTGGAGCCGGCGGACCTGCGCCTGGCGTCCCTGCTGGAACGGGTGAAAGCCGGGACGGTACAGGAACTGGTGCTGGCCACGAGCCCGACCGTGGAAGGCGATGCGACAGCCGTCCATATCGCGCAACAGGTCGCGGCACTGGGCGCGCCCGTGGTGGTGACACGGCTGGCGCGCGGCGTGCCGGCGGGCAGCGATCTCTCGTTTGCGCAGAGCGGGACGATTGGGGAGGCGCTGAAAGGCCGTACTCGATTGCCAACGGCGCCGCCATGATTTAGACTGTAGGTGACGCTGGTGGGTCCTTTACGCCATGCGGGGGTGACGGATGCAGATCTCACAGACTTTTTCGCAGCGGATGGAACAGAAGCTGGTGATGACTCGCCAGATGATCCAGTCCATCGAAATGCTGCAATTGCCCCTGATGGACCTGCAGCAGAACGTGAACCAGGAACTGGTGTCCAACCCGTGGCTGGAACTGCGCGAAGGGGACGCGGCCAGCGACGGGAGCGAAGCCGGCGCGTCCACCAAAGCGGCTGACGACAAGGCACAGGGCGAGAGCGGAGAGATAGCCGCCAAGGTCAAGCGCCTTGAAAGCCTGATGAAGGACTGGAACGATCCCAGCACGCGGTTCGGCAGCGGGCTCGTACGGCGGGCTGGGGACGATGACGCCAAGCTGGAAGCCATGCAGAACACCGCCGCGCCGACGGAGTCGCTGGAGGCGCATCTGCTGGAGCAGTTGCACCTATCGAAGGAAGAGCCGCGCCTGAAGCTGCTGGCCGAGATCGTCATTGGCTCCCTGGATGAGAACGGCTACCTCAAAGTGCCGCTGATGGACCTCTTCTACACGACAGAGGACGGCATCCGCCGGGAGCTGGTGCCGGGCGGCTGCACGGAGGAGGAGGCCTAGCTGGCGCTGGAGCTGGTCGAGAGCTTCGACCCGCCTGGCGTGGGCGCGCGCACCGTCAAGGAATGCCTGCTGCTGCAGTTGCGCCGCACCGAAGGCGTGACGGAGTTCGAGGAGCAGCTCATCGAGAAGCACCTTGATGACCTGGGGCACAATCGCCTGCCGAAGATCGCCAAGGACATGGGGATCAGCGTCGAGCGGGTCAAAGAGGGTCTGGCCAACATCTGCCACCTGAACCCGAAGCCGGGACGGGGCTTCGGCGGCGGGCGGCCGCAGTACGTGGTGCCGGACGTGCACGTCGAAGAGATGGACGGCCAGTATGCGATCCGAATTAACGAGCACTTCCTGCCCACGCTTCGCATCTCGAATGATTCGCTGGCGCTGCTGAAGAAGGATGCCAAAGACCCCGGCGTGCGCGACTACATCATGAACAAGCTGGGATCGGCCGTCTGGCTGATCGAATCGGTCATACAGCGCCGCCACACGCTCTACCGCATCACGCAGCAGATCGTGGACATTCAGAAGGACTTCCTGGAGCATGGTCCCTCGCACCTCAAGCCGCTGATGATGCAGGAGGTGGCCGAGCGCATCGGCATGCATGTCTCCACCGTGTCCCGCGCGCTGGCCGGCAAGTACATCCAGACGCCGCAGGGGCTGTTCCCGATGAAGTACTTCTTCACCGGCGGCTTCTCCACGGGGAACGGGGAATCTGAATCGAACCGCGCCATCATGCTCAAGATCCGTGAGATGGCGAAGAACGAGGACAAGGCGAAGCCCTTGAGCGATCAGGAGATCGTCGAGCGGCTGCAGGCCGAAGGGGTGGATATCGCCCGCCGCACCGTCGCCAAGTACCGCGAGAAGCTGAACATCCCGAGCAGCCGCCAGCGGAAAGCGTATTGATATCCTTTGCAGTTGCCGCAGGCACACCCAAACGCCAAGAGCGCCGAGAACAGGTTCGTGGTTTGTGGTTCATAGTTTGTGGTTCGTGGTTTGTAGTTCGTGGTGCTTCACGACACGCGCCGCAGTGCGAACTACAAACCGCAAACTACAAAGTACGGAAAAGGGGGGAAGAGGGGGCTCTGTCCCCCTTCTCCATGCCAATGGCCAATAGCCAATAGCCAACAGCCAATAGCCAACAGCCAAGAGCCAATAGCCAAGAGCCAGTCCCTATCGGCACTTCACTTCCCCCCGACGTCGCTTATCCTGCGCCGTGCTGTCAACTTCATCATGTAACCAATCTGGCACGAGCCTCTCAGTGGAGGAAACGGCAATGGCGACAACCCGAAAGCACGCGACGCGCCTCGCTCTCTGCGCAGCTCTCTTGTTCGCCTTCACGGCGGCCAGCCTGCACGCCGCGGGCTGCGTGAAGTGGGAGAGCGCCTCCAGCGGCCTGGACCTTGGCAAAGGCTCGGGTGTGCTCGAAGTGGCCGTGGGCGGCGAGCAGCCGGTCGCGTATGCCATTGTAGATGGCGTGGGGCTGTTTGCGTCGCAGGATCTGGGCAAGACCTGGACCGCCGTGCAAGGTGACGCGCCTTGTCTGAAGACGCCCTTCACCGTCGCGGCCGCGCCCAAGGACGGCAAGAGCGTGTTCGTAAGTGTTGCCACGGCCGGCGGCGGTCTGTGGCGCAGCGCCGATGGCGGCAAGACGTGGGAGAAATGCGGCGGCAAAGACAAGGGCATGGCGTCCGACGACGCGGAAGGGATCACCTTCTGCGCGAAGGACCCCAATCTCATGCTCGTGGGCCACCGCGCGGGCAAGGCGATCTCCGTCAGCCCCGACGGCGGCAAGACCTGGGCCGCGCGCGATATCGGCGCGGAGATGAAAGCGCAGATCGTCTTCGCGCTCAGCGACACGAAATGGGTCGTCGCGTCGCGCGCCGGCGAAGGAATCCGCGTCACCGAGGATTCCGGCGCCACGTGGAGCGCGGGCACGGGATCGGCGGATTACTTCGCCGGTCCGCTGCCCGTGGTCCAGACCGACGAGTATCTCTTCTCGTCGAAGCACCACGGCACCAACAAGAGCGTGGACGGCGGCAAGACCTGGCAGTACGCCATGGAACGCCACGCGCGCGTGATCGGCACCGCGGGCCCCAACGTCTTCCGCGAAGACCGCGCGGACATCCGCGGCGAGCCTGCGCGAATCATCACGCTCAACCTCAGCGAAGACTACGGCAACTCGTGGGTGGACGTCACCGGCGCGCTGACGCAGCTCGTGCCCGCGAATCTCCAGGAACACATCGTTATCCAGAACAAGGTTGATCCGTTCGCGCACGTCCGCTTTGCGACGGCGTGGGCCGTGGCGCCCAGCGGCCAGACGGTGTTCCTCGGCCTGGGCAAGGCGGGACTGTACCGCGGGCAGTTGATGTGGACGCCGAAAGGTCCGCGCGTGCCCGAAGCCGGCGTGGAACCGCCGGCCGTTGCCGAAGGCGACAGCAAGACGAAGCTGAAAGTGCGCGCCGTGGCGTCAGGCCGCGAGGCCAAGGTGAGGAAAGTCTGCGC
>JAPLOD010000519.1 GCA_026692735.1 Planctomycetota bacterium | reverse complement strand
CAGTTCCTCGGAAACGACGTGCCCCCCGACCGTGAGATGCGCATCGAGGCCGAGTTCGAGGGAGGCCGGTGACGCGCATCCGCGGAGGCCGCATGGAGGCGGTGGATAACGGGGAGCTCGTGGTGCCGGTCGTGAGCCGGCGGGCCAAGAAGGAAGAGAACCGCGCCTTCGCGCCCGTGAAGTGGATGCTGGGGTACGGCTTGCCCGGGCCTGTCGAGCTGGGCGACGAGGCGCTGAGCTTCATCCCAGCGCGGTGGGGGGGTGACGTCACCAAGCCCCCTGCCGGCCTGGTGGTGCTCGGGCCGTATGAGCCGAGCGGGGCGCCGTTCGTGGTGTGCGCCGCCAGCCAGGTGTTCAACGCACTGGCGAAGGCGGCGGCGGGCAAGGAAACCAGCGGGCTGGAGCGGCTGCAGATCTGCCTGCCGCCGGAAGACCTGGACGTGGGCACCGATCCACACGTCTACCGGGCCGTGCTGGACGCGGTGCTGGCGCACGCGACCTCGCTGGCGCTGAGGAAAGTGGTGCTCGTGCCGCCCTTTCAGTACGGGGCCAAGGCGGCGCACTACGAGGCGTTGCGGAAGGAAGTGCGGGGCGCGGTCGTGGCGTACGGGGCGGTGTGTCTGGACCCGGCCCCATACCTTGAGGAAAACCTGTGGCGCGTCAACCCGGCAGTGGAAGGCGTGTACGGGCTCCGGCCGAACCCCGCCGGCCTGAAAAAAATCGAGCAGGGGCTGTTGAACTTGGTACGATAGGAGCAGATTTGTGGTTTCCAGTTTCCGGTTAAGGAGGATGGCCGGAGGCTGCGAACCGGAAGCCAGGAACCTGAAACCGGGAAGCGTGTGAATGTACCCGACGCAGTTGCATAGCTATCTCCTGTGGCGTTCGTCGGTGAAACCCGATGCGCAGACGCTGGCGTCGCGGCGGTTCACGGCCACGGTGTCGCTGCTGCCGGCGACGATGGTGGGGATTTTCGTCTTCGGCTGGTGGGCGGGTTCGCTGATCCTGCTGTGCCTGGCCACGGCGTTCCTTGCCGATGTCATCCTGCATCGCTTTGTGTACAAGGATTCGACGGGGACCCGCGACGGCACGTGGTTGCTGACCGGCCTGCTGCTGGCGCTGCTGATGCCGCCGAACGCCCCGTGGTGGCTGCCTGTGATCGGCGCTGCCGTGGCGATCTTCGTGGGCAAGCATTACCTTTCCGTGGACAACATGCCGCTGCTGCAGCCGGCGATGGTGGGGCTGCTGGTCATGCACCTGATCGGGTTCGCGTGGCCCGGCGGCAATCCGGTGCTCGCCGTCGAGCATGGCAAGCCGCACTGGCCGGTGCTGGCGCGGGGTATCGAGCCGCATGACGAGAGCAGGGAGATCGAAGCGGAAGCGGTGCACGGGCCCCGGCCGCTCGACCTGGTGAAGGAGAACCCCCGGCAACCCGTGGGCGTGGGCACGCAGGCCGGCGGCGCCGGGCAGGAAGCCACGGAGCGGTACGACCCGCTGCAGATGATCCTCGGCTACGTGCCGGCCACGACCGGCGGCTCCAGCGCGCTGGCGCTGTGCCTGGGCATCCTGCTGCTGCTGTTCACCGGGGCGGCGTCGCCGGTGGTGCCGATTCTGGCGCTGGTGACGATGTTCACGGCGCTGCATTTCTTCGCCTGGGCCGGCGGGTCGTACGTCATTCCGGCGAATATCCCCGTGCACCTGCTGACGGGCAGCACGATTCTGGGGCTGTTCTACCTGGCAGCCGACCCCACCACGGCGCCGCGGTCGTTCCTGGGGAAAGTGTACGCCGGGGTGGCGGTGGGCCTGCTGGAGGTCCTCATCCGCGTCTTCACGCCATTGGCGGAAGGGATCTTCATCAGCGTGCTGGTGGTGCAGGGGCTGTCGTTCGTGATGGACCAGTGGCTTGCTCCGCCGCCCGAAGAACGCCCGCCGGCCGCCGCAGGTATCACGACGTCGTCGCTGGGGCGGCTGTAGCATGGCCACCCGCTGTTGGTGTCCATCATCGGCGGCGCAGGCGCGGAGCTGGCGGCCAGCAGCCGCGAACCGATAGCCAGGAGCGAACTGATGCCCATATCCCTGGCGATCCTCTGGCATCAGCACCAGCCGTACTACAAAGACCTGTCGTCCGGCGAGATGGTCCTGCCCTGGGTGCGGCTGCATGGCGTCAAGGATTACTATGGGATGGCGCGGCTGCTGAAGGAGTTTCCGGACGCGCATTGCACGATCAACCTTGTGCCGTCCATGCTTGCGCAACTGCAGGATTACGTCGAGAACGGCGCGAGCGATCCTTTCCTGCGGCGTACGCTCATCCCCGCGGACTCGCTGAGCGGCGAGGACGTGTGCTTCATACTCGACCACTTCTTCATGGCGCAATGGGACCGCATGATCCGCGTGTACCCGCGCTACAGGCAGTTGCTGGAGATGCGCCGCATGGGGCGCGCGCCGGCGGTTCGCGCGGCGGAGGAGTTCCGCGTCCAGGACCTGCGCGACCTGCAGGTGTGGTCCAACCTGGCCTGGTTCCACCCGGTGAGTTTCGAGGAGTCGGAGGCCCTGCGCGAGCTGCGGCGGAAGGATCACGGCTTCACCGAAAACGAGAAGACGCTTGTGTTGCGCGAGCAGAAGCAGATCCTGGCGCGCGTCATCCCGCTGCACAAGGAGCTGGCGGCGCGGCAGCAGGTGGAACTGACGACGACCCCCTTCTACCATCCGATCCTGCCGCTGCTGTGCGACATGCGGTCCTGCCACGCGGCGATGCCGCGGCATCCGTTGCCGACGGGCCACGTGCCGCTGGTTGAGGACGCGGAGGCGCAGGTCAAGAAGGCGGTTGCGTTCCACCGGCAGGTGTTCGGGGCCGCGCCGCAGGGCATGTGGCCGGCGGAGGGCTCCGTCAGTCCGGACATCGTCCCGCTGATCGCGCGGGCGGGCATCCGGTGGATCGCGACGGACGAGGAGATCCTGAGCGCGTCGCTGGGGGAGAGGCTGCGGAGCGGGCAGAAAGTGGAGCGGCCGGACCTGCTGTACCGCGGCTGGCGCTGTCAGGCCGGGGGCGCGGAACTGACCATACTCTTCCGCGACCACCATCTGTCGGACCTGATCGGCTTCCAGTATCAGAGCTGGGAGGGAGAGGCGGCCGCGGACGACTTCCTGCGGCATGTGCAGGCAGCGGCACGGGCGCCGGCAGCGGGCACGGAGACGGTGGTGCCGGTGATCCTGGACGGCGAGAACTGCTGGGAGCATTACCCGGAGCAGGGGGTGAAGTTCCTGCGCACGCTGTACGCCAAGCTGGAGAAGCGCGAGCACGGCGTGGGCTCGGTGTGCGTGAGCGACTTCCTGGCAGCCCATCCGCCGACGCAGCGGCTGCCGAAGCTCTTCCCGGGCTCGTGGATCAACCACGATTTCTACATCTGGGTCGGGCACCCGGAGGACCGGCGGGGGTGGGAATACGTGTACCGGGCGCGGGAGGACTTGGTGGCGGCGGCGCGCGGGCGGCAAGCGGGCGACCTGGGGCTGGCACGCGCGTGGGAGGAACTGTACATCGCGGAGGGCTCGGACTGGTACTGGTGGTATGGCGATGACCGCAGTTCCGGCGACGACGAGGCCTTCGATACGCTGTTCCGGACGCACCTGAAGAACATGTACAAGTTCCTGGGCCAGGCGGTACCGTTCTTCCTCAATGTGCCCGTCAAAGGCGGCGCTTACGCCGGCCGTTACACGACGCCCACCGCCAGCCTGCGCATCAAGGTGGACGGGCGCCGCAGCAGCTACTTTGAGTGGCTGGGAGCGGGGCGGTACCGCGCCGACAAGGAAGGCGGGGTGATGGCCGCGTCGCAGAAGGCGGCGGTGGAGCAGATCTACTTCGGGTACGACCAGAAGAACCTCTGCCTGCGCGTTGATCTCCGCAGCGAGGCCACGGTGGACCAGGCGGGGAAAGGCGGCAAGGGGACAAAGCGGCTCCCCGCGCCGCCGACGGTGGCGGTGCGGTTCCTTGATCTTGCGGATGCCATGTTCGGGACGGAGGGGCTGACGCTGACGCTCGACCCGACGGCGCCCGGGCGCGTCGCGTTCGGCGGCCCGTGGAAGAAGGCCGGAACGAACGCGGCAGAAGCGGCGTGGGACGAGATCCTGGAGATGAAGATACCCTTCGCCGCCCTCGGAGTGAAAGAAGGGCAGGAACTGTCCTTTTATATCAATGTGACGGCAGGCCAGACCACGGAACGTTTCCCGCGCTCCTGCGCGCTGCAGCTTACCGTGCCGCCGGAAAACGTGGACGAACAGGAGTGGATGGCGTAGGGAAATCTGAAACCGGATGGCATTCGATAATCAGTGAGCGGAATTCTGTCGCAATACCGCGCTGGCCTTCGCCTGTACCCAATGGACAAGTCGGTCGAAGCTGGCGACTTCCTTGCGGATGGCCGTGCGTGCGTCAGCACCTCCCCAAGCGGCCCTCAGGAGTACACGGTCTCGTTCCAGCGGTGAGGGCTTCATCACGGGCAGATCAACTGACAACGCGCGGCATGACGCTTGGACAAGGGACTCAACGTTTTGGATGAGCAGAACCAACCCGTAGTCTCCGGGCGCGTCTGTTCTGATCTTGCCCGCGATGCCTGAAAGGCAATCTGGGGGACGATTGGCCGAGGACCAAAGGTTGCGCACCTTGTCCCGATCCAGTACCGCGCACACCGGCCCACGCGCGCGGAGGTTCGTCAGGTCCTTCTTAAGCTTGCGGATGACGTTTCCATTTCCCTTGGCCGGAACGGCTATGACCCGCTTCGGCAGGGAAGCGAACTGCTCAGGCGTAATGCTTGGGTCGTCGTCCCGGACACACGCGAGTAGCAGATCGTGAGGGCCGAAGCCGCGTATGACACCGCCCCGTTCGTCTTCCCAGATCACAGTGATGATCATTTGTCACCTTGATCGAAGACGTGCGCCTCGTAGCCCTCCGCGCGCAGGGCGCCCAAGCCACGGTAGTCTTGCAGCCATTTGTGCAACTGTTCTGCGTTGGGTCTCTTGAGCTGGACCGCTCGGCGCTCATCCAGTTCACACAGCACCACGCTTTCGGCTGGGTTCGCCAGGGCATCGAGGAGCCGATCCGAATGAGTGGCCAGCACGACCGGACAGTCTTTGGCTACCTCCTCCAGCATGGTGACGACGCGTGCCAGAAGCGCCGGATGCATGTGAAGCTCGGGTTCGTCAAAGACCAGGATCGAACGTCCCTGGTTCATCTCTGCCAAGGCGATGAACAAGAGAAACGCGAGCTGCCCTTCCGAGAGGTTGCGCGCCGCCACGGGCTTGTCCGGCATCGCGCCAAAGACGACCTCGAGTTCAAGGCTGCCTTGCCCGTAGGGGGTCAGTTTGAAGTCGCGGAGGTCGTCGCCCAGGCCGAGCCGAGCCGTTTCAACGACACGTTCCCATACCTTTCCGCCGCTGTTGCGCAACTGCTGGAAGCAGTTCGCTAGGTTGCCCCCATATCGCGAGACGCCATCTTCGTTGACGACGACGGACGGCCAGCGCGGTCCGCTGTGGATCGCGAACTCGCGCTGCTGCCACAGAGGGCGCGTCTCAAACGGGACGTGGTGATCTATGCGCGAAAGCGCGGCGCAGAGCCGTAGCGCGGAGGGCCGAACGGAAGGCAACGTTGGTGCGAGCAGCGACTCCTGCAAGCGGCGGACAATGGCCGGACTGCCCTTCTTCAGGTCAACGACTTTAGTGGGGATTGCCCCCGTGTCGTAGACGTAGAGTTGCTCACTCGCCACCCGCGGAGACGTGCCGACGAACGCCAGTGCAAACGAGTAGTCGAGCTTGGGGCCATTTCCCTCGATGACTACACCCAGAACCAGTTCGTCTGCACCATGGCGCAATAGGTCATGGAGGCCGCCGAACTCCCGCACGACAATGTCCGAGACGTAGTTTATCCCTGGCTTGGCGGCCTGGCGCAGCATCTCGAACGCATCGAGCAGTGTGCTCTTGCCGCTCCCGTTGTCGCCAATCAGGACGGTGAGCCCCTTCAGATCGAGCGTGACGTCGCCGAGGGCACGCATCCCCTTCACCCGAATCTGCGTGATCCTGTCTTGACCCATACGCCCCCCAGTTCAGCAGGTTGCAGGCAGAGTATAGTGAGGTCGGACCTCACGGCAAGCTCGAAGACTTCTCGCGTCGCGTGCGCTGCGTCTCGGCTGCTATTCCCCGCTTTCCTCCTCCTGGAACTCCGCCTTGGGCCACCAGGTGAAGGACTTCTTGTACTTGCCCGAGCCGATCTGGCCCCAACGGGAGATGTAACCGCGGCAGTCAATATGGACGTGGCAGCGCACGGAATCGTCACTGTCCCAC
>JAPLOD010000518.1 GCA_026692735.1 Planctomycetota bacterium | reverse complement strand
CCGCTGGTCAACAACTTCAACGGCCAGGAGTGGGAAGGCGAGAACACCGCCAAAAGCCTGGCCAGCCCCGAGGTCCGCACCCGGCTGGTGCGTGAGCTTCTGACCTATGTCCGGAACGCCACGGGCGCGGGCCTGTGCCTGGATTTCGAGGACTTGCCCACGCCTGAGCCGCTTTTCCGCAAGCCCAGAAAGGGACCGCCGCGGCCAGTTCCGCAATCCCCCCCCTATGCCGGGTTCCTGCAGTTCGTCAATGAGCTGAGCGCGGCGTTGAAGGCGGCAAAGCTGCAACTCGCGGTGAACGTGCCGTTCGGCCGGGCGGAGTTCCCGTACCAAGCGGTCGCCTCCGTTGCAGACTACGTCGTGCTCGTCGCGTACGACCAGCACTGGTCCGGCGGCGAAGCGGGACCGATCGCGGCGCAGCCGTGGTTCGGCGAAGGGCTGAAGCGCGCGGCTCTGGAGATTCCGCCCGAGAAGCTCGTGGTCGCCATGGGGAACTACGCCTATGACTGGTCGGAGAAGAAAGCCGCCACGGTCCTGACCTGCGAAGAAGCGTTGCGGCTCGCCAGGAACGCGCGCGCGGACTGGCACTGGGACCAGGCCAGCCTCAACCCCTCGTTCGCTTACCAGGATGGCCAGCAGCGCCTGCATCAGGTCTGGCTGCTCGACGCCACGACCGCGTGCAATCAGCTTGCCGCGGCGCGGGCGCAGCACGCCAGGGGCGCGGCGTTGTGGCGGCTGGGCAGCGAAGATCCGACGGTGTGGCGGATATGGAGGAGCGCCATAGACAGCGACGCGGTCCAGGCGTTGACCCACGTGCCGGTGAGCGCCCAGATGGAGTTCACAGGCTCGGGCGAAGTCATGCGCGTCACCGGGGCGCCGGCACCGGGCGTGCGCGAGATTGCGTTCGACCCGCAGAGCAAGCAGATCATGTCGGCCCGTTACAGCGCGTATCCCACGCCCTACGTGCTGCACCGGTATGGGGCCGTACCGCGGAAGATCGTCCTGACGTTCGACGACGGGCCGGACCCGGAATACACGCCCGCAGTGCTCGACGCGCTCAAGGAGGCGCAGGCGCCCGCCGTCTTTTTCATCGTCGGGCTCAAGGGTGAGCACTATCCCGAATTGGTTGACCGCATCCTGGCCGAAGGGCATGAACTGGGCAACCACACGTTTTCGCACCCCAATGTGTCCAAGGTGCCGCTACGGCAGCTTGAACTGGAACTGGCGGCCACGCAGCGTTTTCTGGAAAGCCGCACGGGCAGGCAGACGCTCCTCTTCCGCCCGCCGTTCGGCATGGACACGGAACCGCGCACGCTCGAAGAGATTCAGACAGTCGAGGCCGTCAGCCAGCTCGGCTACCTCACGGTCGGCATGAGACTCGACCCGCGCGACTGGACCGGCTCATCTCCCGAGGAACTCGTGGAGAAGACGCTCGACGCCGCGGAAGACGGCGTGGGGAACGTAGTCCTTCTCCATGACAGCGGGGGCGACCGGGCGAACACGGTCAAGGCCGTGCCGCTGCTCATCCAGGAACTCCGCGGCCGCGGTTTCGAGATCGTGTCGCTCTCCACCCTCCTGGGCCTGACGCGCGACCAGCTCATGCCGCCGGTCAGCGCCGGCAGTCTCAGCACGTGGTTCACCCGCGCGGGCTTCAGTCTCATCACGCTTGGGGTGCGCGCCCTCGAGCTGCTCTTCTTCGTCGGCATCCTGCTGGGTCTGGCGCGGCTGGCCATCATCGGCGTGCTGGCGGTGGTGGAGCATTACCGCCAGAGGCACCTGCTGTTCCTGCCGGACTACCGCCCGTCGGTCGCCGTCATAGTCCCCGCGTACAACGAGGAGAAGGTCGTCGTGCAGACGATCGCCTCACTCCTCACCGCCGACTACGCCGGCCCGCTGGAGATCATCGTGGTGGACGACGGCTCGAAGGACGAGACCTGCGCCCGCGCGTGCGAAGCGTTCATGAGCGATCCGCGCGTCAAGGTATTCTCCAAGGCCAACGGCGGCAAGGCCGCGGCGTTGAACTTCGGCATCCAGCAGACGCAAGCGGAGATCGTCGTCGGCCTGGACGCCGACACGGTCTTTCGGCCCGACACAATCTCCAAGCTCGTGCGCCACTTCCGCGCGCCGGGCATCGGCGCGGCCGCAGGCAACGCGAAAGTCGGCAACCGGCTCAATATCCTCACGCGCTGGCAGGCCCTTGAATACATCACCTGCCAGAACCTCGACCGGCGAGCCTTCAGTCTCCTCAACTGCATCACCGTCGTTCCCGGAGCGGTCGGCGCGTGGCGCAGGGAGCTCGTCCTCGAAGCCGGCGGCTTCACGCACCAGACGCTGGCCGAAGACGCCGACCTCACCATGGCCATCCGCAGGCTGGGGTACCGCATCGTCAACGAAGACGAAGCCATCGCGCTGACGGAAGCGCCGGACACGGTGAGAGCGTTCATCAAGCAGCGCTTTCGCTGGATGTTCGGGACTGTGCAGGCGGTCTTCCACCATCGCGGCGCGCTCTTCAACCCGCGGTACGGCGCGCTGGGTTTCGTGGCGCTGCCCAACATTCTGATCTTCCAGGTGTTCTTCCCGCTGGTGTCGCCGATCGTGGACCTGACGCTGTTGCTCTCGATGGCCACGTGGGCCTTTGAGGCACGCTACCACCCCGGCCATATGCCGAGCGGCTCATGGAACGTGCTGCTCTACTACCTCCTCTTCCTCGCGGTTGATTACCTCGCGGGCCTGCTGGCGTTCCTGCTTGAACCAAAGGAAGATAAGAAGCTCCTCGTGTGGCTCTTCTTCCAGCGCTTCTGCTACCGCCAGTTGATGTACTACGTGGCCATCAAGGCCACCGTCGCGGCGCTGCGCGGCACGGCCGTCGGCTGGGGGAAGCTCGAACGCAAAGCGACAGTGCAGGCGTGACGTGGCGTGCCCTTCCTCACAGGGCGGATGTCTGCAATGCCGCCCGCGGTGTATGCTGTCGGCGACAATTCAACTGGAGGATGCTCACGCATGAGACGTCTCGTCTGCGCGACGGTACGCGCCGCCACACTCACCACGTTCTTCTGTTTCGGCGTGCGCGCCTTGGCCGAAGAGCCCGCCACGGTGGTCCTCGACACGCCGGAGACCGCGGGCATCAGCGCGTTCCGGCCCATGTGGGACCAGCCTGTGGTGACGGCGGCCGACGGCGTGCGCGTGATCACCGACAGCGTCATCAAAGACCGCGGGGGCACAGCGGCGTGGCATCCGAAGGTTCGCGACAACGGGGCCAAACCCGGCGCGCTGGCGTTCGATGCGCTGCGCCGCAGCCTGTTGGTGCGCTTCCCTGGAGCGGCCGAGAAGATTGCGGCGAAACTCAACGAAGGCTACAGCATCGCCAAGGTGGAGCTCGTTCTGCCGTTCAAGGATGAGGAACTGTGGCCGGAAGGGTCAACGGGCGGCGGCGTTGGCCCGGAAGGCGGCTATGAGTACCGCGCCAACTGGGGCGTGGACGAGTTGTACCGCAAGCACCGCCCGACCTGGAGCGCTCTGGCCTCAGCGCTGCGCAAGCCATGGAAGGCCGATGCGCAGAGCGGGCCGACGTTCAACGCCTACATCGCCGGCGTGGGCTACTGGAAGAAGTGCGGCGCCTCCAGCCCTACGATTGCCAGAGGCA
>JAPLOD010000517.1 GCA_026692735.1 Planctomycetota bacterium | reverse complement strand
CCGCACGCTCAGGCCGCACGCGCGTGCGGCCGCCACATCGGCCGACCCTTCTGTGTCAGGCGCGCTCAGCGCCTTGAGGTGCACCACTAGCGAAGTGGGGTCCGCGCTCATGCGGGCGGCCGGCGCGGCCGGCGGTTCCTGCGATGTGCCAGCGACCGGCGCGGCCTGTTTCGTTTTCAGCAGCCCCACGAGCTGCGGGACACTCAAGTCCGGCAAGTCGGCGGGCTTCACGCCGCACCCCAGCGCCAGCGGCTCGATACGTGCGATGAAATCCGGGTCGCAACCATGCCCCTTCCACTCCACGCCATGCCGGGCAAATTCGGCAATATCCGCGTTCGTCAGGCGGTAGACTTGTGGTAGTTCGTGTTCCACCCGTGCGAGCGTTTCGGGGTCGCTCTGCCCAAGCGCAACGACGCGCATTAGACCGCGGTTGCGGAACGGCTGCCAGAAAATGGCGCGGTGATTTGCTGTGTCCACGCGCCAAGCGTCTGCTAGGTTGCCCAAGATACGCCCCGCTTCGGCCGGCGCGCCACTCTTCGTCTTTTCGGCGGACCGCTCCACGAAGTTGGCCAAGTCGTCCAGGTGCAACTTGACGGCTTGCTGCTTCCCGCGCTCCCATGCTTTGCGTAGGTAGTCGAGCCGGTCAAAAATGCGCTGTGCGGGAAGGGCGGGAAGCCCGGCCCAGTTTGCCTTGGGACATGTGCCCAGCCCGTGGAAGTTCCACGTCGCGCATACTTCTGCCAACGCTTCGGCGGATTCTAACCCAACGTGCTTCCCAAATGCCGGCGGGCCATGCCTGTCGCGGGCAAGGTATCGGATTGCTTCCGCCAACCAACCAAGCTTCTCTTCGCGGTCTTCGTCGGGGGTTGTAGTCTGTGCCATGTGCGGTGTCCTTCCGCGTCCAGAAGTGAAGCCGGGGCAGGCGGTTGGACTTCCCGCTTTTCGTCTGGCCAGACTAGCCCCGGCCTTGTGCAGTCAACCCCGCCGCGGCGGACTCGTCAAGAGACGGTTGCAGGATACCTACTTCCCGCCCCAAACCTTCAGCCCGGGCGGCGACGCGGGCGGCGGGGGCTGGGCTGGCGGCTCCGGTGCGGTTAGCTTGTCCAGTTGCTTCACGAGTGCCGGCGGCGGAGGGGCGACGGGCTGCTTAGGCACCGTCCGGGCAAGCATCTCCAGTTGGTCAAGGATGGCGCAGAGCATGAAGAAAATTGAGGCGCCAAGAATCCCAAGAACAAAGAGCGCCGACCATAGGTCGCACAGCGCCTTGTATTCCGTCTGTTCCCGAAACACGCTACCACTCGTCAGCAGGGCGCCGCCGCCGAGCATCAATGCGAAACAAAAAATAACGATGGCCGTAGCCTTCATGGCATCCCCCCTCACCAAGTGGCCGCATTCGCCGCGGCCGTCGTGTGCTGACTCCGATACTACTCCGCCGCTATGACGTGGCGCCCATCCTGTGCCCTTTTGTCACCCTCACGTACACCAACGCCGCGGCCAGCCCATTAGCAAGTGGTACGATACCCCCACCCCCCGAGCCCCCTTTACCCCCAAAACCCCTGCACACGCGTGTGCGCTTGCGCATCCGGTGGGGGCTTGCGGCCATAGAAATGCCGACCCCCTACCCCGGCAAGGGGGTCAAGGTACTGTCCAGGCCCGGGGGTCAAGCTGCGGTGGCGACGGTCGCAGGGGGTTCTATTCTAAGTTAACCAACCGGCTGCCATCGAAAAACAAACTTAGAACACACCCCCCCTCGAACGTGACCACCGCACCTTAGCCGGGTACCCCGCACAGTACCTTGCGGCACGTGTGGCGCGTTCATACTGCGAAAGCGGCCCCCGTCAGACCACCGGCCGGCAGATCGTTGCCCACAGCGCAACGGGGCGCAAATGGCGGGTATGTGGCGCGGTCGTTCAAGCATGGCCTTGCCCCTTGGCGTTCGTGGCCAGTGCTTCGGCCGTGGCCAGCCAGCCTTCACGCACAGCCGCGGGAATGGCGGGCCATAGCGCGGCCAGCTTCTTCAGATCGTCCGGCATTCTGTGGATTATGTCTATTTGTTGGGCGGGGGTAGCCCCGCTCAGACTCGCAGGGCCAGCCGCGGCGGTGCCGTTCTGGTGCCGTAATAGCGCCGTAAACGAAGCCGGATTAGTGCCTTCTTTGTGCCCCGCTTCTGCGGTAGTAACACTATCGCTTGATTTCGTGCTACCAGCACAAGCCCCGATACTGCCGGGGTTTATCGTGCTTTGTGCGGCTAAAGAGTCGTGCTTGCCGCAGTCTGAAATGGTGGGCAGGGAGGGATTTGAACCCCCGTAGACTTTCGTCTCTGGCTTTTGCTAACCGGCTTACAGACTCGGCGGTTGCAGAAGCGGCGCCCGTGCGTGCCCTGGCTTCGTGCACGCTCCGTGCACAGGTTTCGCCCGTTTCTGGCATGATCGGCGCATCATCCGTGCCTGTGCGGACGGCTTCGGCCACGGCCGCGGCTTCCGGCAGAACCATACGCCCCACGGCTTCGGCCAGATCGTGCAGCCGTTCCGGTCTGACGTGCAGGTACGTCTTGTCAGTCAGCCCCCGTGGCGCGTGTCTGGCCAGCAACCGCACTTCCTCAAAGGTTGCGCCGGCCGCGTGCAGCATCGTGACAAACGTGTGACGCAGGGCGTGGAAGTCTGCCCGTCCGCCCGGCCCCCATTTCGTCAGCCCGGCGCGCACAAGGTCACGCTCTAAGGCGTTGCTCGTCTCACGGGCCACAAACACCAGCGGGTCATTGGCGCCGATGCCTTTGGCAGCCGCGGCCAGCGCATCCACCAACACGCGGGGCAGAGGTTGCCAGCCGTCGCGGCGGTTCTTTGTCCAGGCGGCTTCCAGCTTCAATCCGCCACGGGTCGTATCCAGGTGCTTCGCTCGCAGGGATTGTAGTTCCAGCACGCGCAACCCCGTTGTGATTGCTACGGCGTACCCCATGCGGCGCCGGCGGGCAAAGCGGGCATAGGCGCTGCCGGCGGTGTCAATCGTGGCGAGTAACGCCTGTGCTTCTGCGGCCGTCAGACTGCGGCGGGTCTGCTGTGGTGTCGCATCAAACTCGACAAGCCCGGCCAGCGGGTCCGCATCCATGTAGCCGTGTTGGATGCTCCACGCAATGAAGGCGTGCAGGGCTTCGGCGTAGTTCTGCAACGTCTTGCCAGTTGGCTTGCGCGGGGCATCGCCTTTCCGCTTCGGCGCACACACCAGATCGCGCAAGGCTTTTTCGACACGGGAAAGGCAGCCGTCCAGGTCTGTCAGCATTGACAAGCCAAGCTCGCCCTGCCAGTAGTCGAGATGGAAGGCGCGCTTTTGCGCGTGCTTGGTGCCCCACGGGTGACCGTTGCGCCCGCCGGACGCCCGGCCCCATTCCAGGTATTCGGCGCACACCTCGTCAAAGGTGCGGGGCGTGTCGCTCGATTTCGGCGGCGGGTCAACGCCAATTCGGACGCGGTTGTGTTGGGCCTGCAGGTCGTTGGCCAAGGCCAGCACTTCCTTGTGCTTGCCGCGGTGCGTGAAGAACTCGCGTCGGCCCTTCCAGTTCGTGAACCATCCACGCCGCAACCCGGATGGCAAACACTTCTGCGATGCACCGGCCATGTCACTTGCTCCCTTCCAGTTCATCACGACGCGGCCTCAAGAGCCACGGCCCCAAGGGCATCCCGGCGGCCTTGGCGTGCTTCAGCCAGGCGGCCCGTTCATTCGCGGAAATCTTGACGACAAGCAGACGTGTCTTGGCGTCCCGGCCCTTGCTGGGCCTGCCCATCTTGGCTTTCTTGCGTCTTGGTGTAGTCATGCTCTCACCTTACTATGAGTTATACCGATTGTCAAACACGAAGTTTTGCGAATTTCCGGGCCTCTGCGTCCAGGCGGGCCTCCGTGTGCCGGACGATTGCGCCGGCCGTCCAGCACGGCTTCCCAAAGACCTTGACCGGGCGGGGCAGTTCCCCGCGGTCAACCGCGGCCTTCACGCTCGCAACGCAGCGGTTGAAGATTCGCGCTAAGCCCGCTTCGGTCACAACGGCCCCCTCTGGCAGATTGGCCAGCGCGTCCACAACCGCGGGCATGTCGCCTTCGGCGTCGGGCAGATCGGCGGGCGGCGCGGCCTCGGCGGCGGGCGGGGCGGTGATGATGCTCTCAACCATGGGGTCCTCCAGCAGGAACGGCCGCCGCGGGGATCGGCGCCGGCGGCGCTTGGGGTGAAGGTGAAGGGTCGGGAACCGGCAGAGTGGCGGCCGTGGCGGAAACCACACGCACGGTCTTGCCCGTCAGGTCGTCTTTCGCGTTGCGCAGTTCGCAGAGAAGGCCCGCGGCAACAAGCTCCGTGATGCGAGGGCGGACGGCGTTCAGATCGTGGAAGCCAAGGCCCGCGGCAACTTCCCGGTCTGTGTGTGGCCCATTGGTAAGAACCCAGGCCATGATCTGCGCAGCTCGTGTGCTCAGTTCCCGCGTGCCCTGGCGGTAGGCAGCCAGGCTGTTCTGGTGCATCCGGCGCCGTGGAGGTCCTCCTGCTGGCGGCGCGGGCCTGGTCGTTGACGCCGGCGGGGCCTCTGCAAGATCGAAGAGCGTAGCCTGGGCTGTCACGTAGCACCCCCGTTCACTCTGACGAGCGGCGGCAGTGCGTCGGCAATGGCCAGCGGCGGGCGCTCGGATTCTTCAAGGGGCCTCACGCTGGGATCGGCAGCGGGCGGGGCAGCCAGGGCGACCTGGGCGGCCTGGCGGCGGGCCTCGCGGTCTGCCCGGGCGCGGGCCTCTTCGGCTTGACGTTGCCGGTACGCTTCGGCTTCGCGCTTCTCTTTGTCCCGTTCCCGGCCGGCGTCGCGTATCAGGTCGTTGGCGTGCTGGAGAAAGACGAGCGGCGTCTTGTTCCGGTAAAGCTCCCGGCCAAAGAACAGCGCCAGGGCGCGCCTGAAGATTTCCGCGTTGCCCTTGCAGCCGGCCGTCAAGACGGCTTCCAGCTTGACGACTTCCCCGGGATCTGCCACGGTTGCCACGTCAGCCCGGGCAGACTTGGCGAAAGCCCCTTGCCACAGCACCAGGGCGGGGCCTGGCGCGGCGTCGGCGGCCGGCGCTTCGGCTTCCGGTCGTTGGTCAAACAAGCCCGTGCTCTCTCTCTCTACCGGCAACGGCAAAGGCAACGGCAAAGGCAATGGCAGTGCGCACGGCGTGCGCACGGCGTGCGCACAGAATGAAGACGAGGGGTAAGAAGGCAGGAAGGGAAGCGGGGCGCCTTTCCGTTGGTTGAAGGCCAGCCGCGCGATTTCGTTACCGTACTGTTGCGTCCAGGCAGCCGTGGCCGTGGCACGCTCCGCTTTCGTCAGCCGCTTGTTGCTCGGAATACAGCCGTTGGCGAAGGTCTCAACTCTGCGAAACAGCGCCATGTGCACGGCGTCTTCGGCGTGCTGGTGCCAGTCGTGGACGTAGAGCCGAATCGGCGGCGGCATGGGATCGAACCACCGGGCGGCCACAAGGGCGTTGACCAACTCCGCGGCGCGTGCCGCTGGGAATCTGCACGCTTCGGCGATTTCCTCGTCTGAGTACCGGCCTATGTCGCCACGCGGGGCATACGTGGCTGTGAAGTGGAAGAGCATTTCCAGCACCCCGACAGCTTCAGCGCGGGAAGTCTTCAAGAGACGCTGCAACTCCCTGGTCTTCGGATGCCCAGGACCGCCGCGCTTCATGCGCCACCCCCCGGTGCGGCGGCCGTGAGACTCCAGACACGTTCAATGCGGCCGTTGGCTTCGGGCGTGATAGATGGAACGAAACCAACAGGGAAGATGGCGCCACGGGCAGCCAAGGCGCGTATCGTTGCGCCGATAGATGAGCTTGGCGGGATCTTCCGGCGCGCTCGTACCACGGAAGCGGACGCCGGCCCGTGCGCCCCCAGCTCGTCAAGAAAGATGGCCTCAAAAGCCGGGTCCGGTGCAGCCAGGCCCGAAAGCGAATGCCCGCTACTCCGCAGCTCTGCGAGCGGCGCCGCGGCCGCGGTTGAAGGTGACGGCGGCGTGTTCATCGTGAACAGGTCCGGCGCGTCGGTCCTCATTCCGTTCCTTTCTCCCCCACGCTGTTGCCCGGCCCCGTGCGGCGCACAAACGCCGCGTGAATCTCAGGTCCGGAGCATTGCGGTAAGAGTAGCACCTGGGGACGTTACGCCCCGTGGCTATAGAAGCTGCGGACTTTCACCTATGAAGACTGCGCAAAAAGGCGTGACTGCCAAACGGCCTCATGCGGCGCGTCCCCGCGACGATTGCGCAACACGCGAGTCAAGAGTTGTTTTTGAACTTGTGGTGTTGTGACGGATTCACCCTATGAGAATCGCGCAAAACTGCGAAAGCATTGGGTGTTGCCGGTCGGTGCTTACGTCGGTTCTGCCCTATGAGAACCGCGCAAACGGGCGTAGCCCATTTCCTTTAGCGTCTTCAACACCTGTTCACGCGATACCGCGACGCTTCGGTTATCCGGCCGGGTCATGCCCCTGGACCATCCGTAGAGCGTTGACCAATTCTGAACGGTACGAACTGAGACGCTGAGAAGCGAAGCCAGGTGTGCGGCGACTACCGACAGACGTTGGTGCAGCGTTTCCCATTTCCAAAGCTGGCGGCTTGTGAACGTGCCAGATTCGGCCGCGGCGCCGTTGGGTTTCGCAGCTTTCACCGGGGCATTGTGCGGTTCCTTCGGGGCCTGTGGCTCACGGCCGGCGGCGGCGGGCGGGGTTCCGGCCTGGCTGTCGGTCGCTGGCGGCGCCGTGGTGATCGGCGCGGGCGTGGTCTGGCGCTCGCCCTGGCTGGCGCCCGTCGCTGGCGCCGGCGGCGTTCCGCCGCGAAGCCACTGCTGCCAGTCAGGATCGTCGTAGTCGTAGAACGCGGTCACGGCCTTGGCGTGCAGGTTCTTCTGCTTGGCGAGCTGGCGGCCGTCCTTGGCGCGATACCGCGGGTCGGTGAGGAGTTCCTTGAAGTCGCGCTCGATCTTCTCCTGCTCTTCCGTCGTGGCAAGCCTGCCGATGTACAGGCGAACTACCTTTTTGGTCACCGGGTTGCGGAAGTACATCCGCTTGTAGCCCCGGCCATTGCCCAGGACACGGACGGAGCCTTCGGGAAGCCTTGACGAGCCGCGGGCGTCCTCGACGAAGAACGCATTCACTGCGTGCGGATCAATCCCGTCCGTCGTGGCCAAGTCGCGTCCGTTTTCGGCGTGGTACTTGGTGTTGCTCTTAAGCCGGGCAATGTGATCGCGGACCGTGCGCAGTGCCGGCGGAAATGCCTTCCTCAGTTCCTTCGCGCTCACTGCGTACCGGCCAGGGCGCGGCGGCTTCGTCCCCTTGACCGTGACGCACTTGTTGACGTACTTCTCGCGCGCCGGATGCCAGAACGCGAAGTTCCACGAATCGCCCGTCAAGTGGTAGACGTTGACCGTCTTCTTCGCGCTGGGCTTGTCGCCGCCGGGAATGTTCACGCCGTAAGGCGGCGTCAGCAGCGTCAGGGCCACGGGGTGAAGACCACGTTTCTCGACAAGCTCTGGATTCGTCTGGCCCCTCAGAATGTCGGCCTTGATTCTCTTCGCCTCTGCCTCGTCAATGCGCTGCCCTGCCTTCGGCGGCTGCACACACAGCCCATCAGCGCCACGCAGCGTCCTGCAGGCGAGCAGATCGTCTTGGCCTGCATTCGGCAGGCGAAACCGAATCCCGATCTGCTTGCCACCCAAAAAGTACAGATAGCAGGAAGGCCAGGGTCTGTATTCTTCGGGAGACTGAGCGTTGCACCACGGACGCCAGAAAAAGCCGTAGTACGGCGCTGCCAGCAATGCTTGAACTTGGCCGCTCACCGCGTCCCGCGACCTTTTACGATGCTGCCAAGCCCAGTTCATAGCCTTGGCGATCTGGCCCGCTTCGCAGGAATCCTTAGTGTAGGAGCTTCGCTTGACCACCTTGGTTTCGCCGAACGGGCGAAAGTGTATGTATAAGTTGGGGCGGTTCGGGTGGCGCTGCACGCTGGCGTATGGGCGATGGGATAGGTCAAGTTCGGTGATCGGCGGCGCGGCTGCGTTTGCGGCCTGGTGCGTGGGGGATTCGCTGGCGGCGTTGACGGGCGCGGCGGGAGTGGTAGAGGTGGGATCCTCGGGTTCCATGACAGCTTGCTCCTGTCTGTGGGGCCTGCGTGAAGGCGTGAGGGTGACGACTCACGCCTTCTTTCTTTCAGCCCTTGAACGTGCAGCGTGCAACCCTTCACGCCGCGCTTCGTGTTCCCCCCCTTTTCCCTCGGTGCGTCCCTTCTACTTCGTCGGCGGCGCTCCGCAAGTCCCCTCGACCCCCAGCACGGGTCCGTCGTCAGCACCAGTCGGGTCCGTCGTCAGCGCGTGAAGGTCAGCGCGTCCCCCTGGTGCGCTCGCGTCTGTGCCGGGCCAGACTACCAGGCCTCGGGCGGCGCCGGCGCTGCGCGTCGGGCAGGGCGTCCGGACGCAGTGCGGCTATGAGGCGGCGTTTCAGTTCCGGCAGCATGGCGTCCAACTTGGCGGCGACGCTGTCGGCGGCCTCTTTTGCTGCCTTGCTGGCGGCGTCGGCTGCAACCAGCTCGCGCGGCGTCGCCATGCGCGGCGCCGTGAAGGGCACGTGCCCTTCAACAAAGCTGAAGAATCTGTGCCCCCGGCCGATGTTGATGAAGTCCAGCAAGTGAATGCCCACCAGGCTGCCCACCTCAGCCAGGCGCGCCGCTATCTCTTTGTCCTGTGGGCTTGGTCTGGGATTTCCGGAAGGGTGATTGTGCAGCGCGGCGATACTGGCGGCCCGCTGCGCGATGGCGCTCGCAAACACTTCCCGCGGGTGCACGAGAACTTCCGTCAGTGTCCCGATGCCCGCGAGTTCCGTGTGCTGAAGCCGGTTCTTCTGGTCAAGAACAGCGACAAGGAAGCACTCCTGTTTCAGTCCCCGAAAGCAGCGCTCGTATGCGCGGTGGAAGTCCGCACCACAGTTGAACTGTGTACCGACTGGCGGAAAGCCGGCCAGCAACTTCGACAGGGCGGTTGCTTCCGGCTGCGCTTCTGAACGGGTCACGCCGGCGCCCTTCTCTTCGCTCACGGCCACGGAGTAACCGGCCCTCAGAAGGCGCGGGATCGTGGTCCCGGCTATCGGAACCGCACAGCAAGGCCAGCGGCCCGCGGCGCTGCGTGTGAGCTGGCGGCCGATGATCTGTGAGACCGTCACGGCGTCGCGGCCGTAGCTCTCGTACTGTTGATCGTTCTGGAAAAGCAGGATGTGGTCCGGGTAGCGCGCTCTGGCGGCCCGTACCGTTTCGTCGTCTGGACTCCCCATGAAAAATGCCCTTTCAGAAAGGGCAGGATTCCCCCAAGATTCGGGGCAACCACTGCCAGGTTCGTCTGGTGTGTGGCCAGGGGCGTCGGCGCGTTCCAATCGCGTCGGCGCCCCGCTTGTTGTGTGCGTATCGAGGGCCAGTTCCCCGGTCTGGCCGTGGCAGTGCCCAGGGCGGGACTGGTAGGCGACACGCTGGCGCGTGAAGCTGCGAGCCTTGCGGCTGTCGCGTCCCTCTGGGCTGTAGCCTTTCGTTGTGCGAGTCGCGGGCCTACCCAGCCCGGCGCGGATGATCTACACCGGCCCGGCGCGGCCGTCAACGGAAATGCAGAACGTGTCCTGCGGGCTACGGCGCCGCGGCGCATGCACGGATTAAAACGGGCCGTTTTCTTTTGGGTTCACACACACGAGAGTAACATGAAAAGTTCCCCACGGGGGTAAGGGGGGGAATCGGGACCGCTTCCTTCCTCTGCGTTTACACCGCCACGGGCCTGCACACGGCGCCAGCATGGGGATAGGCGCCCGGGCCGGACGTCCAGATCGGGGTGTGGGTGACGAGCTGCTGCCGTCAGCCAGGCCTGGCGGCGCGGGGAAGGTGGACACCGGGCGTCCTGGTGACGAGCTGCTCAGGCTGGCCTGGCGACTCGGCGGCGGCGAGGGCGTGCACGCTTGGGGCGGCCCGCGGGGATCGCCGCGGCCTCAGCGACTCGCCGGCGCGGGCGTGAACACTTCGGGCGGCGGGTGACGACCGCGGCGGCAGCAGGGCCACGCCGGCGCCGTGTCCAGGCCCGCGGCCGTGACGGAAGCGGCCGTTCTGAGATATAGTGCGATCGCCACGGGGCCCCGCGGCGCGCTGCATCTTCCCGCGATCGTCACGATCGCCACGGATTTCCGGGCGGTGACGATCTGCAAGGCGTCTCGACACCCAAGACCACGCCGGCAGCTTCCAGGAAGTCAGTCTCGACACGCGCAAGCCAGGTCCCGCGGCCGTCACGTTCTGCTACGCCGCTTCGGGCGGTGACGTCCTACACGGAGAACCTCGCCCCAATGGTAGCGAATGCGCTTACCGAATCGCCGCGTCGGCAGCCGCTTGGCTCGCGTCCAGCGGTAGATCGTCTGCACGGAAAACCCCAGCCGTGCAGCAAGCTCTTTCGCGGTCAACATGTTTCGCATCCAACAACAAGCGTTACCTGCCCCACAGTTTCAGCAACGCGGGCCAGTCAATCCGAATCAGGCGGCGGTGTTTCCGGCGGGCGCCCAACGCGGCGGGCGGTTGGCGGCGTGCTTCATCCTACCGGCGCAGTTCATCTATCACCGCGGCGGCGTCATAGCGCAGATACCCGCCCTTCCGGCTGCGGTACACGCCCTTCTTGAGAATCCCCGCTTTCCACCAACGGTGCAGTGAGCGGACAGAACAACCCAGCCGGGCTGCCATTTCGCCTGAACGAAGCAACCGGCCGGCCGGCACACCAGACCCGCCCTCGTGAGCTAAGGCCATGCGCCCATTATACCCTGAATCCTCCCGGTAGCACGACACCGCCAAGACGTGCTACCCGTGGCGGTGTGAACGCAGAAGAAGGAAGCGGCCCCGCGGCGCTCTGCATCTTCCAGCGGCCGTGAAGCTCGCCACGCGGCCCCGGCCCGTGGTGATCTTCAAGACCACGCTGGCGCCGTGTGCAGGCCCGTGGCGGTGTGAACGCAGAGGAAGGAAGCGGCCCCGATTCCCCCCCTTACCCCCGTGGGGAACTTTTCATGTTACTCTCGTGTGTGAAGCGCGGCGTTTTTTCGGAAACTCCGACAGAATCCGACACTTTCGACGCTTTTTCACAGGGTGCTCTGCATCTTCCCGCGGCCGTGAAGCTCGCCACGCGGCCCCGGCCCCGTGGCGGGCCTGGTGTCCACGTCGTGATGATCGGCGCGGAAGCCATGGCCGTCGTCAGCACCAACACCAGCACGGCAACGCGGCGCGTGTGGCGCGCTCGGCTGTGGGGATCGGCGCCAAGGCCGGGGCCTCCACCTGGTGATCATCGGCACGACGGCCGCGGCCCGTGACGATCTGGAAAGCAGTCTCGACACCAAGACCGCGCCGGCGCCGTGTCCAGGCCCGCGGCCCGCGGTGCTCTGCATCTTCCCGCAGCCGTGAGGCTCGCCACGCGGCCCCGGCCCCGTGGCGGGCCTGGTGTCCACGTCGTGATGATCGGCGCGGAAGCCGTGGCCGTCGTCAGCACCAGCACCAGCACCAGCACGGCAACGCGGCGCGCTCGTGTGTGCAAGGTGTCAGACAGTCGGGGCAGTGTGAGAACGCTCGCCAGGCGCGTCAGGACGCAAAGCCGCGGGCCATTCTCAGCGCACGTCAGCCTGCAGCAGCGTGGCGCGTGTGGCGCGCCCGTACACGTGAGACGACCAGACACAACAACAGCGGGCAGATCGTGGCTGTAGGGCAACGCCAGCGCGGTCTGCGTGGCGATTCCGCGGCAAGGTCACGCCCTCGACGCCCGGGCTATCGCCACGATGCCAACCTTGACGGCTTCGGGTAACGCGGCCCATGCGGCGGCGACTTCGGCCAGATCGTCGGGGATTCCGTGCACGCTCCGTGCACACAAAGTGGTGTCAAAAGGCTTCTGGAAGGTTGTGGGAACCTTACTGGTAGCACACGTGGTGTCTGCCGTGCTACCGCGATTCTCATAGGAAGACTGCGGGTTTCCTGTGGACAGTTTGGCACTTTCCGTTTCGCTGAAGTGGTGGGCAGGGAGGGATTTGAACCCCCGTAGACTTTCGTCGACAGATTTACAGTCTGTTGCCATTGACCGCTCGGCCACCTGCCCGGGGAGCGCCCCGCGGAGATGCTGCCGCCGCGGGACGGTACTTATCGCGCACCTGAGAGCGCATTGCAAGTGAAACCCCGCGTCACCGCGCCACCGCGCCACCGCGCCACGGTGCGCGCCACGCGTTGCGGCGGTCTATCCCCGGAGAGCAGCGCAACCGGCTCACTCCCATAACGAACTTGAAAGCCGAAACCCGAGAGCCGAAACTCCCGAGCATGCCGCGATGCATCAACGTGACGCTCGAATACGACGGCACGGACTTCAAAGGCTGGCAGGTCCAGAGCGGCGCGCCCGCGGGAGAAGACGATACCACGGCGGTACGCACCGTGCAGGGCGTGGTCGAACGTGCCTTGCGCGTCGTGACCGGCCGGCCGATCCGGATTGCGGGCGCCAGCCGCACGGATACGGGCGTGCACGCGCTGGGGCAGGCGGCGAGTTTCCTGCTGCCCGATGACGTGGCCCTGCCCACCGCGGACATTTGCCTGGCGCTCAACGCCCACATGGAGAAGGACGTCGCGACGCGGCGGGCCGAGGACGCTGCGCTCGGCTTTCATGCCCAACGCGACGCCACGGGCAAAGTCTACTCGTACTCGATGATCTGTGGCCGCGAGCGTTCCGCGGTGCTGCGCCGCACGCACTGGCACGTGCGCTTTGGCCTGCAGATCGAGCCGATGCGGCGGGCGGCGGCGGCGCTGATCGGCGTGCATGACTTCACGTCGTTCGCTACCAGGCTCGCGGAAGCGCAGGCCCAGCGTGCGGAAGAAGGGAAGGCCGCGCTGGAGACCGTCCGCGAAGTGCGGCGCGTTGAGCTGCACGCCGATCCGGACTACCCCGGCCGGATCGTGATGCGCCTCGAAGGCAGCGGCTTTCTGTACCAGATGGTGCGGACGATCGCCGGCTCGCTGGTGGACGTCGGCAGGGGCTTTCGGCCGCCGGAGTGGCTTGCGGAAGCGCTGGCGGCGAAAGACCGCCGCCAGGCGGGGCCGACTGCGCCCGCGCACGGACTGTGCCTGGAACGGGTGCTCTACTGAGCACGCCGGCCTGTGCCTGGCAGACAGGCGGCCGCAGCCCCGATTCGCCCGGTGCCGGCGGCGAGCTATGGTGTATACTACCGGGCCGCGTTGCGCGACGCCCCGGGGCTTAGGTCTCGCCGGGCTCCGCCACAGGTTTCCGCCCTCGGAAGGAGTTGCTGACTGCAGATGCCGGTTCCAGCCGCCAGACGATGGCTCCACGTCGCCGTTTGTCTCGTCATTGTGGCCTTGATTGGCGTGGTGGACTACTTTCTGGTCACGCAGTTGAGTTGCGCCACGCTGTATCTCTTCCCGATCCTCTGGGCGGCGTGGCGCGCGGGGTTTGCGCCGAGCTTGCTGGTCGCGCTGGCCAGCGTGTGCGCGTGGCTGTCTGGGGACATCTTTGACCCGCGGGCGAACGTTGTGTGGCACTTTTTGGTGTGGGACGTGATCATGCGCGCGAGCGTCTACGTGATCCTGGCGTACGCCGTGGCGGCCCTGAAGCTGGCGCTGGACCGCGAAAGCGAGCTGGCTCGCACGGATCCCCTGACCGAAGTGCCGAACGCGCGTTCGTTCTGGGAATCGGCGGCCGTGGAGCTGGACCGGGCGCGGCGTTACCAGCGCCCGTTCACGCTGGCCTATCTTGACGTGGACAATTTCAAGCTCATCAACGACCAGCTCGGGCACCCCGAAGGGGATACGCTGCTGCGGGAAGTGGCCGGCGCCATCTGGAAGAACGTGCGCTCCACCGATCTCGTGGCGCGCGTGGGCGGCGATGAGTTCGTCATCCTGTTCCCCGAGACCGGCCAAAGCGCCGCGGCTGAGCTTCTCGCCCGCGTCCGGTCCGTGCTGCATGATGCGATCCGCAAGAACGGCACACCCGTGACGCTCAGCATCGGTGCGGTCACCTTCTCCACACCTCCGCCCTCTGTGGACGACATGATCAAGCGCGCGGACAACCTGATGTACGAGGTCAAACGCGCCGGGAAAAATGGCGTTGCTCTGGCACTTACCCCCAGCGAGCCACCGGCCGCGCCGGCGGGAAGCCCCGCCCAGGCATAGGATCTCAGCCGCGCGCATGTTGACGCAGAAACTCTTGCGGGTCGGCCCAGTCGTGGCGGTGCTGGTCCCAGGCGGCTTTCGAGACGTATCCCGCAAGCCATGACGCGGGCCGCCGCAGGTAATACGCGCCGCGCGGGGTGTGCACTTCGACGACGGTGTTGTCGCCGTCCGACGCGACCACTTTTCCGGTGTAGTGCTTGCCATCCCAGCGCACGTCCAGCAGCGTGCCCGGGCGATGCGCCTTCCAGTAGGGCCCTGTGTGAATCCCGAAATGCAGGTGCGCGATGTAGCCGCCGTTCTCCCACGTGAAACTGCGCCCGATGCTCCCGATTTTCCGTCCCTTCTTCACCGTCTGTCCCGGCGCCACGCAGACAAAGGGACTCAAGTGCGCGTACATGGAGCAGAACCGCTCGCCGTCCGGCCCGGCGTGCTCGATGACCGCCACGTGGCCCCAACTGAACGTGCAGGCAACCTGGCGCACGAGGCCGTTGCCGATGGCGACGACCGTGCGGTGGTCGCGGTGCCAGCAGACATCGTCGCCGATATGGACCATGCCCCCGAACCCCTCGACGTCCTTCTCCATGTGCTTGCCGTAGCAGTCACGCTCGGGGTCAAAGTACTCGCGCACCGGCGGGATCAACTCCGCCGCGGGTTCAGCGTGGAATTCGCCGCGATACTGCGATTCGGCGGCTGCAGCGGGCGCCTCGATCCGGCCGCGCGGCGCCGGGATGGCGAAGAGTCTGGCCTGCAGGGCGAGGCGGCTTTCGCGCGCGGCCACGAATTCCTCCGCGGGCGGCTCGGGTTTGTAGGCCCAATACGGCTCCATCGGCTCGGCCGTGCGGTACACGTCGAACGCGGTCTGCCAGTCCGCGGGCGTGGCGCCAGCGCCAAGCAACGCCAGCGCCCTGTTGTAGCGCTCGACGGGCGGCTCCGTCGTGGTGCAGGCCTCCGGCCTGCGCGCAGCCAAGACATCCGCGGCGCGCCGCGCGATGCCCGCCGCCGCGGCCTCCAGCGCGGCTCTGACGTACACGTCCGTTTCCCGCTGCAACGCCTCGGTGAGCGCCGCGCTTTCCGCGGGCGAGCCGTGCCACAGCAGGTATTCGGCCGCCAGTTCGCGGGCGTCCGGACGGGCGTGGGCGAGCAGCCTGGCCAGCTCCTGGCGGACGGGGGACGAGCGCTCGTTCTGGTGGATCAGCGCGACGATGGCGGCGAGCGCCGGAGCGAGGTTGCCGCCGGCGAGGATCTTGAGCGTGAGCGGCGCCAATTCCGGGGAGTGATAGCGCGGGAGGTACTTCCACACGTAATCCCACAACCGCGGCTGTTCCATGCAGCGCCGGATTCGCGCCAGGTCGGGCGTCTCGCCTTCGATGCGTTCGAGGGCGAAGCCGGCGATCTCCGGGCGCGGATCGTCCAGGAGCGGCTCGCAGATTCTGGCCAGGCCGTCGAGGCCCTTGTGCTTGGCCAGCACGATCGCCGCCATGTGCCGGGCGCGGGCGTCCGGGCCTTTCAGCAGCGCGGCCACCGGTTCCGTGGCCTCCTGCGCCCAGCAGTACTGCAGCGCGTACAGCGTGACCGACCGGCGCGCGGCGTCGCCGGCGTCGAGGTTCCGCAGGAGGCCCGGCACAGCCGCGGCGCCATAGGCCTTCAACGCTTCGGTGTGTTGCGACACGTGCTGGCCGCGCGAGAGGTCGTCCAGGATGGCGGCCACGATCTCGTTCAGCCGCGACGGCCCCGGCGCTTTGGCAATCTGCAGGTTCGTGGAAGGCAACACGAGAAATAGACCCCGCTAACCAACGTTTTCAGCGTGCGTCACGGCTTCCGCTCCTCATCCTCCAGCGCCCGAAGCGCCCACGGCATGAAATGCACGAACTGCGCCAGGCCCTTGCCGACGCCCGAACCGGTCTTCCGCAGCGCCTCGCGGAGACCTTCCTTGAGCACGCGCAAGTGCTCACGGTTCCCCGTCAGCGCCGCTTCATACGCCATGCCTTCCGCGGCCAGAGTGATGCCTTCGTACACCTTCGGCGTGCTGAGCGGGCAGGCGGTATAACGGAAGGCCTTGTCTTCCTCCACCCAGCACTCGCGGATCATCTGGTCCACGCCCGCGCTGATCGCCCGCAGCACGTCCGGGTCTTTGGTGATGCGATGGTAGCGGGCCAAGGCGGAAACCGTCAGCCCTTCCATGAAAGGCACGTTGCCATAACAGGTCCGCTCCGGGTGCATGCAGTGCCCCTTGGCCAGACGCACGACCCAGCCTTTCTCCCAGACGATGTTCTTCTTGAGGACCTCCCAGTTCGATGTGGCCGCGTCCAGGTACTTCTTCTCGCCGGTGGCCTCGTAGGCGTTCAGCAGCAGGACGATCGGCCAGCCGAGCCCGCGGATGTGGTCGCTGTATTGCGTGGGGCAATGGCGCGCCATGGCGTCGGCGATCTCGATGCCCACTTCCCGCGCCCGGCGGTCGCCTGTGAGGTAGTAGTATTCGAAGTCGCCGCCGACCCACACGTGGCCGAAGTTCGTGCTGTGTCCCATCTGGTACGTCTTCTCGACAGGCAACGCCGCGTCGTCGTAGTACCCGCCGGTATGGCCCAGGCAGTGCAGCCAGATGTCGCCCACCTGCGGCGGCTCGCCCCACGGGTTCTTCATCAGCGGATTGGTTGCGTGGACCACGTCCACGTCAATGTGGTGCCGAGCCGCCTGTTCGCCGCGCAGGAAGTAGCGGCGGTCGCCGGTCCGGAGGTATTGGATGAACATGCCGTGGGCGAGGTCGTATTCCAGGTTGCCCCAGTTCACCTTCCGCTCGCCGTACCAGTCGCCGTAGTTGAGCATGCCGTACTCGCGGTCCTTGTCGCGCCGCTTCAGGTGGTTGTCGAACGCGCGGCCGAACCAGTCATCGTAGCCGGCGAACTTCTGCGGGTCAGCCGGCGGAAGATCGCCCATGGCCTTGGTCGAACCGACGTACGCCGGCTCAGCCACGGCCAGCAGCGGGTCCTCGGTGGCCTGAAAGAACGCCCCCAGCCGCTTGGCATCGGGCTTGCCGGAGAGGTAGTTGATCCACAACTCGTGCGTCTTGGCCACGCCGGTCTTGAAGGTGTACATGCCGCCGCGGAGGTAGTAGTAGAGTTCCCTCTCTTCCTCGGGGGTCTTGCCGTCGCAGAACTCTTTGGGAAGTTTGGGGCACAACTCTATGCGGATGCAGCCGCCTTGGCAAGAGATGGCCTTGGGCCAGTTCTGCCAGAACTCTCGCAGGCCGACCGCCAGTCCGCCCCTTTCGGAGCCTACAGCCGCCCAGCCGCAACCGTGGTTTTCCGCCACTTTGCCATCCAGGGAATACTGGCCCTCATTTGATTGAAACAAACGACCGCCATTCGATGAGGTGCCATCCAAGAGTTTGTATTCCCAGCCTGCGCCGCTCCAGAACCTAAGCTCCAGCTTCTGAATCGTGGCCACCGGGCCATCCTGCTGATCATTGACGAATGTGTAGAAGACCCTGACGTAGGGCTGGCCGCGCCACGCATGAATCCTCGCAATGTAACGGAACATCTTTCCCTTCGCCGGTGATTCGTGCCAGCCGCTGACGCGAATGCAGGTTCGCACGGGGCCGGACTGCTCGGTTGTGAGGTCGGCCTCAGCCTTGGCTGCCAGGGGATAGAAGGGGCTGTCCTTGTCCTTGACGAGCAAAACGCCGTCTGCGCCGCAGTTGATCGTGAGTTGCCGGTTGCCCGCGGTCAGATACGCCTCGCCCTGCGGAAAGAATTCCTTGGGGTTGTATATCAACCGTAGCGGCCCCGTCTCGATTGTGACCTTGCCCTTGTCCTGCTTCGTGACCTGCACGGGCTTCTCCACCGCCGTGCGGTGGACACCCTGGCCGTAGCGCAAGGTGAGCGTCTTCTTCTCGTTGGCCGCGAGGTCGCACTGGAAGTCCAGCAGCAGCCAGCGGACAGAACCGTCGCCCCAGCGCGCAAGGCACTCGGTCTGCAAGGCGATCTCTTTGCCGGCTTCGTCAAAGAGGGCTGCGGCCGGGTCGTCCTGAAGCGCGCCCTGGGCAAGCGGAATGCCGGAACTGACCGGCCATTGTTGCCGCTCCACGCCGGAAGGCTCGGCGACGCTCAGCCGTACTTCCCCCGCCACGGCCGCTGCCGCAGCCAGGCATGCCACCATCAAAGACGCGATCGGCAGTTTCATAGATGCGCCCCCTTAGTCAGGAGAGGCGGGCAAGGCGCTTTCGCCAGTTCGGCTCGTCCGCCCATATCCTACTGTAGCAGGAGATGCAAAGGAAGGGCTATTGACGCGGCGCCACCCAATCCGCAATCCCCAATCCCCAATCTCCAATCCGCAATCCGCAATCCCCAATCCGCGATCCCCAATCCCCAATCTCCAATCGAAAACCCTCGTCCGCCCTGTAGAACATGGTCGAAGCGGAGAGACCTGTTTGCCGTGGACACCATGCGCCGTTGCGAAGATTGCCACCGCCTCAGCCGAGGCCACAGCGGCGACCCCTGTCCCCATTGCGGCGGCACGAACCTGACTCACGTCGTCTTCCGTCCTCCTCCCGGCCAGCATCATCCGGCCATCCTGACGCTGGCGGTCACGTTCTGCGGCGGACTGGTGGTCCTATGGATGGTGGCCACCTGGATTTCCCCGCCGTGGCTGCCGGCCACGCCCGCGTATGGAAATCTGCTGTGGCATCTGCAGCTCTTGATCGTCGCCGCGACGGTGCTCTACCTGGTTCTGCGGCGAGCCGAAGGCGACTTCCGCGCGCTCTTCATCGTCGCGCTGGGGCTGTTCCTGGTGACCGAAAGCCTCGGCGCGCTGGCCCGCGGCTATGGCTTCACGACACTTCACGATCTGGGCAAGCCGTTCAACCTGACGCTCTTCATCTACAGCAGCCTCGCCGTGACGGCGGCCATCGCTGACGGCCGCAGGCGCGAGGCCTACCACGGCGCTCTGGTCGCCGCCGCGACCGGCTTTCTGTGTCTGGCGACGCTGCGCGCCGCGTTTGAGATGAAAGGCCGGGAGATGGACGGCCGCGTGAACAACGTGATGACCGTGGCGCTGGGGGGCATCGTCATCTGCGTGGCGTTCTCGCTGCTCAAACACGAGATCACTGCGCGCCGTCACAAGGACAGGGTCTTGGCCCCCGGTCCCGCGACACTGTCTGCGGACAGTGGCACCAGCGCGGCCCCGCCCGCCAAGACCGATGAGACCGCAAAATGAGGAATGATGAATGATGAACGATGAATGCCGTGCCGCCGGCGTCCCGCCGGCGGCACAGTGATGGACACGCTCGCGCCAGAGGAGTTGATAATGCCCGACCCCGTGATCCGCCGCCATCCGCAGAACCCCGTGCTGGCCTCCGGGGACGTGCCGTTTCCGTCCACGCAGATTTTCAACGCCGGCGTGGCGCGCTTTCGCGGGGAGTACGTGATGGTCTTCCGCGCGGACCGCTTCGACCGGGAGAAGCGGTGTGAGGCCGGCACGGCGCTCGGGATAGCATTCAGCTCCGACGGCGTGAAGTGGCAAGTCCGCGCCGAGCCGCTCAAGGTCCTGCCGACCGGGGGCGAAATCCGCCGCGCTTACGACCCGCGCCTGACGGTGCTCGACGACCACCTGTACCTATGCTTCGCGGTGGACACGGCGCACGGCATTCGCGGTGGCGTGGCCGTGACGGACGATCTGCAGCGCTTCGAGGTGCTCGGCCTGTCCGCGCCCGACAACCGCAACATGGTGCTGTTTCCGGAGCGCATCAAAGGCAAGCTGGCGCGGCTGGAGCGGCCTTTTCCGGTCTATGGAAGCGCTGGACGCGGTCCGGAACGCTTCGATATCTGGTACAGCGAGTCGGTTGACGGCCGGCACTGGGGCAACACGCAACTCGTGCTGGGCAGCGAGCAGGTCTCGTACTGCAACAACAAGATCGGCCCGGGCACGCCGCCGCTCCGGACGCCGCACGGCTGGCTGGCGCTGTTCCATTACGTGTACAAAGACGACGCGCGCGTGCTGAAAGGCTGGGAACCGTATCCCTGGACCAAACTCTACGGGGCCGGCGTGATGCTCCTGGACCTGCAGGAACCGTGGCGCGTGATCGGACTGTCGCGCGAACCGGTGCTGGTCCCGGAAACGTCCTACGAACTGGACGGCTTCCGCGGAAGCGTGATCTTTCCCGGCGGCCTGCTTGCCGAACAAGACGGCACGGTCAAAACCTACTATGGTGCGGCCGATACGGTGGAATGTCTGGCGACGGCCCGCCTCGACGACCTGCTGGCTCTTGCCCAGCCTGTCGTGCCGCAATGACGGCACGCGCACGGTGCGACCATGAGAATGCTTCTCACGGCGCCGGCGGTGTATACGCGGATGGTGACCATCTTCCGAGTCAGTGATCCACGAAAGGACAACCATGTTGCTCAAACTGCTCTGCGTCCTCGTTGTTCTCAGCGTGGCCGCGTCCGCGCCGACCGCCTCGGCCGAAGACAAGAAGTTGGTGCTCATTGCCGGCAAGCCCAGCCACGGGCCGGGAGATCACGAGTTCAGAGCGGGCTGCCTGCTGCTGAAGAAGTGTCTCGATAAGTTCCCCGGCCTGCAGGTCGTCGTGGAGAGCAACGGCTGGGTGTCGGACCCGAAGGTCTTCGACGGCGCCGCGGCCGTGGTGCTGTATTCGGACGGCGCCGGCGGGAACCCGTTCATCCAGGGCGATCACGCGAAGGTCATCGGCGAACTGGCCAAGAAGGGCGTCGGCGTCGGCATGATGCACTTCGCCGTGGAAGTGCCGAAGGACAACGGCGGGCCGCAATTCCTGGAATGGACCGGCGGCTACTATGAGGACAGGTTCTCGTGCAATCCGATGTGGTCGCCGGACTACCAGACGTTCCCGCAGCATCCCATCACGCGCGGCGTCAAGCCCTTCAGTTGCAACGACGAGTGGTACATGCATATCCGCTTCCGCCCGGACATGAAGGGCGTCACGCCGATCCTGATCGCGAAGCCTTCGGACAAAGTGCGCGACGGCCCGTACGTCTGGCCGAAGGGACCGTACCCGCACATCCAGGCCGACAAAGGGAAGGACGAGTACATGATGTGGTGCGTGGAACGCGAGGATGGCGGCCGCGGCTTCGGCTGGACCGGCGGGCATTACCACAAGAACTGGCTCAACGACAACTACCGCAAGACCGTCCTCAACGCGCTGGCGTGGGTCTGCAAACTCGAAGTCCCCGCGCAGGGCGTTGATTCCACGGTGACGGAAGCGGACCTGAAGGAGAACCTGGACAAGAAGAAGTAGCGGCCAGCCGGGAGCGAGCCGACGAAAGGACAGCCAATGGACACGAAAGCATGGCGTACGGACGCGCACGTTCATCTCTGGGCCGCGGCGGAGGAGGCGCGTTTGCTTGAGCTCGCCGCGGCGACGGGCTCGGATCGCATGGGGATTGCCTGCGTGATCGAGCGCAGCATAGTCAACGCGAACCCGGCGGCGTGGGCCGCGAAGGCCGAACACCCCGGGCGCTTTTATGTCTTCGGCGGGCTGGACCATTCGCAGCATTGGAGTGGCGGGCGCGCAAAAGGGCCGCCGCTGGTCGAGCAGGTGGATCTGCTGCGCGCCATCGGCTGCGATGGCATCAAGATGCTCGAGAACAAGCCGGCCACGCGCAAAGAGCTGGACGTGCCAGTGGACGGCGACTACTTCGCGGCGTACTTCGCGCGTGTCGAGCAGACCGGCTTCCCGGTGCTGTGGCACGTGGCGGACCCCGAGGAGTTCTGGGACCCGGCGCTCACCCCGAAGTGGGCTCGCGCCAAGGGCTGGGGCTACGACGGCACGTTCGTCAAGAAGGAGCGCCTGTACGCCGAGGTGGAGCGCGTGCTCGCCCGCCACCCGCTCATGCGGGTGATCTTCGCGCACTTCTTCTTCCTCTCGGCAGACCTGCCTCGCGCCGCCACGCTGCTGGAGCGCTTTCCCGGCGTGCATCTCGATCTGGCGCCCGGCATCGAGCTGCTCTACAACCTCTCGAAGAACCTGCCGGCCACGCGCGCGTTCTTCACGAAGTACGCCGACCGCATCGTCTACGGGACGGATATCAGCAGCCATAATACGCTGGCCGAGGGGAAGGCACGGGCGGGCATCGTCACGCGCTGGCTGGAGAGCGACGAGGAGTATCGCGTGCCGCCGGAGGCGGATTTCCTACTGGGCCCGCCGGAGGACGGCATCATCAAGGGCCTGAAGCTGGCGCCCGACGTGGTGGCGAAGATCTGCCGGGGGAACTGCGAGGGCCTGTTGGGAACGCCGCGGCCGCTCGACCGCGAGCTTGCCCGGCGCGAATGCGAGCGGCTGGCGCGCGCCGTCGAAATCCTTACGGGGAAGCCGGCCGCCGAGAACCATGCGGGGCAGGCAGCG
>JAPLOD010000516.1 GCA_026692735.1 Planctomycetota bacterium | reverse complement strand
GACCGTCTCTGGGCCACGCCGCGTCCGCTGCGCGCTGCCCGTTACAAGCCGCTTCGCCCGGCCGCGTGAGGTTTACTGCAAGTCCGGTGATGCACACCGCGTTGCAGGTCCGCGCTTGCGGCGGGGGCAGACCTGTGCCACGATTGGCGGCAGATGGGGATTTCCTGCGGGACGGTGTGGAAGAGGGGACGATGATCCGGTTGGAGAAGCAGGAGCGCGGGACGAGCTTCTGGCGGCCGTTGGAGCAGGGCGTCATCACGGTCCGAACCGCGGGAGCGGCAGGCGTGACGGTGAGCGACGCGGCGGGCCGCGTGTACGTCGCCGCGCGGTGCTCCGGGTCGAGGAAGGTGCGGTTCGCCGCGCGTGGCGCCGCGGGAGCGCATGCGGTGCGGGTGCTGGGGAAGGATGGCAGGGCGCTTGGCGCGCTTTCGTTCGTGCTCAAGCCGCACACCGCGATCGCAGCGACTCCAGGCCCCTATGGCAAGCTGGAGCAGCGGCTGCGGAACATCATGACGCAGCTTAACGAGCAGCGGAGCCATATCGTCAGCGGGAAGTTCTACCAGCTTCTGGTGTGCTGGCTGCGCGACCACACGCACGTGCTCAAAGCGCAGAAGTACCACATCGCGGACGTGAAGAGCGGCGTGGAGTTCTTCCTGGAACGGCAGCAGCCCAACGGGATGATCTGGGACGACGTGAACAAGAACCCTGCGCCGGGACACCCGAGCATTCTCGGCGAGGCGTTGGGCAAAGAGTACAACGCCTACGAAGAGGGGATGAAGTGGATCCTGCGGCGGATACCCGTTGAGGCGGACGTCGAGTATCTGCTGGTCGAGGCCGTGCACTATGCCTGGAAGGCTTCGGGCGACGACCAGTGGATGAAGGCGCAGCTTCCGAAACTGGAAAAGGCCATCCGGTACACGACCAGCCACCCGGCGCGCTGGAGCGCGAAGCACAGACTGGTCAAGCGCGCGTACACCGCGGACACGTGGGATTTCGTCAACCCGCGCTTCGGCGTGCACGATCACAGGCTGCTTGCGCCCGGCATGAAGATGTTCCTCTTCCACGGCGACAACTCAGGCTGCTACGCGGGGCTCCGCCGGCTGGCGGAAATGCACGCAGCGGCCGGCAACGCCGCGCGAGCCGCTCACTGGAAGCGCGAGGCGCGCAGCTTCCGGGCGCGGGCCAACCGCAAGCTATGGCGCGACCCGATCTACGCTCACATGGTTCCCGAACAGCCGATCAAGGGGCTGAAGGGGCTTGTCGGCGACGACGACGAGCGGATGTCGTTGTCGCTGGGCTACACCATCAACCGCGGACTGCCCAGCCACCGCATGGCGACGAAGATACTCGGCGAATACCAGCGCCGCAGGAAGCTGCACGCCAGGAGCAGCTTCGCGGAGTGGTGGACGATGGACCCGATGTACAGCGGCGCGCAGTGGCCCAACTCGAACCGGAACGCCGGCTGCCCCGAAGGCGAGTACATGAACGGCGCCATCACGCCCATTGTGGCCGGCGAACTGGGGCGGGCGGCGTTCGAGCACGGACTGGAAGAATACGGGGCCGACATTCTGCGCCGCGTGTGGGAACTGTCGGAGCGCGACGGCGGAGACTTGCAGGCGTGTTACCGGCGCGTGGGGCTTGACGAGCGCGAGACGCTGGCCAACTTCACGCCCGTGGACATACGCGCTTTGGCCAACGTCGGCTTGCGGAACGGCGCTCATTGCGGCGTAACCGCCTGGACCGGCGAAGGCGACAACGACATGCGGAACCTGCCTTTCGGGCGGCAGGTGTTCGGCGGAGTCCGTTTCGACGTCATTGACCCCGCCACGAACAACGGGTGCAGCGTGATCGCTCTGAAAGGGGGCGACGGCGCCGGCGTCATGCCCGAGGCGCTCATCCCCGTGCCCAAGGTGCAGGGCGGGAGCGTGCACTTTCTGCACGCGACGGGTCATTCGTCCGCCACCGCGGTGGGGATCTACGACATTGTGTACGACGACTGCTCCCGAGAGCGCATCTACGTGCGGCCCGGACATGAGATCGGGCACTGGTGGGGCATTCAGCCGCTCTCGCGACCGAACCTGCGCGTGGCGTGGCAGGGGCCGAACCCGACCTTCGGGAACGTCGGCCTGTACAGGTACGGCTGGAACAACCCGCACCCGGAGAAAGCCATCGCCGCGGTGCGGCTGCTCGCCGCTCCGGGAAAGCACGTCATGGTGGCGGGCATAAGCATCTCGGATCGGCCGGTCAGCCATGAGTGCGGCATCCATTCGTACGGCATTCCCGAGACGTGGGCGCAAGCGGCGGTGTACTACGCGCTCGCCGAGGGCCTGGCGGGCATCGAGGACACGGGACGGGCGTTCTCCAGCGCGCGAGTCGCTCCACGCTGGGCCGCCACGGAGGCCACGGCGGCCGACGTGTGCCTGCACTATCCCGCATCGGATGGGTACTGCGCGTACACCTACAAGCGCGAGACGGCGAAGCGCCGCGTCCGGCTGGACGTGACCGGCAGCTTCAGCGCAGCCGCGGTCCACTGTCTGCTGCCAGGCTCCAGCAAAGCGAAGCGCGTCACGATCGGCGGGGAGGAGGCACCGTTCCGGAATGTGCGCATCGGGAAAGCGAGCTACGTGGATTTTGAGGTGAAGGCATCGGACGCGGGGCCGGCGGTGATCGAGTATTGAGGGAGATCGGGTCATCGGGCCATCGGGTGAAGGGCTGCGACGGACGTGGGGAGGGGAAGGGGCGGGCGGCGAGACGCCGGCGCTACGGCACAGGTTTTCGATTTTGGATTCTGGAATCCGGGCCGCGGGCTGATAGCATGAGGCAGTGATGCAACGCATCTACGTTCTTGCGAATCCGAAACGAAAGCCGGGCGTGCTTGCGATCCTGAGAAGCCTGCTGCCCTGGTTGCGCACCCGCGCCACGATTGTCAAAGTGGACCAGGACGGCGACGGCGACCTCAGTCACGTCCAGGCGGACCTGGCGCTGGTCTTCGGCGGGGACGGCAGCATTCTGGCCGCCGCACGGCGGTTGTACGGCAACCCTGTCCCGGTCCTCGGCGTGAACCTCGGGCAGCTCGGCTTTCTGGCGGAGACTTCCGCGGCGGAGCTGAAACTAACGCTGCCACGGGTGCTGCGCGGCGACTACGTGTTGTCGCCGCGCATGATGCTGCGGGTGAGGCCGGCGGGTCCGGGCCGCGACTACGTGGCGCTCAACGACGCGGTGCTGCTGCGCCAGCCGAAGGCATCCATGATGACCATGGATGTGCGGGTGTCGGGCGAAGAGGTGGCGCGCTACAAGGGTGACGGCCTGATCGTGTCAACCGCCACGGGCTCGACGGGGTACAGCCTCTCGGCGGGCGGCCCGATACTCAGCGAGCGGCTGAAAGCGCTGATCGTCACGCCCGTCTGTCCGCACACGCTCGCCAACCGGCCCATCGTGCTCTCCGGCGACGAAACGCTGGAAGTGTGGGCGGAGACGCGCACGGGGGCGCCGGTGGAGCTGGTGATGGACGGGCAGATAAGCTGTTCGCTGAAGAGCGGAAGGAGAGTGACCATCGGGCGCGCGCCGCATGAGCTGAACCTGGTCACGATCGGCCGGAAGGGACGGTACGAGATCATCCGCGATAAGCTGCACTGGGCGGGGTGGGTGAAGGAACGATGACCAGGAGTGTCCGGCGGAGGAGGACAGTGGGCCACAGACTGCTACTTCAGCGGAACGGCGGGTAACCGTTTGAGTTGCCGAGTCGCCGGATCCACGCTGATACCCACAGACTCCAGCGCCGTTACGCCCAGGAGTGGTTCACACTTCTCCGGTCCCAGGATGACGCGGCCGGAGGTAAGCTCGCCCATAAACTCAATCTCCGCCAGCGTGAACTCATATTCCACCGTGGAGCCGTCAGCGAGTTCATAAGCCATGCGTCCGCGCGGACGGAAACCAGCGCGTGTGAGGGCTGAGGCGGGGGCCATGGAGTCCGTAGCGCCAGTGTCAACCAGAAAGTCAGCTTCATACGCACGGCGGCCCCTTTGCAGCGGGCGAAGGGTTACCGTAACGTGTATGAGGCCCATGCGCATCCTCCCCCCTTTTTTCACGCGCGCTACGCCCTCGCGCCAACCCCGATGATACGCGATCTAGCGCGCGTTTCAAGCCTGCACGTTGGGATGCGCTGCAAGAAGCAGCGGGAGACAGGGGAATGAGGCAAGCGTGTTTGCGAGGGAGGGTACACGAGGTACACTGAACTGGCGGAGGTGCAGCCATGACTGTGACGTTCAAGACCAGAGTTCATCCGGGCGGCATGATCGCCATCCCCAAGAAGTTGAAGAAGCGGATACGGTCAAAAGTCGTGACGGTAACCGTGGCTGAAGTTACGGCGTCCCGTTCCAGGGACATCTTCGATCAGTGGATGAAGAAGTCGCCCTTCCCGGCGGACTTCAAACCGCTCTCCAGAGACGAGATCTATGCCGGACGCTGCTGCTGAGGGCCAAGCTGCGCATCGTCAACCCTTTCGCACGATCTGTTCGCGCCCCTTCTCAAGGATGAGGTCCTATGACAAAGCTTGACGGGCCAGCGATGCTCTGCGCCGTTCTCCTCCTCGGCCTTCCAGCCGCGCATGGCGTGGAAGCCGCCCCGGGCGCGGCGGACGTGCCTGCGGCCGTGCGCGAGGCGTGGGCAAAGCTGTTTCCGTACGCGGTGCTTACAAAGGCAGAAGAAAAGGAAAGGGCCGGGCTGTTCGGTCTTCTCTTGACCGGCGCGCTGGCGATCAAGGACGGCGACTCCTATTGGAAGATCAAGGGCCAGGACCAGCGCGGCGGCGGATTCCACGTGCTGATCGGGGGGGCGGGCTGGCAACTCGTGTCTGAATCATCGCATGAGCTGCCGTTTGATGCGCTGCCCGCCGCCGTGCGCGACGCGGCCCGCAGATGGGCCGGCGAGGCCGTATGGGAGCCGGCCGCCGAGGCGGAGAAGGCGAAGAATCAGCCGCGCACGTTCAAGGTAAAGGGGCGGCTCTACGGCAAGACCATCAAAGGGATCTTTCGCGAAGACGGCACGACGGTGAGGGCCGACAAAGCGCCCCTGGCGAGCGAGACGCGTCCCGAAGACCGCGACGCGGCCACGCAGCAGGAACTGGACGCGCGGCTGCCGGCGGTGAAACAGACCGTGCTGGCGCGCTTCAAGGATGCGAAGATCGTGAAGACTGAGCACAAGAAACATGGCGACGTCCTGATCGCGCTGGTCATGGCCGACGCGCCCGGCGGCGGCCGGTCCTCGACGATCGAGGTGACCCTCACCGACAAGTACAACAAGGACTTCGTGGCCGCCGTCGCCGAGAGCGGCGAACTGGAATCGGTGAGCAAGCACAAGGTCCCGGCGGGCGCGCTCCCGCAGGCGGTCTCGGCCGCATTGAAGAGCCTGGCGCCCGGCGCCGCCTGGGAGGAGCTGGCCGAGGCGCGGAAAGAGCGCGGGGAAAAGTTCCTCTACAAGGTTGCCGGCACCGCGGAGGGCAAGACGATCAGGGCCGAGGTATTCGAGGACGGGACGTTCAAGGGACGCGCCAGGCCGGCTGCCGGCGTGGAGTAGGGCCCGGGTTCCGGGGAGCACAAGGCCGCAAGCCGTTCCACTACGGACAGTGAGGAGCAAGCATGCGCGTCCTGGTGATCGGCGGAACGGGACACATCGGCAGCCACCTGGTTCCCCGGCTGCTGGCAGCCGGACATGAATTGACCGTGATCGCGCGCCATGCCCAGCCGCGTTACGCCGACGCCCGCCTCGGATGGAATCAGGTCCGCTGGATTC